>JAIFLR010000131.1:4596-41579 GCA_020048985.1 Halobacteriovorax sp. | reverse complement strand
ATAAAACATTCTCCAGAGAAGGGATAGTCAGCATAATCTGAAAACTTGGTAATCACAGGGCATTCAGGATCTTTGTTCACAAAAAGATTGGTCCATTTTCTAAACTCAAGAGGCCCTCTTCCGTATTTTACATCCATCACACGCTCAACAACTTTGTCTTGATCTTTTACGTGAACGTAAGGAGCGATGTGGAACCACCATTCAAAATTATAACGGCGAATATATGTTCGTGAGAAATAAATGAGAATCTTGTTTGATTTTAAACTGTGATTTCTCCACCACTCGTAAGTCCAAACCATAGCCCGGTTGAAACATTGTGAATCTTTAGGATTGTAGCGCGCCTCTTTGAAATATTTCTTGGCAACATCCATGGAAGCAATTGTGGTTGGGATATAGGCCAGCGGCTCTTCAAGATCTAACAAATCAAGTGAAGTTGATTCTTCCTGTGCGATTGAAGGAGTCACATCAAGAATGTAGCGGTTTTTATCAAGTTTAAAATCATAGGTGCCAGATTTATTTTTGGCATCCTTTAAAAAGTCGAGAATCGCTGATTTTCCTGATTGGGCTTTTGCCACGGTCCCATTCATCAGAAAGATGAGTGTATCCTCCTGAGGGTTTTTTGCTATGTCTATATCATAAATTTGTGAGCGAATACTTGGTGCTGCCAAGAGAGGCAAGCTGATGAGGCAAAAAACGAAACCAAGGATGTACATAAAACCTCCAATGTTTTATACGCAAAATAGGCAGGATCATCATGCTGAATTAATGGTATTTTTGTCATCTAAAGCCTACCCCAAGGAAATGTGTGGTCGCGTAAGGTCGATGCACATAAAGGAATCAACTACTTTGCTTTGCAGTTAAACATTTGTTTCCCGGGTCTTCTTCAGGGGAAAACAAGTTTAAGAGACTTCATGGTGAGTCAATGGTTTGGTAAAATTACTAAAATTGAAAACAGGAGGTCACTATGGATAATATTTCAACTGATCTTGTGCATAATGAAGAGCGAATTTGTGACGACGTAAAAAACCAAATACTCAATAATCCACTACTGAGTGGTGAGGATTTAGTGGTCAGCGCCGATAACGATTCTATTATTCTTCACGGAGTTGTTAGTTCCATGGATAAGAAATGGCTTGCAGAGGATATAGCAAGAGGGACTTTCGGTGTATTGAATGTGACGAATGAGATTCATGTTTCAAAAAGTTCTGAAGACGAGCAAGGGGAAGGTTTTTATGAGGATTACTGAGGAAATGTCGGATTAAGTTTTCTCTCCAGCGTATAGATGTTGAATGCGTGCCTTATTACAGGTTGGGCAACATTTCTAACAGGTGTGCCACCTGGGGTGTTTCCCTTTTCTATGCCTCCATGGGCATGGCCGTGAAAGACGATGTCAGCCTTCCCATAGTCAACAGCTTCGGCGAGATAATAACAACCGAGGAAAGGGTAGACCTCTTTTTTTTCACCCGATAAAGTTTGGGTGGTTGGTGAGTAGTGTAAAAGAACAATTTTATAATCTGTATCGAGGTCTTTTATTACTTGTTCCAGTTGTCTCGCCTCTGATCTTGAGTGCCTCATGAAACTTTTCATTTCGGGCTCTCCAAAATCACTACCGGATGCTCCGATAAATCCCCCGCAAAAACCTTTTGCCCCTGCAATGCCAATCGTTTCACCTTTTATCGTTAAAATGGTCGAGGTCCTTTCCAGTACTGTAACGCCGGCGTCTTTGAGAATTTGGGTTACAGAACTCACTTGATCCACGTGATAGTCATGATTGCCCAAGACAGCGATGACAGGAATGGGTGATTTTTTCAGATCATTTGCTAGTATTTGCATTTCTTCTGGATGACCTGTTTGCGTCAGATCACCAGCGAGGAGGAAAATGTCTGCCTTCTCAGCGATGTCATCCATGTGTTGTCCCAGGCGATTATGCGACTGTCTATCAAAATGAATATCACCTGCGGCCGCTATTCTTATCATGAAATCGCCTCACTTCCTTCAGGAGGCGTAAGAATCCTAACATGAACTTGATTCCTGAGCTCCATCGATGGCTCCAGGTTCCGAATCACCTCATTAACTGCTTCTTTTTGTTCGTTGGTAAAAACCTCTCCTTTAACAACTATCGAAGAATCGGACACGACAACTTTTATATCATGTTCAGCTATTCTTTCATCAGTGGTAAGGGCCTCCATGATTCGACCTTTCGTATAAATAGCAGGCTCTCTTTCTTCGGGAAACAAATGTTCTGTTCTATATTTCTCCTTGCAGTAAGGATGAGTTACAGGTTCTGGATTATAAGTGGGTGACTCATAAACAATGAGATAGAGTTTTTTTATTATGTTGTTTGGTATCGCAATATCATTTGATTGAGCATAAATAAGTAGAGACAGGACTCTTCGAGGTGAGTGTCTTGCTCTTTTGAGCAGATATTCCCAGTCAAGATTCCCCTGAGTCAGTACGGCAAGTGCGTCATGCCAATGGTGAGGATTGTCCTCTTGATGAGCTGCTGATTTTATCACGATGAAGTCTTCCGGACTTATGGCATTCACAAATTGCCCGTAGTAGGGGATCCTTCTCACGTGCTCACGGACTTCTTCCTCGAAATATAGATCACCACATGACCGAAAAATGATGTCGACCAAAACATCATCACGCCAAGCTTTGTAGAGCCAAAAGGGGTCTCTTCTTTCAATTTCAAACCCCTTCTCCTTCAAGATCTCTAGTACATAATCAGCGTCATCAGGCTTTACAAAAATATCGATATCATGAGTCACCCTAGGACGACCTAGCTCTTTTACAGCGATGCCACCTATTAATGCGTAAGGAATACTTTTTTCTTCAATTGATTCAATTGCACCAAGAAGTGTTTTGATGATATTTGGGAGTTGTGGGAGATTGTGATCATGAAAATCACGCTCTTTCTGATCTATTTCTTGTTGTCGGGTTAAGGGGATCTTTTTTACATAAGCCATAGATATTCCCTTTTTGACTAAACATTCAATATACATGCCACTAGGCCTGCCTTCATTTGAAGGACTTGACGCTGCTATCGTCGGCCAACATGGGGCTTTATTTCACATTTGTATGCGTCGTATCTTCATCAGCAGGACGTTCCTTTTTTGGTGTGTTCTGAAGATCATCAATTTCTCCTTTCTCTTCCATCGCTTGAAGCTCCTTATCTGTAATGTCGGTACCGCTAGTTGCAGCGTCGGCGCCCATTCTGGTATCACCTTCAGGAGACGGCGACACCGCTGCCCCGGTATCTTTGGAGTGCGTAGGAGATATATTCAATAAAATAAACCAGACCATTAAGATTCTCGCCATAGGTTCCTCCCATGCTGCGAATTGATCTAAGTTGAACAGAGATTGATCTGGGGATAAACTTGAATTTGAATGAATTTTTGAAAACTGATTAACTAAAGTAGTTTATTCAGTTCAACTTTTAGGAGGTTGAACTCTTTATGCGATTTGATGACTTTTTCATGTAGTAGCTCATCTAACGCCGCTTCATTTTTGTCTTTTGCAAATTCGATTTCAGCTGAAAGGTCCGCCAAGATGTCGGCCCCAAGGGTGGTCGCCATTGAATAAATAAGATGTGCTTGTTTTTTTACCGTAGGAAAGTCTTTGAGGTAGTAAGCCTCAAGCATCTTTTTAAGATGTACTGGGATGTGTTCTAGAAAATGATTAATTAACTCACTAAGTGTATTGTCATTCAAGTTTTGAAACTTGTTGATGGTTTCCATATTAATAGTCATTTTCATAGAATTATTTTAGAATAAGAAAAACAGAAAAGTAAATAACTTAGATGGAGAGGGCGCGCATGAGAGAGTATAAGTTTTTGTTACTACTTTCTTTTTTTATTTCAAATTATGTCCAGGCCCTTGATTCAAAACCGTCAAAAAACGTACTGAAAAAAAGTCTCACTCCAATGCAGTACAAGGTCACCCAAGAAGAGGGGACTGAACCGGCTTTTAATAACCAGTATTGGGACAATAAACGACCTGGGATATATGTTGACGTCGTCACTGGTGAGGCACTCTTCAGTTCCTTAGATAAATATGATTCAGGGACTGGATGGCCAAGTTTCACCAAAGGGATTAACGATAAGAACTTGGAAGTTAAACTTGACTTCAATTTGGGCTTTACGCGCAAAGAGGTCAGAAGTAAGAACAGTAACAACCATCTTGGTCACGTATTCGATGATGGGCCTGCCGATAAGGGAGGGAAGAGGTTTTGCATTAATTCAGCCGCCCTGAGGTTCGTGCCTTTAGAAGATATGCACAAACAAGGATATGATCAATACCTCCCGCTTTTTAACGGAGCTTCTAGTCACAAGTAAATTAACAAGTTTTGGTAAAGATTATTTTAAGACAGGCCCCACCACTATCCAAATTAGAAATGATTATCCGTCCATCATGAACCTCTGCAATCGTTCTCATGATGACTGATCCCAAACCGAGTGAGAAGTTTCTAGGGTCTCTATCCATCACTTGCCTGCGCTCTCTTCTCTTGCCGAACAATTTTAGTGCATCTGCTGTCAATCCTGGCCCATCGTCTTTCACCATCACTTCAACAGATCCATTTTTTGAGAAAAGTTCCACTTCCACCTTGCCCTGAGCATACCTAGCAGCATTATCAAAAGCGTTTTTAAAAAGCCTGCTAATTAAATGATAATCGCCGAGAAGGTCATGTTCCTTATTTCTTGAAACCTTGAAAATCCAGCTTATGTCGCTACCTGAAGCGATTTGTCGATTTTTAAGTTCGTCCTCTAAGATTTTTGCAAGATCGATTTTCTCCGAAGACACTTTGTAGTGAGATTCATCAATCGTCGCGATAATGGTCAGTTTCTCCAAAAGTTCTTTAAAATATCTGATGTCAGCGTCAATCATTGAGAATACTTCTTCTCGATCTTCTGCGCTCATTTGATCGTTATAGAATTTCAGTGCTTCAAATGAAGTTCCTAAGCTCGTAAGAGGGGTCCTTAGATCATGGCCAAGTTCTTGAAGGAGATGAGAGCGAGATGTTTCGGTATCATTTAACCGTTTTACAAGGCGTTCAATCTCGTCGGCCATTCTGTTGAAGTCGAGAATTAAATTTCCAAATTGATCAAACCTTTTAATTTCAAATCTGGACTTTAAATCTCCCGCCTCAAGCCTCTGTAATACCTTTCTCGCCTCCACTGATTTTTTTCTGAGGTAATAATAACAAATTGAGAGCGCAAGGAAGACTGCCAAAGCTGCAGTGGTAAAAGTATGAAAACCCTGAATCCAAAGGAATGGCCCTTGAAAGAGCGATCTTGGATTGTGAGTAACAAGGAATGTGCTTGGTGTTGTATTTAAACGGATAATAAATGTTTTTGCCTCGAGCAAAAAAGTATCTGTGTTTTCCATTCCGTGGACATTACGAGGGCGCGGTAAATCCATCCATTTTGCCGGCAGAGGTTGTGATGTGTTAGCAGAAAGAATAGATCCTTCTGCGGAGACTAGCCACAGCGATGGTTTAGGCCCTTTTTGGACCTGAATCTTTTCGAGCAATGAGGGACCTGCAACCTCTGTTACTTTGATGATAGAGAGTGCATCTTTAGGGGATACAGCTGGTACAGGGTATTTATTAACATTGATTTTAGTGACAGGAAGTTTTTTAGACGTTTTTTCTATCTTCCTCCCAATATACATCAGGTACCCGTAACGATAATCCTCCACCACCATATCTGAAATAAGCACGAGTGAATAAAGAGAAATTAGACTTAAGGCCAATGCCCCTAGGATACTGACCAGGAATAATCGAAAATAAATGGAGATTTTCGCCATCATGAATTCATTTCCATTCCAATCGATACCCTAAACCGTAAACGCAATTTATCTGCAAAGCCGGGCCCGCTACCGATCTAAGTTTCTTTCTGAGGTGACTCATGTGTGAATCCA
Source organism: Halobacteriovorax sp. (assembly GCA_020048985.1). Lineage (GTDB taxonomy): Bacteria > Bdellovibrionota > Bacteriovoracia > Bacteriovoracales > Bacteriovoracaceae > Peredibacter. The sequence continues at coordinate 35,658 of JAIFLR010000131.1, read as the reverse complement.
CAGTTCGATCAAACATGTCTGCATTGTCATAAAGAACAGATAAGATTTTATCTCTAGTGACGATGTCTCCTGCCTTTTTAGTGAGAAGAATCAGGATCTCCAATTCTTTCCTCCCAAGGATCACCATTTTATCCATGATCTTTACGATCCTTTTAGCAGGATCAATGGTTAGGTCTCCGAAAGATATAACGGAAGATGGAAGAGTGAATTTTTTTAGGATTTTATTCATTCTTGCTTTTAATTCATCCATCCCGAAAGGTTTTCTTAGATAATCGTCAGCACCTGAATTGATTCCTTTAACGACAGTTGCTTCGTCTGTCCTGGCACTGATAAAGAGAATGGGAATATCATTTCCTGCGTCTCTTAGATTTTGGCACAGATCGAGTCCGCTTCCATCCGGCAATCCAATATCAAGACAAACCAGATCGAAATGTTCATTTTTGATGATGTCCCAAGCTTCACTCATGGTGTTGACAGTTTTTACTTCAAAATCACTGAACCTTAAATTGAGAGACAAACTTTTTGAAATCTGAGGATCATCTTCAACGATTAGAATCTTTGGCATTCTTTTCTCCCGTAGCATTTTTTTAACTTTTAGCCATCATACTCAAACTCAAGCTTGCGTAAAGTTTTTAACGGAAAGTAACTAAGTCTGTTTTATCTCATCACCCAATAGTCGTGACAATCTGGAAAAAGTATGGAGCTGAAAATCGGGAATCAATTACCTCGATTTCTTTAAAATCATTTTCATGACAAATTGTTTTCACCCGTAACACAAATGACCAAAGGGAATAAGATGACAAAGGTATTGCTCGTTTCACATGATTCTTCACTCAGGAAATTCATAAACCTCACATTGAAATTTAATGGATGTACTGTTCATTCTGCATTCGATTCCACCTGTGCCTGGAAGTTTTTAAAAGAAATCCGATTTGATCTTATAATTGTCGATTATCAATTAAATCAAGAGTCAGGACTTGCTTTTTATAAATCTCTCCGTCAGTTTGGCGCAAGTCTTCCGGTCTTAATGGTTGGGGAAGGCGCATTTGATGAATTCATGCTCAAGGATCTTTCACCCACTAATTATGATTACTTATTAAAGCCTTTTAAGTTTTGCGAGTTAAAGTTGAAAATTAACTCGCTCATGCAGGCCACTAATGGCGAAGAGGATGTACTGACCTTTGGGGACCTTCGAATTGATGTTAGACAACAATTATTAATTTTAAAAGATCAGATTTTGCAAGTAGGAAAGATAGAAATGCGGCTACTGGTTTTACTCGCTAAACGAACTGGGAATATTGTTGATCCCAAAAGGATTAAGAAGTTGCTAGAGGCAGAGGGGAACTTCTACCACATGACCCCTTTTTATTATGTCAGTAATTTGCGGCACAAACTCAAACAACTTGCCGGGGATGCCTTCGAGATTACGTTGATTAAAAACGAGGGGTACCGTTTAGATTACAAAAACGTATAAACCTAAGGCGTGCTGATGATAAGACTTTTGTTCTTATTTATTTTAATTATAAGTTCGTGTGAAAAGAAAGAGGATATAGCTTTGGTCGATTACTTAGAACCTCTTGACTCAGGTGATACGGGCCCGGCACGTAATGAAAACATTGCCACACCTGATTTTTCACTGGAGTATATGAAATTCCTAAATGATCACCGCACAAAGTTGGGATTGGGTCCAATCATTCTTGATCTGGATTTGGCAAAACTTGCTATGGATCACAGTACTGATATGGCAAACGGTTCTGTTTCTTTTGGCCACGGTGGTTTCTCCACGCGATGTGAAGAAGCCAGATCAATTTTAGGGGGAGGGAACTTATGTGCAGAGAATGTGGCCATGGGCCAAAAAACACCATTCGCTGTTTTTAGTGCCTGGCTAAGTTCATCAGGACATCGAGCAAATATGGAGCAGCCTCGTTTCACTCATACGGGTTTTGGTTTCAAGCAAAACCAGAATGGGGTTTTTTACTGGACTCAGATATTTATTGAATTGAACTAGGAGGATGAAATGTTAGAGAAGTCACGATCACTTGATGTTGAACTTGAAGAGCTCTTCGATATTAGATTCGCTAAGAGTAGAGGCGAAAAAACGCTGAATCATGCAGCCCTTGAGGCACAAAGAGACATCCGTGTGATTACTCATATGTTTAGAGATGGGATTCCGGATGTTGAAATTGCGATTAATTCAAATGAGATTCTGAAGTGGGATTCTGTTCAAAAGAGACTTTTTTTAATCATTGGGGGAGAGGGGCTTTCTCTTGAAGCTGCCAGCAGAGAAACAGTCGTTCGAATCAGGCCTTTTCTTTCGTCCTTGGTTAAGCAAGCCAAGGAGTTTTACCGAAACTGATTGCTTCATTTGAGACACTAAGTTACTCTTGTTTTATGTCGTCAAATGTAAATATTCAAAACCTTAGAAAACTTAGCGTACTAATGGACTCTAAGTTTTCTGGTCCCTTTGGGCTAAAGTTTGGCCTTGATGGCATTTTTGGCCTCGTTCCTTTTATTGGGGATTTTATCTCCAACGTAATTTCTCTCTACATCATTTTTTGCGGCATGCAACTCGGATGCACCCCTTCAACACTTTTGCGAATGGGTCTAAATGTTTTGATTGAGAATGTTGCGGACTTTATTCCTGCTTTAGGAAATATTTTTGATTTCTTTTGGAAGAGTAATAATAAAAATATCGAAATTATTGAATCTCATTTGCGAGAACCATCGGCTGCGACCAATAAATCACGTCTAGTTCTTGGCTTTGTGGCTTTTACACTTTTGTCCATTACCATTTCATCGATCGCTCTAACTGCTTATATTTTTAAATTACTCATTGAGTGGTTTGCCCTTTTCACTTCTTAAATTACATATTTTTTCCATCATTCATCAGGATGATGTTTGCCGCGAAACCAAGGACGGTGTGAATGATAAAGTTTTTTTCTCTATTATTAATGATCTCGTTTCTGGCCTCTTGTAATAAAGATAGTGGTAATGGTGACGAATGCGTCGCTGGTATCCAAGCAGAAAAGTCCGATGGTGCCACTAGCTGCACTGTTGGATCCGAGCCCATTGCGGGTGATACGACGGGTGGAACAACTGGTGATACGACGGGCGGAACAACTGGTGATACGACGGGCGGAACAACTGGTGGCACGACTGGTGGAACATCGGGTGGAACAACTGGCGGCACATCGGGTGGAACAACTGGTGGCTCAACAGATACAGGTTTACCAAACCAGGCCTATACTTTTGACAGCAATATTCTCTTTGTTGATACCACACTGACTGAACAACAAAAATTTGATAAGGCAGTTGAAATCATCAAGAAAGTAGTGGCAACCGAAGAGTTTCGCTCAAGGGTTCTAAACCATACTTACTTGGGAGTACTCACATTTGTTGATAACGGTGGTTTTACTAATGCACAGATTTATCAAAAAGTTCTCGATGCTGCAGAGAAACTATTTCCCACTAAGAACAATGCCATTGATATGGAGGTGCAACTCTATTTTGCCGACACGAATGTTATTGGCTATACCTACAGTACGTCAAAACGTATTTGGGTAAACACTAAGTACTTTGGGACAAATCCTGTGACTTCCGTTGCATCGAATCTCTTTCATGAATGGTTGCATAAGGTAGGATTTGGTCACGCTGTTAGTTATTCAGTCAGCCGTGATTATTCTGTTCCTTATGCAGTGGGAAGGATTATCGGCTCAATAGGGAAGCAGTTTGATTAATACTAAAATATGAAAGGGGATATCATGAAGAAGTTATTTATGTTTTTGGCGATTACCACGGTCTCACAGGCCTATGCTGCCACGACGGTCGTTGAATTCGACGAAGCTACGGAAATTAAATGTCACGCTGAAATCAAGGCCATGGGATGTACCAACAAAGCCGATGAAGAGATGCTTGATTGTGTTGAATCTAAAAAGAGCAAACTATCAAAGGACTGCAAAAGCATTCACTCAGTTAAGATGAGTAACAAGTAAAGATTGCGGGGGCCCGATAGGGTCCCCCATTTGTTATATCAAAGTGTAAATGACAGCAAAGTGAAAGGCAGCTCCGACTATTACCAGAATGTGAAAGACCTCGTGGTAACCAAAAACTTCAGGCTTCAGAACAGGTTTCTTCAGGGCATAAGTTGCAGCGCCAACGGTATAAACGATACCACCGCATACGACGAGGATTAGATTCGGCACTCCTATTGAATTTTTAAGTTCTAAAGCGTAGGGCAAAATCATATAGCCAGCAATGACGTAAAGAGTAGCACTCAACCATTTTGGGGCATTTACATAAAACAGTGATTGAAGAACTCCTAAAAATGCAATGGACCAGATTGTAATGAGAAGTTTATCACCTGACTCTTCCGATAGTGCCAGAAGACAAATGGGCGTAAAGGTCCCCGCAATTAAGATGTAAATTGCGGAGTGATCAAGTCGCTTCATCCATTTTCTTGCCTCAACGTTCCAGTTTATGCGGTGATAGAGTGCACTGGTTCCCAATAAAAATAAAAGGCCAAATGAATAGATGCTGCTGGCGATCGTTGCTGTTTGGCCGGTGGCTTTTAAAATAAGCATCACGCAGGCGCCCAGTGCCATAAAAAAAGCAGCTTGATGAAAATGTCCTCTCAAAAGTGGTTTTTTGATCATGAGCGATATTACAACTCAAGCTTTTAGCTTGGCAATTTAAAAACTAAATCAGAGCGAAGTTGTTATCTATGCCTTAGTACTGTGCACATTCTTTATCTGCATTTCGTCTCATACAATTTCATCATGAATGACCCATATACAATTTTAGGTGTTTCAAAAAATTCTTCTTTGGATGAAATTAAGAAAAGATATCGAAAACTGGCGAAAAAATATCATCCGGATTTAAATCCAGGCAATAAAGAAGCAGAAAAAAAATTCAAAGAAATTTCCCATGCCTTTGACCTCATCGGTACTAATGATAGTCGTGCCAAGTTTGACCGGGGTGAAACTGATGAGCAGCAACAGAAAAAATACGAAGAGTACATGAAGGCACAAGGGCGTCGTGGACAAACGTTCCATGATTCACAAGAGGGGGGAGGTCGATACTCCTATTCTTTTGGTGATGATGTTGGCGGTGATGATTTCTTTGAAAACCTTTTTGGCCGACGTCGGGGAGGGATTTTAAAGGGTGCGGACGTGAACTATAAAATGCTAGTTGAATTTCGAGAGGCGGCAATAGGAGCTGAAAAGACGATTACTCTGCAAAATGGAAAAACACTTCAGGTAAAAATACCTGCAGGTATTGAGACAGGAAAAAAACTTAGGTTTAAAGGAATGGGCGAAGCCAGTTCGGGAAATGGGCAGCCGGGTGACGCCTATATTGAAATCGATGTGAACCCACTGCCTGGATTTAAAAGATCTGGAATGGATGTTGAAGTAGAAGTGCCTATTAGTTTTATTGAGGCGATTACAGGGGCTGAAATAAAAGTCCCAACTCTTGATGGGGAAGTATTCCTCAAGATCCCGGCGGGGGTTTCTACTGGATCTAAACTTCGAATTAAAGGGAAGGGGATTGGAGTTGGTGACCAGCGCGGTCATGAAATTGTTGTTCTCAAGGTCGTTACGCCAAAAGAAGTCAATCCAGCCTTGAAGTCGGCAATTGAAAATTTGAAACAACAATTTGATTACAATCCAAGGACGCAACAATGAATCTCATCAAATTGGAGGAAGTTTGTCGTCTCAGTGGAGTTGATGAAGAAATTATTATTCATTATATTGAAGAAGACTGGGTTCACCCTTCGCAAGAGGATGGATCATTTATGGATGAGGAAGATCTGGCCCGAATCCGCTTGATTTGTGAATTAAAGGATGAATTTGGCGTTAATGATGAAGGCGTGTCCATCATTCTTCAATTACTCGATCAACTTAATAGGATGCATTTAGAAATTGCCAAAAATTTTCAGGGAGATCAGTTATGAACGAAGAATTAAACTTTGAATCTGACCTTGATGAAGAGAGATACAACGAAATCAGAAAGGGGTTACTTTCCCTTCGGATCCTGTGTACAACTCACTCCCACTTTGAGAGTCCGGAGGATGCAATGCTTTTGGAGTCCATGGGAGATGTCCTGGACGGGTTAGAGCGAACTTTTCTTCACCATTTTAGATCCAGATTAGGGCATGTTGTTTCGCCCAAGAGTGATGAACCCTGGGATTGAAGCGCTGCGTATAATTTAATTTAGAGAATCATTTCTCGGATTCATTTTTTTATCATTAAATAAATGATCTGAGGAAAAACTATGAACTTACTGACATCCCTAATTCTTGGCTTTGTGGAAGGTATTACCGAATTTTTGCCGGTCTCTTCTACTGGGCATCTCATCTTAGCCTCGAATGCTTTGGGGCTTGAGAATAATGATTTTTTAAAACTTTTTGAGATCGTTATTCAAACGGGTGCCATTGCAGCTGTTATTTTTATTTATTGGAAAGATCTCATCAACGATCGAAGCTACATTTTCAAAATGAGTTTGGCGTTTATTCCAACTGGAGTTTTGGGTCTGCTACTTCACAGCTACGTTAAGAAGTATCTTTTCACTCCTCAAGTGGTTTGTTCATCACTTTTGATTGGAGGCATTGTCCTCTTATTTCTTGAAAACATTTCTTCTAAGAAGGAGAACCACGCTCTCACTTACAAAGACTATTTTCTTATAGGACTTTTTCAGTGCATCGCCTTCATCCCTGGTGTTTCAAGATCTGCGGCGACCATCTTAGGTGGAAGGCTCTTAGGGGCTTCCCGAGCAGAATCAGTCAAATTTTCATTTTTACTTGCGATTCCTACCATTCTCGCCGCTTCAGGTTATTCTTTACTTAAAATTGATTACACACTTAGTACCAATGAAATTATGTATCTTTGCGTAGGAATGATTTCATCATTTGTCTTCGGCTTCTTGAGTGTGAAAATATTCCTTAAATGGTTAGATCATAGGACTTTTGTTTTCTGCGGAATCTATAGGATTGTTTTTGCGATTATGTATTTCTTTGTCTTTTTAATTTAAGAGAATTAAAGTTATTTAGTGAAACACTTTTTATTTGCCCTTATTCTAATGATCAGTTTCTTGTCGGCCCGAGCAGCCGAAATATCTTGCGCTTGTTCTGATGACTTAACTACGCATGCCCAAGAATCCAATTCATCCCAAGAACATAAAGATCATTGCCAGCACACTTGCACGCAATGTCACTTCGCGGCTTTGGTTGTTCCACATTTTTTTCCTTATAAACCATCATCCATACTTGTTAAAGTCACCTTCATCACAGAACTTGAAATTTCAAAAGAATTTTCTCAATTGCTATACAGGCCACCCATTTCCTAATTCACAGCTAGATTTTTTATCCTTGTGCAAATTTTAAGGACTCAATCGTGTTAAATACAATAATAAAATTGGCCTTGCGCCAGAGGCTTGCTGTACTTGCTGCAAGTGTTATTTTACTTATCCTTGGGACATGGCAGGCGTTAAATTTGCCTGTTGATGTTTTTCCGGATCTCAATAGACCAATAGTGACTGTGATGACAGAGGCCAAGGGATTAGCACCAGAAGAAACAGAAATTCAAGTCACTCTACCAATTGAGAATGTTTTGAATGGGCTACCGGGTCTGATCCGTTTGAGATCTACCAGTGGTGCCGGGATCTCAATTGTCTACGCCGAATTCGATTGGGAGACGGATCTTTTTAAAAATAGACAAATTGTTGCTGAGAGACTGGTACTAGCGAAAGAGAAATTGCCTTCCAACGTGACTCCAGTCATGACCCCAAGTTCTTCCATCATGGGAGAGATTATGTTCATCGGATTGACCTCACCCAACGGCGAAGTCGACCCTATGGAACTTAGAACCATCGCTGACTGGACCATTAGACCCAGGCTTCTGGCGATTCCCGGAGTCAGTCAGGTGGTCATTATTGGAGGGGACCTCAAACAGTATCAAATTCTTGTTTCCGCAGAAAAGATGCAACTGAAAGGTCTGACTGTGGAGGATTTAAAACACTCACTGTCAGAGATTGGTCTCAATACCTCTGGTGGCTTCATTGATATCGGTGAGAAAGAATATCTCATCCGAACTCTGGGCCGCGTTCAAAGCATTGAGCATATTAAAGAATCTTACGTCGGAACACATCTAGGAAATCCTGTTTCAGTAAAAGACATAGCCGATGTTCAAATTGGAGCCCATTTCAAAAGAGGCAATGGGTCAGTTAATGGTCTGCCCTCTGTGGTGCTGACCGTTCAAAAACAAACCTCTGCTGAGACTGTCGCTTTAACAAAGACTATCGAAAAAGAAATAAATTTACTCAAGTCGACCTTACCTAAAGGTGTCGTTTTAAAATCTGATTTATTTAAACAATCAACATTTATTGAGAATTCCATAGGAAACGTCACTGAAGCATTGAGAGACGGAACCATCATGGTCGTTATCGTTTTGATGCTCTTCTTACTGAATTGGCGCACGACCTTTATCACACTTACGGCAATTCCCCTTTCTTTTGTGGTAACAGCTCTCGTGTTTAAAGTTTTTGGGATCAGTGTGAACACCATGACGCTTGGAGGGCTGGCAGTTGCTGTCGGTGAGCTGGTTGATGATGCCATTGTTGACGTCGAAAACGTCCATCGAAGGCTTAATGAAAACAGCCTACTTGAAAAACCAAGGGGAGTATTAAAAGTTATTTTTGAAGCTTCAACAGAAATTCGAAACTCTATTGTCTTTTCAACACTCATCGTGGTCCTGGTTTTTGTTCCGTTGTTTGCTCTGGATGGAATTGAGGGCAGACTATTTGCACCAATGGGGCACGCTTATATTATTTCTATTCTGGCCTCACTTCTTGTTTCTTTAACGATTACGCCTGTGCTCTGTTATTACCTGCTGGGTAGAAATAAAACTGAGAAATTGAAACATGAAAAAGATGGAGCCTTTGTCAGGATTCTAAAAAAACGTGCCAGCAAAGTATTAGAGAATACGCTTGAAAAACCTCGTCGTATCCTGCTTGCTACGGGAATTGCATTTGTTGTCGCCCTTTTGGCAGTTCCTTTCATGGGAAGAGATTTTCTTCCCTCATTTAATGAGGGATCGGCCACTCTTGGGCTACAGGCGACACCCGGAATTTCTCTGAATCAATCCGATAAGAAAGGCCTTGAAGTAGAAAAAGCACTACTGACCATTCCAGAGGTGAAATCAACAACCAGAAGAGTTGGTCGAGCTGAAATGGATGAACATGCAGAGGGCGTAAACTGGAATGAAATTGATGTGGATTTTGAAGATAGGGGACGACCAAAAGCTGCTGTCTTTGCCGATATCAGGTCAAAAATTAAAGACGTTTGGCCGGATGTTTTTGTAAACGTTGGGCAACCGATTTCTCATCGACTTGATCACATGCTATCAGGTGTGCGTTCTCAAATTGCACTGAAGATTTTTGGACCAGATATTGTAGAGCTTCGCCGCCTCGGTGGAGAAGTTTTTGAAAAGATTAAAAATATCGAGGGGCTGAGGGACTTACAGGTTGAGCCACTGGTCCAGATTCCACAGCTCAAAATATTTATTGATAAAGAAGAGGTAAAAAGAGCAAGAATGAGCGCTGGCACCATGGCCATTGAGCTTGAAGCTTTGTTAAATGGTCATGAAGTTGGTGACGTTATTGAAGGACAGAAGATTTTTGGAATTATGCTCAGACTGGATGAAAAATCGCGTTCAAATCCTGAAACTATTGAGAACATCAATCTTAAACTTTTGCCCACTGGTGATCACATTAAAATTAAAGATCTGGCCAATGTGTATAAAGGCAACGGCCCCAATATGATCAACCGCGAAGGACTTCAGAGACGGTTGGTTGTTTCGGCCAACTCCGAGGGAGTGGATTTAAATATTCTGGTCAATGCCATTCAAAATGCCTCAAAAGAAATTGACTGGCCTAAAGGATATCACCTCGAAGTCGGAGGGCAGTTTGAAAGTCAATTGAAGTCGTCTGAGAAAATGACGTGGTTAGGGCTCATATCTCTTTCCGTCATATTCCTTATCCTGTTTTTTCATTTTAATTCAGCAGTACTCTCTTTACAGATTATGCTTAATATCCCACTTGCTTTGATTGGAAGTGTTGCTGCGATTTATTTAACAGAACGATCATTTTCTATCGCATCGTTAATTGCCTTTGTTACTTTATGCGGAATTGCCTCTCGAAATGGGATCCTGATGATCTCCCATTACCTGCATTTGATGACTGAGGAAAAAGCAACTTTCGGAAAAGAAATGATTATCCGGGGAACCCTCGAGAGATTAGTTCCGGTTCTCATGACTGCTTTAACGGCGGTATTGGCCCTGACTCCTTTGTTGTTTGCCAAAGGGCAACCGGGGAAGGAGATTCTTCATCCCGTTGCCGTCGTCATTGTGGGTGGTCTTTTGACCTCCACCCTTCTAGATCTGTTAGTGACTCCAGCAGTTTTTTATTTGTTTGGAGAAAAAGCATCTAAAAAAGCCATAGAAAAATATCAACGACTTAAAACTGAGGAGTTTTAAATGAAATCAAAATTTATACTGATTGCCGCACTATTTTCTTTCTCGCTCTTTGCCCATGAAGGTGGTCATGGTCATCTTGAGGAAGGTGGAAAATTTGGGGGGATCACTGCCCCCGTTATTGATACTGCTCAGGAGCACATGGGTGACAAGGCGAAAGCATTGTTTAAAGCAGAGCTCGTAAGATCCGAGTCGGGTAAAATTAGCTTGTATCTCTTTGACGAAAAAATGAATGTTTTGGGCCTTGATCAATTCGGACCAGAAGTAGAAGCGAAATTAGAAGTGAAGAAGAAGGGTAAGTTTACTTATTTTGGTACTTTTAAACTTTCGAAACATGGTAATCACTTTATGGGTCAATTACCTAAAATTGAATACAAACCATTCAATATTGATTTGTATTTAGTTAATGGAAAGACCAAGCTTTTTGTTGGTTTCTCTAACTTAGATTAATTTTTTCATCGGATGCCATATGAGACTTTTTTTTATCCTACTTTTGCTCCAAACGAACGCCTTTGCTGCTTCCGCTATCAGTGAGCAGACGATTACTGAACTGGTTCAAAAAAACCCAGATTTGAGAAGTATCAGGGAGCGTTTGACAGCGTCGGAGCAAATGAAGGGCTTTTTAACGAGATCTTTTCTCCCTAAAGTGACGGTTTCATATGGCAACGAGAAATACACCACTGGGCCCTACGATCGAGTCGTGCAACCTTTTGGAGGAATCGAGGCATCACTGAATGTTTTTAATTCTGGTAAAGATCGCCTTGAAAATGAAAGAAGAGAAAAAAATGCAAAGATTGCCAGCATTGATGAAAGCATGGCCCTCGCATTGATAACGGCGGAAGTACGAAAGGCGATGTCGCATTATTCTTTTTTAGAAGAAGTTCAGAATATTATGCGAGATGCTCTTGTTCTGAATGATACCAATTTAAAGAATGCCCAGAAAAGAATTCGTGTGGGACTGGCCACTAAAACAGATTTTTTAGATTTTAAGCACCAGTTGATTCAATTGAACTTAGAAATTGAAACTCTGGAGTATGAGCAAGGAGTTGTGGCGAGACTCATTTCAACTTTACTGGGGGAGGACCCAACTGAGAATTTGGCGGTGGATTTTACCAATTCTCACCCGGACCATCACCATAATGATGATGATTCCATTCTTGTTCCCACAACCAATAACTCAATTATTCTTCAGAGAGCTACTTTATTAACTAATGTGGCGCAAATAGAGTCAAAACATGCTAAGCGCTGGTGGATGCCCAGTCTTGATGTCTATGGCTACGCCCTTAGGTTTACTGAGAAAGAACGGGAATATCCTGAACCGAGTGATAGAAACGATTACACCCTTGGCTTTAAGTTTACCATGCCTCTCTTTGATGGGGGAGAAAGCATAAGACAAGCCTCCGCACAAGCGTATCTGGCCAGAGCACAAGAAGCCCAGGCCAGAGCAAAGAACCTTGAAATCAGCAGAGAAACTCAGAATGCGATTAATAAGCTTAAGCTGGCCCACGCTCTTATCCACGGAGCTGAGGACAACGTTCAGGTTATGTCGGAGTACCGTGAAGGAATTCAAAGTGAGTATGCCAAAGGCATAAAAAATTCACCCGATGTTTTGCAAGCTAGCCAGAGGTGGATTGAGTCTAAAACCAACTTTGCCGAAGTGAAGAAGAATTACCAATTTGCTAAAACGGATGCGTTATATCTTATGAGCCTGAGCAAATAGTTAATCAAGGAAATATTCTGCTCTCCAGATACCAACAAAGCTTAATCCTGATTTCATTGAGATGATTTCATTTTTTTCAATGAAAAGGGTCGTTGGTGTAGAGGAGATATTTAATCTCTGGGAAACGTCGGGGGCATCGATAAAAGTGAACGGGAAATCGTTTTTGCTTAAGAAGTTGATTACAGTAGCGGTGGTTTCAAAAGGATTGATCGCAAAAATTAAGTCTTTAGGGATTTTCCCACTTTCAACAGAAGATTTTAGTCTTTGCATTTCTAACTTACAGGGAGCGCACCAGGAGGCCCAGAAAATGGTCATGGAATTACGGTTTTGCGGAGGGAACAAAACTTTACCCTCAAGTCCTTTGGCGGAAATTTTGTTGTATTCTTCTGTTTCTAGTTTTGTTCCTTCGGTTTGAAAGTTTTTAAGTATGGTTGGCCCTTGCATGTAAAGTGCCAACGCCAGAATGATTAGCGTGATCAGATTACTTTTAGATGCCCACTTTCCCATTTTAGCTCCCTAAACTTTTCATTAAAACACTGATAACAGAATAGAGCGTAACGGCGGTAAAAATCAGTTTACGCAGGACTTCTAATTTACCTTGCTCCATTCGTCGAATAATTATTCTCAAGATGAAGAACGCCAGTATCACCCCAACGGCGATCAAACTTAAATCCGGCAGGGTGATTAGACTTAAGCCCATTTGGATTTGTAATAGGAATGAAATGAGTGAAATAAAGAAGATGGTCATGAGGCTTGTGGGTAATGCTTCTTCGTACTTTTTGTCAAAGCCTCTGATGAGAATAGGAACTAAAATAACTCCACCGCCAAGACCTGTAAGAGTGGTGATAATCCCCAGGAGAATTCCTGTGCTGGCAATCTTGAGAACATGGTGTCTGGACGCATGAGTGGCTTGTTCAATTCTTTTAGCCCAGACACTAAGGATACTAAATATGCCTATCAGGGCGAGAAGAACAGCAATGAAGAGATCGGGGGTTAAGGCCTTGAGTGGTAGAGACAAAAAGTTGGCCACGGCGCCAAAAACAATAAACCCGAAAACGATTTTTTTATCAGTCTTGAACTTTTGTCCATAGAGGTTAACAAGTGTTCCCAGCATAACGGCAAAAAGGGACAATACCGTCGCTTCTTTGAGGCTTGAATTAGTAAGTGAAATAAATAGGGGAATCGAGATGAGTGCCCCACCTGCACCAGTGAGGCCCATTATTAGGCCGACAGCTAATCCAATAAAGGAATGAATCATCTGATTAGATCCGATTTAAAAATTTAGTCCAAGTCCCTATATTATAGACATCTGTGTATCCATTTTTCTTTAATACCATCTTGGCCATGCCACTTCTAGTCCCGCTCGCACAACACAGCACAACGGGAGCAGTTTTAGAGACCTCATTCAGTCTGGACTGGAGTTCTTGCAAAGGAATGTTAATGGTCCCTGGGGCGCATCCAGTGGCAAATTCACCTTGGCTCCGTACATCTATGAAGAGGGCGCCTTTATTCTTCAGATCAGGGAGCATAGCGATGACCTTTTTAGAGTTCCACCACTTATAAGAAAACCACAGACTTAGAACAATGAGTGGCCAGTAATTTTTGATTATTTCCATAAATACCTCTTGATTATTTGTTATTATCTTATATTATGGAATTGTAATGTCAATATAAAAAACAGGGAGTCTATATGGTTATTCTAGATGTGAGAGAAAGAGGGGAGTTTGCAGCGGAGCATATAAGTGAGTCAATTTGTTGTCCCTTGTCAGAATTTGACCTTATTGCTCCAGGTATCCTTAAGAATATGAAAGATAGTGAAGTCGTTATTATGTGTCGCTCAGGAAATAGGGCGAAGATGGCCATGAATGAGCTGAAAAAATTTGATGTCGGTCAGCATAAGTTCAGCGTCTATGAAGGTGGTTTGATTCAATGGAAAAATGAAGGTAAGAGTATCAAGGGAGTGGGATCAGTTTTTCCTATCATGAGACAGGTGCAGATCGTGGCATCATCGATGATTTTTTTAGCATTTCTAGCTTCAAGATTTTTTGCCCATGACTTTGTTTATCTGGCCCTCTTCGTTGGATTTGGGTTGGCACTCGCAGGTTACACTGGGTTTTGCCCGATGGTTTTTATTTTACAGAAAATGCCGTGGAATAATAAAAAGATTAATGAATGCTCGACGACTTCGAAGCCGAGTTGTTGCGGTTAAGGGAACATTATGAATAAAAAGTTCAGTCTCTTTTTTCTGGTCTTTTCTGGTTTGGCCATGGCCGAGGCACCAGTCAATAAAAGTTTTGATATCCTATGGAATGAAGTTTATCAAAAATCCTACCAACAGAAATCGGTGGCCCAGGACAAAGAAGCCAATGATTTATCTCTGGCGCGAGCAAATAGGCATTGGCTACCTAGGGCCTATGTGGCCGGCCAGTGGTTTAGCACTAATGACCCTACCCAGGTCTTTTTTAATAATCTTGGACAAAGATCAGTTGAACAAGCTGATTTCGTTCCGTCGACATTAAATCACCCAGGAAGAGAAACATTTAAGACCGCAACTCTGGGTCTTGATCTTCCTCTTTACGAGGGAGGAGTGAAGTCTTCTCAGTCTTCAATGTTTGATTCCTTGGTCAAGGCATCCGAAATGGAGATGAAGGCCAAGAAATCAGAGGAATACTCCGAACTGGGGAGACAGTACGGTGGCGTCTTAGTTCATGCTCAAAATGAGTTTCTATTAACTGATTTAAAAAAGAATCTTGAAAAAATTATTGCTAGCTATCAGGTCGGTTCCCAAAGTAACCCTGTTGGTTATTCTGGCTTATTAGGACTTAAGGGTGTCAATAATAGGATAGAGGGGATGCTTTTTGAATTTAATATGAAAATAGCAAACCACAAAAAGTGGATTGATACCAAAACTGAGTCTCAAGATAACTGGAGTCCCGATCTTAGTCAGAAATTGAAGGACTTTTTAAATGCGAACTTAACTCAATCTTCAAATGCCTCTTATTCATCGATGATGCTGGCACAAGAATTTAAAGTTAAAACTTTAGAGAATTCAAAGGACATGGAGAAAGCACGTTTCCTCCCCAAACTTGGTCTATTTGCTCAAAATAATATCTATAACGGCTCAAGAGACAGTGCCAACGCTCAGGTCTATGGGGTCTATTTGATGTGGGATCTGTTTAATAGTGATTCTTTCGGGCGCGTTGGCGAGGCCAATGCCAAGGCTATGGCCGGAAAAGCCAAACTCGAAGCCTTTAAGCAAGAAGAAAAAATCATGCTGGGTCAGTTGAGTGAGAGCAAAATGACTCTGGAGAAAAATTTAGGTCTTTTGGAGAATACTGATGGTCTCCTAAAAGAACAAACCCTGAATGCCATGAAGCTGTTTCGCTCAGGGATGCTTTCTGCGTTGCAATTGGCCGAAGTGATTAATCGTAGAGTTGATTTGATTGAAAATAAAAATAAAGCGGAGACACAATATTTGGATGTTTATTCAAGATTGTATCAATTAAATAATTAATGAGGATGATATGAAGTTGCCTGATATAAAAAAAGGTTTCGCCGGTAAGCTTGCTGAGATGTTTGTTCAGTCCAAGCTGACCCCAGTTATCATCTTTGTGAGTCTACTTTTGGGACTCGCTTCAGTTTATCTGACACCAAAAGAAGAAGAACCGCAAATTACTGTTCCTATGATTGATGTGATGATTCCTGCCCCTGGGATGGAAGCCAGAGAAATTGAAAGAAACATCACTGAGCCTGTTGAACGGGCGATGTGGGGACTAGATGGGGTGGAGTATATTTATTCTGCCAGTCAGCCTCATGGAGTACTGGTTACTGTTCGTTTCAAAGTGAACGAGCCCATAGAGCCTTCACTGGTCAAAGTTCACCATAAGTTAATGACAATTATGAATGAGCTTCCATCTAACGTGATGAAGCCAGAAGTTAAATCTTATAGCATTGATGACGTGCCCTTCATGGCACTCACTTTTACTTCAAAAAGCAAAAATGATTTTGAATTAAGAAAACTGGTTGCGCCGCTCGCAAGAGAATTGTCCAGTACCCCAGATCTTGGAAAAGTTGATCTCTTGGGTGGCGTAAAACGCAGCCTTCGTGTGATTGCTGACGCTAAAAAACTCGCTCAGTTTTCAGTGACGATGGATGATTTATACCAAGCCTTAAAAATGAACCATGCTCTACTTCCGGCAGGGAAAAACTGGTCTGAAAAAGCCGTTTTTGATGTTGAAGTAGGTGGGAAGCTCTCGAGCGTAAGCGATATCCAAACTCTTGCCATTGGTAGTCGTGCCGGGAAGATTGTGAAGGTAAAAGATGTAGCGAATGTCATAGATGGTCCTGAACAAAGAACAAAAGTTTCTTCGCTCTTTGATAAAGACAAAAAAATCGATGGGGCCAACGCCGTTACGATCAGCTTTTCGAAAAGAAAAGGGACTAACGTTGTGACCCTCGCTGATACCCTTCTTAAGCGAGTAGAAACGTTCAAAAAAGAATTACCTCAAGATGTTGAGCTTACGATTATTAGGGACTACGGCGCAACGGCCGGGGAAAAATCAAACGAGCTAATAGAGCACCTTATCATTGCAACTCTTTCAGTATCCCTCCTTATCGCGCTTGCCATGGGCTGGAGAGCAGCACTCGTGGTTGCAGTTGCCATTCCTGTGACTCTTGCTTTAACTCTTTCGATTTATTATTTCATGGGATACACACTTAACCGCGTGACCCTTTTTGCTCTGATTTTTTCTATCGGGATTTTAGTCGATGACGCTATTGTGGTCGTTGAAAATATTGAACGCTATTTAAAAACCTATAAAAAATTAAGTCTTTTGCAGGCCACTCTTCGGGCCGTGAGTGAAGTTGGTAACCCAACCATCCTTGCCACTTTTGCTGTCATCGGCGCCATTCTGCCCATGGCCTTTGTTCGAGGCCTCATGGGACCATACATGAAGCCAATCCCTGTTGGTGCCAGCTTGGCGATGATCCTCTCACTCTTTGTCGCCTTCATCGTAACTCCGTGGGCTTCGGTCATGTTGCTTAAGCACGACTCCCATGGGCATGATGAAAAAGTGGACGAAGGTCCTTCCAAGCTCGATAAACTTTATATCTGGTTAACCGATCACCTTTTATCTAAAAAATCCTGGGCCCTTGGATTTACTTTTGGAGTACTGGCGCTCTTTATTGCCGCAACTTCTATGTTTGCCACCAAGGCGGTAAAAGTTAAAATGCTTCCCTTTGATAACAAGAGTGAATTTCAGGTCACTTTGGATTATCCCGTGACAACTCCTTTAAGCCTTTCAAGTGAATGGTCTAAGGATCTTGCAAGACAAGTTCTGGCACACCCGGATGTAAAACAGGTTCAAGTTTTTACCGGTGAGCCTGCACCTTTCTCTTTCTCAGGAATGGTTAAGCACACTTTTTTAAGAAAATCTGAGTATATGAGTGATCTGCATATCGTCCTGGCAGATAAGCATGACCGCAAAAAATCAGGGCATGACATTATTAATGATCTAAGACCTGTTATTCGCGCTTTTGCAGATTCTAAGTCCGCTACTTCTAAAGTCCTTGAAATTCCACCTGGGCCTCCAGTTATGGCAACGATGGTGGCAGAAATTTATGGTAAAGATCTAGCTGAAAGAAGAAAGGCGGGAGAAATCGTAAGAAATTTATTTAAGAATGAACCGAGCGTGGTTGATCTTGATTACACCTGGAAAGAATCCAGACCCCGCATTATTTTTCCCTACGACTACGAGAAGGCCGGGCTCTATGGAACCAAGTCTGCCCAGACCTGGAACCTTGGTCACTTAATGTTTAATGAAACAAAAGTAGCAACACTTAACGATTTTAATTCTCCAGAGGAAGTAGCGATTGATCTTTCATTGGATCAAGCGACAAGATCGGGACTCAAACCTTTTGAAGGTCAGAGCCTCCCAAGCTTTGAGGCGGGGATTGTAAAAGCAGAAAATGTTCTGAAGCGGCCACAAGAGAAACGAACGGAAATCCTCTACCGGAAGAATCTACAGCCAGTTGAATACGTGATGTCAGAACTTGCTGGTGCGGAGGAAGCCCCTGTGTACGGAATTCTCAAACTTGAGCCTCAAATTCCCTTTAAAACTCAGACTGCTGAAGTGCCATGGGATAATAGCGAGATTACTGTTAAGTGGGACGGTGAGTGGTTCATCACTTATGAAGTTTTTCGTGATCTAGGTGCAGCTTTTGCTGCAGTTATGATCTTGATTTATATTCTGGTCGTTGGATGGTTTAGAAGTTTCCTTGTTCCGCTGGTGATTATGGCGCCTATCCCAATCTCCTTAATTGGGATTTTACCCGGTCACTACTTAATGGGGGCGTATTTTACAGCAACTTCCATGATTGGCTTTATTGCCGGAGCAGGGGTGATTGTACGAAACTCTATTATTCTAGTGGATTTCATTGAACACCAAATTCAAAACGGAATGGCCCTTAAAGAAGCTGTCATCAGTGCAGGAGTTCTGCGATTCCGGCCGATGCTTTTAACTGCTGCTGCCGTGGTTGTGGGAAGTGCTGTGATGTTATTTGATCCAATCTTTCAGGGTCTGGCGGTTAGTTTAATTTTCGGTGAAGTTGCCGCAACTATTCTTAGCCGATTCGCTGTACCTCTGTTTTATTTCTGGATGATCGGTAAAAAACGGTTCGTTGAGTTAACCAAAAAACAGGATGAGAGTAACACATGGGGAGAAGGGCATGAATCCAGATAAAATGAAAGGGAAGTGCGCTGAAGTTTCTAATATTATGAAAGCGATCGCTCATCCTCAGAGGCTCATGATTATGTGCTACCTCGCGGAAGGTGAGAAGAATGTGGGGGAGATTTTATCTCTCTGTGAGATCTCTCAGTCTCAGCTCTCACAGTTCTTAAACCGAATGCATAGAGAGCACCTGGTTAAGTTCAGAAAAGAGGGCCAGTTTTCTTATTATAGTATAGCGGATAAAAACATTACAAAACTCATCCAATCAATGCAGAAAATATTCTGCGAATAGGAATTATATGATGAAATCAAGTTTAAGTTGGCTCGAAAATATGCAATTTCAGTGCGACACCAGAGGACTGATCACTAAGATGGATGCAACTGAGGAACATGGTGGTCAGAATACAGCTCCGTCACCTAAAGAATTAGTTCTTAATGCCATGATGGGCTGTACCGCGATGGATGTTGTATCTATTCTCAAAAAAATGAGACAGGAAATCACTGAATTCAAAATGGATATCGAAGCTGAAAAAACAACTGAGCATCCGATGCATTTCAAAATGGCTGAGCTCATTTTTATGCTTAAAGGCAATATAGAGCCAGAGAAAGCGATTAAGGCCGTTGACTCATCCCTTACCAGGTACTGTGGTGTGAACTACATGATT
The DNA here is from genome assembly GCA_020048985.1 of Halobacteriovorax sp. Classification (GTDB taxonomy): domain Bacteria; phylum Bdellovibrionota; class Bacteriovoracia; order Bacteriovoracales; family Bacteriovoracaceae; genus Peredibacter. The sequence goes on along the minus strand of JAIFLR010000131.1, from coordinate 16,022 downwards.
TCAAAAACCTGTATCATCACCTTTAAAGTTATTTTAAACGATAGTGTAATTAAACAAGGTCCAGTGAATTTCATTGAACCTAAGCAAGGGACATAATAATGGTAAAAAATATTCATCCAATCGAAAGAGTCGTCAGAGTAGTCGTCGGGATTATTCTGACTTCGATGGCATTTATTGGACCAGCAAATCCATGGTTCTTAATCGGCATAGTTCCGGTCCTGACTGGATTAATAGGTTGGTGTCCACCGTATCAGTTACTTGGAATCTCAACTTGTAAAACAAAGCAGTAAAAAATGTGGAAAAAGTTGGCCATTGCTTCTTTGGCCCTTTGGTTTATAGCTTTGGGGACCGCAGGGTATTTTTTCGTTAAAGGGACTGCGGTCAAAGGGGATGACGGACGACTGGCAGTTAAACTTCACAGAGCGGAGAGAAATCTGGTCTTGGGAGAAATGAGAGCACTCCTCTCCGGGGTTCAAACAATCCTGGAAGCAAGTCTCAATAATGATATGAAAGTCGTTGAAACAACCTCTATGTCTCTTGGTATGAAAGCCGCTGTAGATGTTAATCCTACTCTTATGGCGAAGCTTCCTCTAGATTTTAAAAGCACAGGCATGGGTGTGCACAAGCGCTTTGATGACCTCGCACTCAAAGTGCACAAGGGCGCAAGCAAGGACGAGGTTATCAGAGAAGTAAGTGACATCATGTTAACCTGTGTTGGCTGCCACCAGGCTTACCGCTTGGACGAAGTCGACTAAGAGATAAACTGCTTCACTTGTTCGGCACTCATGGCGCCACTTTGTCTCTTCACTTCTTTCCCATTTCTAAAGAGTATGGTGCAGGGGATTCCTCTGATGCCATACTCGGCAGAAATTTGTTGTTCGGCTTCAGTATTGATTTTTAAGAATACCGCCTGTTGATTTTGAAGCGAAGCCTTTTGATATTCCGGGGCATATGATCTGCATGGACCACACCAGCTGGCCCAAAAATCAACCACAACTGGTCCCTCTGCTTTAAGAATAACTTTTTTGAAGTTGGATGAATTTACCTCTGAGACTAATCCATGCAGAGCGAGTTCCGAGCCGCATTTTCCACAGACAGGGGTCTTCTGGAGCGCCTTGTCTGACGCGAGTTTGTTAAGGGCGTGGCATTTTGGGCATTCGGAAAAAGTAGTGCTCATTTTATCCCTCCATAAGTTTTTGGGAAACCTGAAACCAGCTTAGATTCAATTTATAAGCATCAAACCCGAGCTTTCTTAAAACATAGGTTGATTCATTGGACATGACACAGAGTCTTCCTCTGCATATGACCAGAATGGGTCTGGATTTAGGTAAGTCCTCTTTTAGCTTCTTTAAGTTCTCAAAAGGAATGTGGACCACATACTTTTTATAAGTCGAGTCTACGTCATCAATTTCATCATCGGGTCTGACGTCCAATAGAGTCACTTTTCTCGCCTTGATCATCTGTATCGTTTCACCAAACTCTTTGGGCCATTCAAGCTCTTCGTGATAAATGTCTTTTGAGGCAATTTTATTTGTAGGTGTATGTATCAGTGCAAAGTTTTGAATTTGCTCCCAGAACTCTCTCATTTCTTCTTGAGCAAGGGAATAGATTCTCTTTTGGCCAAGTGTTTCAGTTTTTAATATACCCTCTCGTTGCATTTTTTTGAGATGCATCGACGTGTTGGCAATTGTCTGGCCTAATTTCAAAGAAAGCTGTTCCACAGAGTGTGGGGCCTGTGTCAAAAAATGAATAATTTTTAGCCGCACCGGTGACGCAACGGCATCAAGTAAGGAAGCCATCTCTTCAAATAAGTAATCTTGTCTTTCCTTCGCTTTTTCAATAGTTTTGATCATCAAATTGATCCTTGATTTGTCTATGATAAGTGATATAATTCAAGAGATCAATTGAATAAGGGATAGATAATGAAGATTCACCACTTTTATGACCCGGACACATCCACCTTAACCTATGTGGTTTTTGATGAGGCCAGTAAAGATGCGATTATTATTGACCCCGTTTTAGATTTTGATCCCCCCTCTGGGAAGGTTGAAGACAGATCTGCTCAGGTGGTTATTTCTTTTATCAAAGAGCATAACCTAAACCCTCACTATATTCTGGAGACTCATGCCCACGCTGATCATTTATCTTCCTCTCAACTTTTAAAACAAGTTTTTCCAAAGGCGCAAATTGGCATCAGCCGCAGGATAACGGTGGTTCAAGAAGTTTTTAAGGGGGTTTTTAATCTACCGGACTTTATGGCAGATGGTTCTGATTTTGATTTCTTATTTGATGATGAAAAAGAATTTAAGGCCGGAGCACTTAAGATTTTCCCCATTCCTACTCCCGGCCATACGCCAGCGTGCACCAGCTTTTTAATTGAGAACAATCTTTTTACTGGTGACGCCCTTTTTATTCCTGATTCTGGTACGGGCCGTTGTGACTTTCCTAAAGGTAGTGCTTCTGACCTGTTTCATTCTGTGACTCGTCTCTATCAGCTGCCAGACGCTACAAATGTCTTTGTAGGGCATGATTATCAGCCCAATGAAAGAGAGCTGCGATTTCAAACAACGATAGGGGAAAACAAAAAAAATAATATTCAATTAAAATCAACAACAACTAAAGAAGAGTATGTTGCGTTTAGAGAGGCAAGAGACAAAACGCTTAAGGCCCCGAGACTACTACTGCCTAGTTTGCAGGTTAACATCGCGGCTGGACATCTACCAGGAAGAGAAGAAAATGGTAAAAGTTATCTCAAGCTTCCTTTGACGCCAATTTTAAAAACGGGAAAGTTATGAAATTATTCTTCCTCCTGAATTTGGTTATTATGACTTCCGCCCATGCTCAGGATTTTGAGACAGAGGCCAAGGCCCTTGCTCATGACTTGAAGTCATCTCTGATGAAAAATCTATCTGAGAAAGTTGCCAAAGAGGGAGCAGTAAAGGCCATTTCTTTTTGCCACGAAAATGTGAAGCCTATTGCAAAGTCAGCGGCAAAAGATCGGGCCCTGAAATTTGATTTTGGGCGCACTTCTCATAAAATCCGCAACGAGACCAACGCCCCACAAGCTTGGGCAGATGTTTACCTGAAAGAATTTCAAGGTAAATTTAAGGGCGATATTAAAAAAGATTTTATCATTCACAAGTTAGAGAATTCAAAGCGCGTTTATCTTGAACCCCTATATGTCCAGGCCCAATGTTTAACGTGTCATGGAGAATCCGTAGCTCCAGAAATTAAAATGAAATTAGCTGAAATTTATCCCAACGATAAAGCGACTGGATTCAAATTAGGTGAATTCCGCGGCTTCATCTGGATCAAGGAGAAATAAAATGACAAAGATAGAGAAAACTAACGGAATCAGTAATTTATTTGTTTCTGAAGAGGGCTCCGTTCGGGGGTATTCGGTCATTGACGTAAGAGGCCCGGACGAGTTTGTCGGTGAATTAGGGCACATCAAGGGGGCACAGCTAGTAAGGAAAATACCTATTTGTTTGTCGCTCTGGAGGCAGGTCCACTCAAGCAGCACTGCTGGCCCAGTCTAAGGGGTTTATGGATGTCACCAATCTGTCCGGTGGGATGATTCACTGGAATGAGCTTCAGCTAAAAACTGATAAGAAGTGATCTGTTACTTTTGAAATTTCTGGTTCTCAATCAACCATCTGATGAGATCTCTGTGAGTAATGATTCCAGTGACGGCAAAGTCAGAATCAACCACAGGAAGTGAATTAATATTCTCTTTTAGAAAGACTTGTGCAATGTGACGCAGGGGAGTTGTTTCACTCGCACAAAGAACCATTTTTGACATGACTTTATCCAGCCTGATTTCACTTTCGAGCTCAGTGGCGTTAGTGGGGATGTCTCTTTGAGAAATCATACCCGTTAAAAGTTTATCGATAAGTAGGGGAACATGGGAAATCTTGTTCCTCTCCATCAACTCTTTAGCGTCTTTAACCTTAGCAGCAGGACTCAAAGTGATGATTTTTGAAGTCATGACTTCAATGGCAAATATTTCTTTCTGAAGGTTTTCTTGGGCAGATTTGTTTTTGCCCTTTGGGGCATCAGCACCATGGATGAGAGTTCTCTCCATACGGATGGGATTTGAGTCATCGAGATAATCAAATTGGAAAGGCGTTATTTTGCCCTTCACTACAATATAAAAAGCCATGATTAATTGTAACAGAAGTCCCATAAGTTTAAAGCCCAAGAATTGAATAATTCGTGTAAAAATGACCTGCCTCGCAACCCCTTGCGTAAGTCCTTGGTCCCAATCAATCAATAGGACATTTTTTATTCCCACTGGATAACTTCAGGGTCTATCTTCCATTAAGATCAAATAACCAAAGGATTTTTAATGAAAGCTTTTATCATCTCCTTGTCTCTTCTCGTCTCATTCGCTTCAATGGCGTCAGAAATCAAGGTTCTCGACATTGATGCGAAAACTGCTGGGAAGGGATCACTAAGCACTAAATTTGCCGTTTTCCTTGAAGATGATTCCTCAGGAGTATCGGTAAAAATCAGCAAAAAACATGGCGGGAAAAATCCTTATACAACAACCAGAACATTTACCAAATCCGTGCCTGAGCTATCCCTCAAAGGTAAGGTTTTAGAATTAAGTATTGATGGAAAAACGGTTGATTGCGGAACTATGGGTGTCACTAGCATCCTTAGTCGCCCTACGCTTAAGCTTAGCGGGAAATGTGATGTCGTTGCGAAGAGAGTTAATGGTGCAGTTCAAGTTTCAATCGTCGCAGAATAATTTTTATCCGGCCTTGATTTTCGTGGGGACCTGATCTGTGAAGTAGGTCCCCTTACGAGATTTTATTTCGATGCCTCTCTCGGATCTTGCTCTTGAAATCAGACGAGTTAATTTTTGCATATCTTCTTTGGCCTCTGGGATTTCTTTCCAGAGGCATTCATATAGCTGAGCTTTTGGAACAGGCGAGTTTGTAGAAACAAGAATATCAACCAGGGTATCTAAAAGCGAAGCATCGTCTACTTTTTGAATGGGACTTATTGGTTTTTGTTGAACCTGGTGTTTATCCAGGCAAAGTGAGAAAAGACACTTGGCCCCTGTGTAATTAAAATCAGACAAATAAATCTCAGGATAAAGTGCCTGCAGTTCATTCCAAAAGCCTTGAGCATTGGAAATGTTTTTTTCCTCGAAAGAATGAATCACTTTAAGCTGAAGGTAAAGTACGGGGACTGACTTGAAATCATCTCCATACATATAGATCGGAGCATTCTTATTCAAGTGGTCCAGAAGCTTTTTCATGAAGTTAAAGTTTTCGGTTAAATTAAACTTTCTATACTTTTTCATCTCATTGAGTGTCTTTTCACAGCGCTCAAAGTCTTCGCATTTAACAAAGAACATAAACTCACAAACGAGGTGAGAGATGATATCCCCCTCGGTCATCGCCATTTTCTTTAATTCGATTTTTTTTAGGACTTCAAGTGCCTTTTCTTCATCAACCAGGGCGTAGTAGTCAAACTGGCAACGTAGAAGCTTTAAGGGCTGATGCTCGCTCTCGGTTCGAATTGATTTAAGAGTTTGAAGAGTTTCGCTCATTTTATCGATTTGACTTCGATTAGAGTAAATAGTGAATAAATACAAATGACCAACGAATTCAAAATAGGGGACATTCAAATTACTGAATAGGTCTAAGGCGTGCTTGATGCTAATCTCTGCTTCGTTGAAATGAGAGAGATTATTTAGGGCCAGTCCCATCAGCAGTCTTCTCTGCCCTTCTATAAAGGGAGCTTCAGACTGGGGGAGACCTCGCATAAGAGCAAGTGCTTCCGGATTCTGATTATTTCGAATGTGAAGATGGCCTTCAATGATTTTTTTCTCTGTGAGTGTGAGGCGCTTGTCTTCCATACCCCGTTTGGCTTTCTTCACATTGAGATTCAGTTCTAAAAGTATGTTGTAGAATGCTTTTTGTAACACTGGTTTTACTCTTTTTCTTTTTGACCAAGGTTTTTAAAGAAAATGAGCATCCTGTCGATTTCCGACTCGGGAACATGATAGGTATTCGCAAGATGCCTAGCGCTGGCGACATTCGAGATAAGGGAGCGGGCCAATCCTCTGGTTACATCATCAGTCACGCAATTTAAGTACACACTGGCGGCTTCACATTCACTTGCAGGGTGAGTCGCACTTTTGATCATGGATAATTTTAAATAGGTTTGAAATAAATCTTTATCACTTTTAATATTGTGGTTCGGCGTACATTTCGCATCATTTTGTTTTAGGCGCAAAATTAGTTCTTTGACTTCAGCATCTGTTTTATAAATACCAGTATCCTTACGTGTATCGTCTCCCATGTCAGGGCCTCCACCAGTTTTTATCTGGGCATAGAGGGAAGTAGACGTGAGAAGTGTGCAAAAAAGAAGGGTCGTTTTAATCATGTTTTCTTAACGGTATTTCGGAGCAAAACTTGACTGAAAAGACTGGGTAATGGCGTAACTTGTCGAAACTATTGTTGGCGGTCGCGACTTTTAAAGGTCTTCTCCGTCATAGGAGTTTTCTTCGCCAGCTGTTTCTCCGAGAGTAGAAAAGAAGATGATTATCTTATCCACTTCGCTTTGCGGGATTTTGTAGGTATTTGCAAGATGACTGCTACCTTTGGAGAGCTCTTTTAGTTTTCTGGCTATTTTTCTTACGCTCTTGTCATTCACGCAACTCAAATAGAAATTGGCCTCTTCGCATGCCTCAGACTTTGGATCGGTATTTTTTAGTAATGATAATTTTAAATATATTTGAACGATATCTTTGTCTTTACTCAGGCGTTGACCCTGGCTCGGGCATTTGAAGTCATTCTCTTTCAACTTGCTCGTCAGATCTACAATCGTGGCGTCAATATCGGCGCTACTACCACCGCCGGTTTTCACTTGGGCGTTAAGGGATCCAGCAATTAATATAGTAATTAATATGGTTAATATTTTCATGATCTACTTGTCGGTTTTTACACAAATTACTTAAATGGGCCCCGCAGGGCCCAATGGTTAAAGTTTTTTACTACCGTAAAGATCGGACATCATTTTTTTACAATTCTCACCCAGTGTTGAATGAACATGATTCAGGCATGAACGAAAATGTTGTGGATCCTCTGCCGGGTCCCCGCAACCCTGAACCGCTAGCTCCCGAAAACAAGAGCGATTCCGCTCCACTTCCGCCACAGTCGCCTTAGACAGTTCATTAGGCATATATTCTATCGAAGCTTGAGCGTCGATTAAGTAAATCATTCCAATCAATAAGAAGAAATTTTTCATACGTTATCCTTTTAAGTACTAAAGAAAGTTTTTACCAAGGTCTCTAATCATGTACCCGACTGCGTAGGGAACAGAGTAGGGTCTTTTGGCAGTCACAGATGAGTCATGTCCATAGCCCAACTTGTGAAGCCACTCATGGAATAAATTCCCCGCCACTTCATTGGGATCAAACTGATCAAAATACTTTGTATTGACGTTGATGTAAGTAATAGAAGGATTAGTCCAGCCTATGACTGTGGTGCTGGCGTAATACATTTTTACACCCAAATCCATGGTGTTGTTTTTAATTTTGTTAAGACTCTCGGCCGCATCTAAGACTGACTGATAAATTTGGGCATTGGTTTTACCCCCATTGTCGGCAAATTGTTTCAGGCCACTCCAGGTATGGTTTAAAATTTTGGTTCTGAATGCTTCGGTTGCCACAACTTTTTTCACAATATCTACCGCCTCATTGTATTTCTCTTCTTGAGAGGCAGTGAAGTCCAGCATGTCGACATTGGTTTTAAAACTCAATGCCTGTGCAGGTAAACTGGACGTTTCGGCCGGTGTGATCACTGAGTCTGGGGACGTGGTTCCATCTTCAATTGACGGTGTAGAGGTTGATAATGGGGCCGATTCTTGTGATGAACCGCCACCCGATTTGCTACATGACACTGTCATGAGCGACATCATCATCATGAGCGCTAGCATTTTTTTCATGTACCTTCCTTGGTGCAGTGTGGTTAGGAGGTGACATGTTCACACAGAGCATTTTTGTTCAAAAGGTGGGTAAAATCGAACCAGCGAAGAGCTCTAAATGACGAGTTTTACGAGGAGAAAAGAGGGAAGTCAGGATTCCATATTTGTTTAAGGTTTTGGTGACTCAATGAAGAATAATAAAAAAAAAGCCCCTTTCGAGGCTCTTTAAATAACTACAAAAATGTTTGGTAAAATTTTGGAGCGGCTGATCAAATTCGAACTGATGCCCTTCTGCATGGCAAGCAGACGCTCTGATGTTTCAGACCAGTTGAAATTTCACACATACTCCAGTCATCAGAGCAAGTTAAAACGTTTTCCAGTTCGTAAAATTTCGAGGAACTTCGGTCTTATTAGATACCTGCTGGGACATTTTCTCTTTCTTGCTCTACCAATTAATCTTTTTAGGATCTGATCCCCAGTAGATAACATGCACTTCTTTTTTTGGATCTCCCTTTTCATAGAGAAATGAAACATCTTTACTCACACTGTACTCGGAAATCTCTTGTCTTAAAGGATGATCTTTAATTGGCCTTTCAATTGTTTTCCAGTCTGAAGCTTTAATTTGAGATTTGATGAAGTCGGCCTTACCTCTCCCTAAAACAGAAAGTCCCATGCTATTTATTTTATTCGTTTTCTTGAGCACAAAAATGGTCAAGGGACTAAAACCACTTTCTCTTGGAATTCCTAAGGTTTTAAATTCTTTTTCGTCTTTTATTAGCTTTAACCCTTTAATCTTTTTGAAGGCAAGCTCTGGACTTTTTGATTCCCACACTTCTTGAAGAAGGGGCAGGTCTAATTCATAGCTCACTTCTGAATTAGATGTTTGAGAGCATGAAATTAGAAAGGTGAAGAAGATTAAAGTTAATGTGCGCATACTATTTCTCCAATTTGAACTGTGTGCCCACTAGTTCACTTAGCTTTTTGAATGCAGAAGGATTCTTGTATTTCAAATCATTTGGATTATGAAGATAGACTTCAAAATGATTGGCTAAATCTTCGAAAACATCAAATTCGGAATATTTTTTCAATAAAGGTATTTTCTTGTCCCGCTCATGTAAACGGGAATGTTCATTTTTCTGCCATCCCATTAGAAATATAAGATCTTCCATATGGAGATTTTCACGTAGATCATACATATATATGTGGGATAATTCATGACTGAGAATTGCAGACTTGTTTTCGGCTCTAAAAAACTCATCATACAAGGCTATTGCATTTATTCGCTTAACTGCAGCACCAGGATTTTTTGAATGTGCAGCTGATACGACGCCTCTGAGGAATGTTATACCTTTTAGCTCTCTCAATGCCTTTGGCTGTTCACTCAACCATTTGAGGAGAATCTCTTTTTCTAATTGTGTCCATGGTTTGAATTTTTCATTTGGTATAGGCCAACCAGCTGGCATTTTGTCTGTGAAGCGATCTTGCCATTCTTCGACTTTGGGGAATTTGAGTCTGCAAAAGGTATCTTTATCAGACCCTTTGACAGGTGTTCCGTCCTTACGCTTATAGGCTTGGACTTCATGCGCCCCAACTTTAACTTGCCACTTGGTGCATGGAGGGGGAGAAGCCCAGAGTGTAGTAGAAAAAGTGATGAGCACAATAATTAACATGAAAGTTTTATTCATGTTAATTGTCTCAATCTTTCATTCAAACGATTTATTTTAGGAGTCGAGTTATTGAGAAATCCCGAAATTGCTTCTTGGATCGTTTTGTCTGTAAGGCACTCAGTAGTCATTTTAATCAAAAATTCTTTAAGCCGTCCCTGCAGAGTTGGGATTTGAAAGTTTTTGATTCCATCAATAACTAATACAATATCTTCTAAATCCCAACTCATTCGAGGATCTTTTCTGCCTCGACCATTAAAGGCTTCAAATTTTGATGCAATAAATAAAGCTAGAGGAAAGATATAGATGTAATCATCTTTAGTAAGATGAAACTTCTCTTTATTTAAAATGCCTTCTTTATACCAAGAATTGCTGAAGCCTAGTATCTCTTCATCGTTAGGCATGACGTCCAATACAAGAAGATCTCCATGTCTAAAACGACAAAGAGGAGCACCGACTCGCATGTCATGAGTAAAACCTTTGGCCCTTAATTTCTTTTGAAATTTGTCATATTCTTTTTTATTTGCAATCTCAATTACACAATCAACATCAGTAGTCGGTCGAATATCATCTGCAATGTCGACGTCTATATAGAGACAAGTTGTTATTCCACCAACGAAGACGACCTGCTCGGAAAGTTCTTCAAGCAATGTATAAGTGAGTTTAAGCATTTCTAGATTAACTTCATGATTCACTTGATAGGGCCTTCTCTAATTCTATCTTGGCAACATTTTGCTCACGCACTCTACCTATTCGAAGCGAATCAATCAAAGCCAGTAATCGATGTAATTTTTCGTCCTTGACTGCAGCAAAGGGAGCTGTTTCATACAAAGGGGAAACTGCAATGCCTCTCACTGTCCCATCTTCTGAAGGCCATATGTAGCTTTGATCGCTTACAATTTTTTTTGATGATTCTCCGTAAGAATGCGCGGTAGGAATTCCTCTTTGAATTGATCCAACGTCTGCGGGGAAGACATATTTGAGTCCGTGAATTAAAAACTCTAAAAGTGCAGAGTAGTAAGGTTTTTTCTTTTCGCCATCCAATAGGCCACTAAGCTTTAAGCGTTCAAGACCTAAAGAAACCTCACTGGGACTTAGGTCTAAGTCGTGAGCCAGATCAATCATTCTCCATGATTTAGATCCCAAAGAAATGATCTTTAAGATGATAAGGATGTCCTGAGATTTTAGAGCTCTATTTCTTCCAGCTAGCATAATTCTATTGTACTCCTTCGGTTATATTTTACAATCCTCAATTCGCAAACTGAGGATTTGACTGTAATTATTAACGTCGATCTGGGTGTGAAAGCTTTAGGCAACGTAATTTCAGGTATATATAATGTCGCTTTTATAGGGAGATTAGGTAGTTTTCATAAAGGCTTGGCACATTTGGATTAGGTTTTGAAAGAGAAATCTTGATCTTGGTGTAAAGCATGCTTTACACTAAGGTTGTGAGAAATATTATGAAAGAGATTAGAATCGCTAAACATATTAATCAAACTGAATTGGCCCAGATGTGTAACGTCTCTAGGCAAACAATTCATTCAATAGAAGTTGGCAAGTATACACCTTCAGTTGAACTTGCTCTTAAAATTGCAAAATCTCTTAAAACAACAGTAGAGAAAGTTTTTATCTTGGAGAATGCCTAATGAATAATATATTTATTTATCCTACTTTCAAAAACAGTGTTTTCATTTTTCTCTTTTTACAATTATCGTTGCTGATCTTATGTGTCCTTCCGGTAACCGTGCGTGAGTTTCTCTAAAATTCGTCAGAAAATTGTGGAGCCGCAACTAAAACCAACGGAGGCCCACAATGTCA
>JAIFLR010000131.1:0-4559 GCA_020048985.1 Halobacteriovorax sp. | reverse complement strand
GTGTCCTTCCGGTAACCGTGCGTGAGTTTCTCTAAAATTCGTCAGAAAATTGTGGAGCCGCAACTAAAACCAACGGAGGCCCACAATGTCACAGTTCTCTTTAAAAAGTCTCAAATCCCAGCTCGACGTATGGAGATCCCATCAAGGCTCCAATCGTCAGTCCGCCCCAGATAACATCTGGAGGGCCGCTGCTGAAATCGCACGCAATACTTCCCCATCCTACGTCGCCAAAAAGCTCTCACTAAACAGCATCGAGCTTGAGTCTCGTATGAAGGCCAACTTGGATCCCAGCGATCAGTCTCTGGATTTTATCCAGCTCGAGGCACCACAGGATTTAATTCCATCTGAGAGGACTGAAGTGGCACTGAACTCAACCCCATCAATTGAGTACCAGCTTAAAAACGGTGACTGTATCAAGTTCAATCTCCCAGATCTAAATACCCAGAACATTCTGGCGATTCTCATTGGGGGGCGGGCATGATTCAGATTACCCCTCAAATGAAAATCTTCGTTTGTATTGCTCCGATTGATTTTCGTCATGGAATGGATCGACTAAAGGAATATTGCAAGACGAAGCTCAGAGAAGATCCTTACTCTGGGGCACTGTTTGTTTTTAAAAACAAACTTAACTGTTCGCTAAAGATTCTTGCCTACGATGGTGAGGCATTCTGGTTATGTCAGAGGCGACTGTCTGCGGGCAAAATGACTTACTGGCCGAATGACAGGATGATTACGGCGAAGGAGCTTCAGGTGCTCATCATGAACGGAAACCCCACAACTTCGAAGTTTAGTGATGATTGGAAAAAGTTAATTTAATTTTCACTTTTTTGTAGGCCAGACGTTGTTCGTTTATTATACTGGCCGTATGTCTAAGAAAGATTCTCCCGAAAAGATTGAACTTACTCCTGAGCAGATCGAAGATCTGAAATCTAAAATCAATTCAAATACGTTATCTGATGCTGAGAAAAAAATCTTGGTGGATGCACTTAGTGCAATGTCGTGGTTATCCCGTATGCTTGAAGCGAAAAGACTTAGCCTGAAGAAATTGAATAAGCTTTTCTTTGGAAAGAAAACTGAAGAACTTCCACCTGAGCCCGAGAAAGACAAAACCGCCTCTGATAAAGATAAAAAACCTCCTAAGGGTAAATCTGGAAACGGCAACGGCGGAAAGAAAGGCAAAAATGATTACACTGGTGCTAACCGTGTTGCGGTAGAGCACGAAGACTTATCTAAGGGTGATACCTGTCCTGCATGTGGAAAGGGTAAACTCTATCATCTTGAGGCAGGCTCATTCATATCTATTTCTGGAAGCTCACCACTCTCGGCGACGGAGTATCAGCTTGAGCGATTTCGTTGTTCAGGTTGTGGGGCGGTTTTTACAGCTAAACTTCCTGCGGGTGTCGACTCGAGTAAATATACGTCATCAGCGGATGCGATGTTGGCGCTTCTTCGTTACGGCATGGGAACGCCCCATTTTCGTCTAGGAAGGCTTCAAAACTATCTTGGGGTGCCAATACCGACCTCAACCCAGTGGGAGAGGATTGAGGAGGTTGCAAAACCTTGCTACCCGATCTTCAGAAAGCTGATGAAGCTTGCGAGCAATGCGGAGCTTGGTTTTATAGACGACACCGGAGGAAAGATTGTTGATTTTGTTCCTCCTGAGGGACAGAGGAAAGGAATTTATACGACAGGTATAGTGACGAAGACGGGCAAGCTGAAAATCAATTTGTTCTTTACGGGAAACCGGCACGCTGGTGAAAACTTAAAAGAGCTCTTAAAGGAAAGAAGTGCCGAGGCGAAGTTCATTCAGATGAATGATGCTCTAGCGAGTAACTCCCTTGGGGATCAAACGATTGAATGCAACTGCCTCGCTCATGCGAGACGCAACTTCTATGATCTTTTGGAAGAGGATTCACTTAAGTGCCGTTACGTTTTAAAACTTATTCAAAAAGTTTATGATGTTGAGAGACTCACCACGGACATGAATCCTGCCGATCGACTGAAGTTCCATCAGAAGCACAGTCTTCGGATTATGAACAAGCTTCGGCGCTGGTGCTATAAGATGTTTTTTAGAAAGAAAGTGGAACCGAATTCTAACATCGGAAAAGCGATCACGTATCTTTTTAGACACTGGCAGGAGTTGACCCAGTTCTTACGAATTGAAAACGCACCACTTGATAATAATCCTGCTGAGAGGCTGCTTAAGAACTCCATTATTCACAGGAAAAATTCTTTGTTTTACCGTACCGAAAACGGTGCCTTGATTGGCGACATTCTCATGAGCGTGATTCAGACCTGTGTTTCTGCAGGAAAGAATCCACTCCGCTACCTTGAAAGCCTCAGTAAAAACCGCAAGAAAGTTTTTTTGAATCCTGATAGCTGGTTGCCTTGGACTTATGAGGGAAATTTAGTATAAAAGTCGCTCAACTTTATTGAGTGAGGACGTATGCTAAGTGAACTTGGACTGATTGATAAACTCCAGAAAATTGAAGCTCTTTATCTTGGTGCTACGACTGTTGGTGAGAAGGCCGCTGCTGCTCAGATGATGGCGAATGTTCAGAATAAACTTGAAAGCTACCGTCAGGAAGAGAAAACGACAGAGTGGACGTTAACAGTTGAGAACCAATTTGAGAAACGTCTTTTAAAAGCAATCCTTGCTAAGCACGGACTCTCGGCTTACCGCTACCCAAGGCAGCGCTATACAACTCTAAAGGTTATGTCCACCAAGACAACGATAAATACTATTATTTGGCCTCAGTACTTGGAGAGAACTCAGAGGACGAAATCCGACAAGAGGCCCCCCAGTTATCATATCAGTAAAAATAAATTGCTTCACGCACGGTTACCGGAAGGACACGGTTATAGACTTCACCTTGATTGTCCGTTTTCTTTAATATCATTGATTGGATCGACGCAGACCAAGCTTCCACGGGTGAAAAAGGTGCTGGGCGCCTATTAGGAAGTGGAACAGCAGTCTTATATTTCAGGATGATTTTGTCTTTTTTGACGATCGATCGCGGCTGGTATTCACTATAAACATGGCCTAAAGAGAATATGGTAAAAAGAGACGTGATAATTAAAAGAATATTCATTTGTAAATTACAATAGACCTAAATCATCATATTAAATAGCCTCAATATTTCTTGCATAGTTCCTTATAAACTAAAAAAGATTTCGCAAAATGGTCGGAGAAATAGGTCAGATATTTTCCATTCTTGTGTCCAGCTGGCACCTGCACTGTCTTTTTCGAAGACTTAACAGTTACAACATCCTGGGTGGACTCAGTCAGAACGTTAAACTTGCTGGTAAAGCTGGCTTTAACTTCCTGGATAAGATTTTTTGAACAAGGCTTCATCGGAATATCAAAAGTAAGCCTCTTACTGGTGAGTGACAAACCCTTGTCATCATCCTGGTAGGTGTAGACATGGCCACGGTGATTCACTTCATAAGTTTCAGCCAAGGCAGTTAGAGAGAGCATCATTAAGATTAAAAATTTCATAGACATCTCTTGTATTCGTAACTCTCAGCATTTTTTAGCATCAGCTCTTTACATGACATTGGGATTTCTCGGCCTGAGGCTTTCAGTTGATTTAATGAACGCCACAGGTCTTGTGGGTGGTTATCTGCAGAACCCATAATCTCCAGACTAAGATGACCTTCGGCAGAGTAGGGTGTAACCAAAAGAGGACAGAAAAGCATTTTTGAGTTTTCATCGTTGACGGTGAATCCAAACTCATCTGCGAATTCTTCCTCAAGGTAATGGTTTCCGGCATCTTTGCCAGTTGCCACTTGAAATTTTTCATAACGATTTTTGATGCAAGACTTCGCCTGGTCCACATAGGCAGCTGTCTTGGGTGAAAATTCTCCGGAAGTATGGATGTGAGAGAAATGATGGCCTAATTCATGAGCGAAGATCATGGCCCCATATTCTTTTTCGTGAAGCGAGAAGAGAGAGTATTTCACCTCAACCTCATCAAAGCCATCTTCGTAGAAGTCTTTATATTTTGGGTCGTTGTAATAATCCGAGATCAGGGCCATTGGGGCCCCTTGACTGGCGCCTACATAAGCATAAAGGTGCTCCGGCCCTTCATAGGCAAGTTGCAGAATAGAGTCATTTGACCATGAAGCTTCAGTTTCCCCTGTCTCATAGACTGAACTTTCCATGATGGATTCATCCAGACTGACTACTGCTGAAGCCAGTTTTTCTTTATAGACACTAAAGCTATGCTCGGACATGGTTTTTTCCTGATACTCAAGTAAAGCATCAATCACTTTTTCTTTGTGGCCATTGAAAGCGGCGATATCTTCTTCTGTTGGTGCATTGGCCTTCAGTGCAGACTGAACTTTCATTGAAGCCAAGGCAGTTTTTCTAAATTCTGGGCTGATGAGTTTGGCCTTAACATCAAAAAGTTTTTTTGAGATACCATCATTTCTGACCATCTTGTCAAACATGGTTTCACATTCGGGAGCAAAACAAAGATTGGTTTCATATCGGCTTTCGTCATTTTTTTTAATTCTAATTTCCGTCAATCCTTTTAGAAACTTCATCCGGTTGGCAT
>JAIFLR010000138.1 GCA_020048985.1 Halobacteriovorax sp. | reverse complement strand
GGGCGCGAGAGTTACTAGAAGAGATAAGACTATCTCTCAGCATATTATCTGCTTTAACAGATTCTGGAGTAAGGGAGTTATTATTGAAGTAATATCTTAAAATAGCGGTACTAATCTTTTGTCGATAATCGTCTTCTGTCCCGGCCGCTTCAAGAGCACTAGCGTTTCTTTTTGCGTTGTAGACCTCAACTCCTCTATTTTCTAAAACATGGGATGAGTATTGAGACGCAATTTTCATCCAGGCGATACTTGTGTCTTTAGTTGGTAAGCCTTGTAATTTGACCAGAGGATGAAGGACAAAAGCGGGATCCTGCATCGTGGAATCAATTTGCTCCCATCTCTTGTAGAGTTGAGAAGCATAGGCATCCATTTTGGCTTGAGATATCCAGCCAGTTGCTCTCACAGTTAAACTCATTTTAGAAACAGTCAGGTCAACTTCACCAACATCAAACTTTGGGGCAACTCCTACGTATAAGAATCTTCCCACGTTCGCATTGGCCTTATTAGGTGTGTCCGTTCTTTCATGGGTAATGGGTCCAAGTAGTGCTTGTTTTATTGGTTTGGCCACCGCTGCAGTTGAGAGCGCAATTGAAGACGCCAATAGGATCGTTGATAAGCTTTTCATAGATGTTCCCCTGTTAATAGGGACTATCTATGCAAAGGCTTTGCCACTGCAACATTTGAACTATTGAATGGTTAGGCTATTTAAAATGTCTAAAAGTTAGACACTGAACAACTTGAAGAAATCGGGATAGGATTTTTGAACCGCCGAAGCGGGAGTAAGAGATCCTCCTTGGTGGTATCTCAGAAATAGGGCCCCCGCCATGACGACCCGGTGATCATCTGGCAGCTCCAGATCAACCGGAGCACTTGTATGACTACTTGATCCCTCGATCCTCAGGCTGGGTCCTTCTGACGTAGCCTTGAATCCAAAGTGCCCAAGTAATTTGATGACCTCATGAAGGCGATCGCTCTCCTTATGAACCAAATTGTTTACGTGGCGTAAAACATGAGATCCATCCACGTGGGCCAGGAAGAATGCAAGCGTTGGAACGAGGTCGAGGCAATCAGCGACATCAAGTTCAAAATCTTTCTTTATACCAGTCGGTTTAACATGAATGCCCTCAGGCGTTTCCTGAATACAGCCCAGCTGATCAAGCACCGAGAGAAATTTAGAATCGGCCTGAAAGAAATCAGCCATCAATTGCGGAAAGAAGATGGCCTGCTTTAAAGCACCAAAAGCAATTGGGTAACTGGCACTACTCCAATCCATGGGCACGGTGAACTCAGTATTGCTCTTAAATTGGTCAATCTGGGCATTCGTCATTGCCCAGTAACTCTCCGAAGATAACAAATTGCGAGGGATAATTTCAGTCTCACAAAATGCCAAAGCAAGCTTAAATCCTGAAGCGAACTGAGTGGTTTGTGAGCAATCAACTTCAAGTGTTTTTGGGATCTGGATCGGACCTTGAAGGGATAACTTGTCTCCACTTAAATCTGCCTTGCCCCCAAGTTTTTGAACGAGCTTGATGAATTCATCCCACGGTCGATCCTTAAGGCGGCTTCCAAGCACTAAGACGTAAGGCTCACTTCCTCTCACTAGGAGCGAAGCCAGAAATCTGGCGGTTGTTCCGCCTTCCCCGATTTCAATGGTGGCACCATTTGATATTTCACAAGCGGGAAAACTGTTCAGAACAGTGACGATTCCATTTTCCAAGCTCAGATTGAGTCCTATCTTTTTGAACGCTTTGACGAGAAAAGTTACGTCACTTGCCTCAGGTAAATTATGAATTACAAATTTTTCAGGCTTAAGGGCCGCCAAAATGAGGGCACGATTGGCATATGACTTTGAGGGCGGAATATGAATGACTGAGGGAAGAAGCCCTGCCTTAACGTTTAAACTCTTCATACGCCTCAATTTTTTTGAAAAAATCCTGAATGTTCATTTCTTGTACAAAACAAGATCCAACTTTTTTAATGAGAACTAAACGCAGGTTCAGATGACTTCTTTTTTTATCTTGGAATAAATATTTTTTAAACTTATCCACGTTAAAGTCTGGATAAGCCGAGAGCTCAAGTTTGTTCAGGTCCATCCCCAGCGCCAATGCCATCTTCTCCCAATTTTCCAGCATATCTTGTTGAGAGAAAATTTTAAGCAGATATTTTATTCCCATCGCCACTGCCAGTCCGTGAGGGATTTGAAGCATAGATTCAAATCCATGACCCAAAGTATGTCCTAGATTCAAAAGGATTCGATCCGCTTGTTCTTTAAAATCATCTTCGACAATCTGATTTTTAAAATCAGCACATTGATGAGCAATGACTTCGATACTTTCTTTGGCGATAATTTTTTCAAAAATATTTAAAGACAAAAAACCATATTTTAAAATTTCGCCTTTACCCGAATTCCACTCCTCTTCAGGAAGTGTGGATAAAAAATCAGGACAGATGAAAACCTCTTGAGGGGCATGAAAAGCACCCACTAGATTTTTTCCTTGAGGCATATTAACTGCAACCTTGCCCCCAATGGCCCCATCAACCATGGCAAGCAATGTCGTTGGAACTGAGATCCAAGAAATGCCACGAAGGAGCGAAGCGGCTACAAAACCAGCAAGGTCTGTTGTCGCACCACCACCAATCGCATAAAGAACTGATGTCCTGGATATTCCCTGATCAAGAAAAAAGCCCACCGCTTCACCAAAGGTATGAAGGTTTTTATTTTGTTCAGGCCGTTTGAGCCAAAAAACCTTTTTTGAACTTCTCACCCAATCCGGCAAGTGATCCTTGACCTCGTCATCAATCAGGGCAAAAAAATTGTCCTGCTGGTGGGACAGATCATTATATAATTCAGATTTTTTGAGGTAAGTTAATTGTGATTTCATTCTGATCATTATTGCGAGAAACGTAAGGAATTTAAAGTGAGTGCTGAGTGGTTTTTCAAATTAAAAGAGTTTGATTCTCTTGGAAAGATGAGAATCGGCCATTTAAAGGCCATAAAAGAGCAAGAAGAGCGACTCTCTAAGCTAAACATTAAGCGTCAGGAACAGCTGGATGAGGTCAATACCCTCAAGTCCGAGCTTCTCTCAGTGCAACAAAGCTATTTTGAGATTGAGAAAAAAATGAACACCGCAGAGGAACAGGCCTCCCGCCTGTCCGAGATAGGTGGGGATCAGACAAAAATCACCCATTTTAAACGAGAAGCTGGTGAATTTGAAAATAGCCTTTTTACCCTGCTAGACAGGACTGAAGCCATTCAAGTCGCACTAGAAGACAAAAAGACTTTTTTGGCAGGATTAGAGAAGACCTTTAGAGACATTGAAACTGAGGTGAACCAAGAGGTTCAAGAGAAGCAAAAAGAAGTTTCTCAAACTGATCTTCGCATGAAACTTATTCAAGAAGAATTACCGCCTCAATTCAAAGAGACTCTTGAGCGAACCCTCAAGAAAAATCTCGCGGTAGGATCATTTACACGTATTGATAATGGTAGCTGCTATTTTTGTAGATATAAAATATCTCGAACTGATGAGTCCGAGATTGATATGCAAAAAATGTTAAAATTATGCCCGCAGTGCTCGAGGATTTTTCTCCCCTATGGAAGTTAGCGGATAACTACGGCTTGAGTGACGTTCAAGATGTTTCCACCTTGTTGTGGGTACTGTTGATTCTGAGTCACTAGAGACCCAGTAATGTTGGCCTTAAGTTTTTGGACACCATTAACCATCACAGGCTGAATACCCTGCTGATGGGCAAGATTCATGGCCTGATTTACAACTGCATAGGAATTTTGTGAGAGTTGATAAGTCACGTTGCCTACAACTACAATCGGCTGACTCACGTCGAGGTAACCAACCCTCGTTTCAATAGCAGCAGGAACTCCATAAGGGCTAGAAGTAAAAGGTTGTCCAGAAGCACTTGAGCCCGAACTCTTATCTTTATTTCCGCAACCCACTACCCCAAAGGCCAATGCCGTAACGAGAAATAAAAAGCCTAGATTTTTCATCAAAATACTCCTGTTGACCTCATTTATCGGCTGCTCGGCTCCCAGCTTGAATTTCTTTTCAAGGATTGCCTCATTTTAAGCCCTTAGCTTCCTTGCCCTCCCATGGCCTCTTTTGTATGATGGCCCCTAAACCGAGATCAGGGGACTATCGCCGGCAGCAATGCGGGAGGAAAGTCCGGACACCATAGAGCATCGTAGCGGGTAATGCCCGTCCGTCGTGAGGCGAGGACAAGTGCAACAGAAAGTATGTATGGCCCAGGGAAACTTGGGTGCGTAGTGAAACCAGGTAAACTCTACGAGGTGCAAGTCCATGTAGGTGAGCGTTGAGTCTGCTCGAGGAGCTCACGGGTAGGATGCTTGAGCCATGGGGTAACTCATGGCCTAGAGGAATGATAGTTTAATACAGAATCCGGCTTAATCCTGATCTCGGTTTTTTTTAGTCCGCCTGAAAAATCTTTAAGGCTTTGTAACTAGCAGTGGAAAGATTGGCATGATCATCATCCAAGTCTCTCCACTCTACTTCACTTGTAAAACCCATTGTTTTTAGTAATTTTTGGTCAGCCACTAATATGGAATTCACAATTTTGTATTTGGTAATCGAAGTTTTATATTTCTTTAATTTTCCATCTAAAACTTTTGACTTGAGAAATGGGTATTGTTTTAATTTTTTATCAGTGGTTGAAATAACTAATGTTGGTATTTCATATTGACCGGCCAACCATTCTTTGTCGGTTTTTTTGTAGGCCAGGACTTTATTTTTCTTGATCACGATAAAACGTAACAAATGAAGCTCATGCTCTTCTTTCTCTTTAAGAGTCGCTATTTTTTCTACTGGATAACTGAGTGGCTTTTTTGATTTAAAGGCTAAGCAATCATTTTTTAAAGGACATAGGTCGCAGGTGGCTTTTCTCGCCTGACAATAAGTTCTCCCTAAATCCATCAAAGCTTCATTGAGTCCACGGTAAGAGAGATTAAAGTCAGAGAAAATCTTTTCGGAGTTAAAAAGCTCAAGAATTTTCTTCTGAAGCTTTGGCCCTTTTTCAAATTTCAAACCATAGAGTCTTGCTATGACCCTCTCCAAATTAGCATCAACCGCAAGACCTCGGGCATCTTTTCCAATCGCTATGATGGCATGGGAAGTATAAGGACCAATACCCGGGATCTCCTGGAGCTTTTCGGCCGTCGAGGGAAATTCACCACCACACTGATTGAAGATGTATTCTGAGATTTTTTTGAGATTGCGCGCCCGGCGGTAGTAGCCCAACCCTTTCCAGGCAACGGTCACTTCTTCTTCGCTGGCCTTGGCCAAACTTGCGAGATCCGGAAAACGCTTTAAAAATCTTTCATAATGATTTTTGACTGTTCCCACAGTTGTTTGCTGAAGCATGATTTCTGAAACTAACGTTCCATAAAGGGAGCGAGAATTTCTCCAGGGTAGATCAGTGAATTCTGTTTGAGACCATTGAATAAGTTTTTTGAGACTCATGGGAGTTGATTCTAGCGACAACTACGGGCCAAGTCATCAACCATATCCATCAACTGGGAAGCCACGATAGGGTCTTTGTCCCCTCTGAATTTACCGTGCTTGGACTCTATATAGTCGGCAAAGTCCTTATGAAATTCATAAATATCAGTAATGATGACCAATTTTTTTGCATCTGATCGCTCGATCCAATCAATCATCCGCTTGGCATCATTGAGTCCCTGATTATTACAAAGAGAATCCATAGATCCTGCCTGTTTAATCGATGTATCAAACATCATCACATTCACTTTTTTATTAAAAGGGCAGCTTTCATCCAGCCGCTTCATCATGCTTTTGCGAAAACATCCGCCTTCTTTGTCTGAAAAATCCATCTCTCTCATGGAGGAACTAGTATCAATCCACAGATCAAGCTTGTAGCTCACCTGCGCCTCTTTGCGGGCCTTCCCACAAAAGATGTCGAAGTAATTTCGGGAATCACAGTTGATTAAATCTCTATCTATCGAATTGGCCGGCGGGATTTCGGGAGTTTTATCTTTGATGACTTGTGCAGCCGTGATTTCGACTTCAGCGTCATCTTTTTTATATAACCCATATTGAGGATCAAAACAAAAGTCTCCCATTTCCTGGCATTTTAATTCTGCTGTCATCGATTTAAGGACATAGGGCTTCTCGTTAATCAATCGCTCAACTTCAGCTTTCTTATGAGCAGAAATAAACCACACCTCTATTGTTTGAGGGGCGGCCAGAGCAGATTGACAAAAAAATAAAATCAAAAATAATTTGATCATTAAAACTCAACGTTCCTTTGTCGGAAGTAGCGAAAAATTGCATCTCCCAAATCCACCACGAGGTCGCGGTCATTGCCATCAAGATTCAAAAAGTCGTTCATATAAGCTTTCTGACGAGGCGACAGAGTCTCAAGTTTCTCTCTGATCGTGACTTCAGTTTTAACACCACTTAAGTTCTGTTCACCAAAAGGCATCTGATGTCTTTTACCGGCAATATTAATCGTTGCCGTCGTTCTCGTTTTTGCTTCATTCGATGCAGGTGCCGGTTCACCATCATCTTGCTTCTGATCGGCGGATTTCTGCTCTTTATAAAACTGCACAAGACGTTTAAACGTTTCGGTTGAATCTTCTTCCACTCCATCAATGATTTCATGCAAAGGAATGTTGAGGGTTGCAATTATGTTGGCGACCAGCTGTTCGTCAACGGTACTGGTTTTCAAATTGAGAAAACGACTCATAGTCGAAATCCCTACATTCATCATTTCAGAGAGATCTTTTTGCGTTAATCCACCTCGTAATTGCATGTACTTACGAACAACTGCGAGAAAGTTTTCTAAAAAGTCTGAGTTGAAACGAATCATACTAACCCCTTTGAATTACCTATCGGATTGCAAATATATTTCTTTATGCAATTTTATTTCTTGACGCAAATGGTCAAATAACGTATTATTGCAGTCAGGAAACGAAAGAGGTCGGAGGGGACCATGATCACACAAACACTTGAAATGAATCAGGAAGATCAAGCAGCAAGCTACCAGATGATTAAGGATGAACACTTAGCTTCGCTCGTCATAACCTCTCAAACACTTGCAGGCTCCAGAGTTCTTTTGAGCACCTACCAGCAAGTGGTCTTCTCTGACTGCGTTTTCTATGCCGTTGAATTTCAGGGTGTTACCTTTGAAAACTGTGTTTTCGAGAATTGCAGCTTTGAATTTTCACACATTCGCAGATGCAAGTTCAAGAATTGCAATTTTTCAAATTGCACATGGAAAGCGACCTCAACAATAGATACTGTTTATGTGGATTGCGACCTCGACCATAACCTCTCCCAATTGACCGAGGTGAATGGCAACGAGACGACGTTCACATTTGATATACAACTACCAATTGCATGTTAAAGGCGGGTGAGATGAACTTAGAATTTTATGGATTAACACTTATGATAAACATCTTTGGATTAGCGGTCCTGATAAAGGCCTACGGGATTTAGCTAGTTTATTGAGTTCTACCCAAAAAAGCCTCTTACTAATACGCGATTAGTGAGAGGTTTTTTGTTTTTAAGTCTATAAGTATTACAAAATGAAACCTTCCGGACCAAGCTCCCTCTAAAATGCCTCATCTACCATCACAAAGGATGAAAATGAAGGCACTACTTATCTCTTCACTATTTCTTATGTCTGCTGCGGCCATGGCCCAGGACATGTTCATCATTCAGAAAAGTATGAATCCTAAAAATGTCCTTCATTTTAAAGCGAACGTTGAAGCGTGTAAATTACAGTCCCCATCCGTAACAGCTTACTGGGTTATGGGTGAAGAAGATGGCCATACTGAAGCTTTGACCAGTCAGGAAAAACCCTATTTCCAACCCAAGATAAGTTATGCCAAAGAGACTGAATCCGATTTTTCTTTGGGTGCGATGGAAAAGATGGGATCAAAGATTCCAGATAAGAGCATCCGAGTTCGTCTTGAAAATTGTAAACCTAAAGCCTTCATTGAACTAAATGGCGGGGAAGTTCAGCTTACTAACATTAATGTCTCTGTGAATATGTTCATGTCCGTGAAAAGCATGACGATTTCAGGGATTGCTCAGGATGGCAGTAAGGTCAGCCACAAAATCGACAATTAACCTTTAATAATTTTAGTTTTTGCCGGTGGAGTAAATTCAAAATGCTTCGCCGGAAAAACCGTCTCTTCCTTTAGTTCTAAAAACTTAAGATTGACCTTTCTTCCATCTGCATAAATTAAAGTCATCTTCTCAAACTCGCTCATTTTTTGAACCGACTTAGCTTCTTTCGTGGCGTGAAAAGTCACTTCTTTCAAAGTTAAATCTTTTTGAACAGTCTTTACAAACGTTAAAACCAGATCCTTACCAGCGTACTTATGAGTAAAGAGTTTTGAATCTTCCAGACCATTTCTGATAGAGTCCAGGAATTTTGTCAGGGGAAGTTTGCTTGATTTCTGAATAGTGACCTGACCTTGCTCACCTTCAATGAAAGGTGGAACATAGTACCAGCTCTTGTTAGGGTTACTGACAAAAATAGAAGGGGTGGGAGAAATAATCTCAAAACGAATGTGCCCAGGAAATTTGTAATCAATCTTTCCAAAGCTTTTCTTTTCTTTGCCGGTTGCCATGGAAACGATACTTTCTTCAAAATTAGCTGAGAAAGAGCCGGGCACAAAGCCTTTGGCCTGCACAAGTGTCGAAAGGATTAGGGAGAGGAAGAAAATTTTCATGAGAATCCTGGATAAAAAGGGGAAAGCTTCCTCTTACTGAAGTCACTTTCCCCTGCCACAAACCACTAATGGAGCTGTACTGATACTGCCTTGGATACGCCAGGCTCTTGCATGGTCACGCCATACAAGGTGTCGTTAAGTTCCATGGTTTTCTTATTATGAGTAATTAAAATAAATTGCGATTCAGAACTCATCTCTCTAAGAAGCTCATTAAATCTGCCTACGTTGGCATCATCAAGAGGAGCGTCAACCTCATCCAATAAACAGAACGGAGATGGCTTCACAAGAAAGATTGAGAAGATGAGAGATACGGCCGTCATGGCTTTCTCACCACCAGACATAAGCGTAATAGAAGTCATTTTCTTACCAGGAGGCTTAGCTACAATGTCTACACCACACTCAATAGAATCAAGGTCGCCAATAACTTCAAGTCTTGCTTCACCGCCACCGAAGATGATTGGGAAAACTTTTGAAAATCTTTCGTTCACTTCAGAGAAAGCATCTTTAAAGCGCTCTTTTGATTTTTCATCGATGTGAGTGATAGCAGTCTGAAGATCAGTTAATGATCTCTTAAGCTCTTCTTCCTGAGTTTTCAGGAAGTCATAACGAAGTTTCTGACGATCATAGTCTTCAATCGCGGCCCAGTTAATTTCACCTAGGCGGTTAAAGTCAGTTCTGTAGTCTTTATACTTTTCTTTAGCTTCTTTGATCTGACCAGGGAAGCGTTTTTCAAACTCATAGTCCTGCACTTCGATTTTCTTAGGACCATCTTCTGTTTCCATCATGTACATTGAAGACAGATCTTTAAGATCTGTGACTTTATCTGAGATGATTTCAAGATGCTTCATGATGACGGCTCTTAAATCAATCTTGTACCGTTCAAAGACGTCTTTGGCCAAAAGCTCTTCTTCAATAATAATTTGTGAAGTTTTAAGCTCAAGCTCAACGTTTTCTTTTTCAATCTTATTAATACGGGAATTGATATCTTTGAGTTCAGATTCTTTTTCCTGCATCGAAAGAAGGACTTGGGTAATCTGGTCTTTCAACAAGTTTAGGAAAGTCTCTTTATCGGCCAAAACTTCAGACATATCATTGTTAGCAGCTTCAACCGTCTCAGCTTCAGTTTGAGCGTTCTCAATTTCTGTCTGGTAGGTTTCAAGTAGCTCAATGTTTGCCAGTTGTTTTTCTTTATAACGCTCAATCTGAGAATTGACGTCTTCAGTCTGAGATTTCAATGAAGTTAGTTGCTGCTGGTAGCTTTGAGCTTTAACTTTAAGCTCCATCATGTCGTCACGTTCATTTTCATAAGTAATTTTCAGCTCATGAAAGCGTGATTCAATATCAGCCACCACAGACGAGAGTTCTTTAACTTCACTCTCCAAAGTTTCTTTTGCCTCAATTAATGTCTCATCCGACTCAAGCAGATCCAAGCGTAGCTTAGAAGTCTCTTGCTTACGATTGATAAGAATTTGCAGGCGTGAAGAATTAGAAGACTGGTTAGCTTCTTTAGATTCAAGTGCTGCTTTCGTTGCTACGAAGACAGTATTGATCTCATTGAATTCTTTCGTCGTATTTTCTAAACTAGTTCGTTTATCAGAAAGCTTCGTCTCAACTTCTTTCATCGCCAGTTCAAGAGCGCTTAATTCAGTTTGCTTAGCTTCAAGTTCAACACTCATTTCCTGAATCAGGTTATTACGTTGAACGATCCCCTGGGCTTCTGAAGCAGAATCATGACGAACGCCGTAAAGAACAGAGTTCCCCACTTTCTTAATCAGAACTTTACCATCTTTTGAGACCAGCCCCTTAAATTGAATATCAGGGTTGATTTTAGAGGCAAGCTCAACAGTAAGGTTCTCAACAACGAAGAAGCCGTTAAGTATTTTAGTAAGTTTGTCTGAATAATCCGTATTATTAATTCGCACGATTTCAGACAAGGCTTTCATACCTTGGCAACCCTGAGTTTCAAGGCGCCCGATAGACTCGTTTGAGATCATTGAGTCTTGTGGCCATAACATGTCCACAGTGGCATCAAAGTCAGTCATGTAGTTTGTGAATGCATCTTTTGACGCTGTCGCCAGAACTGCATCCAGTGATTCACCGATCAATTGCTCAACAGCAACAGCGTATTCTGGTTCACACTCAATGAGCTTACCAAGTACTTCAATCGTACCGTCCGCAATTTTCTGTACAAGCTTCACTGCACCGGCACGGTGACCTTCAGCTGAGTTATTAATTTCGATAAGTGAATTGCGTTTTGATTCAAGCTGAATCACATGGCGAGAAAGCTCACGGAACTTAACTTCATTTGATCTGAGTTCAGCATTAAGTGACTCTACTTCGTCCTTGAGAGCAGGCAGAAGGGCATTAAGCTCTTCTACCTTCGTCTGAGAAGACTTCACTTTCGCTCGGTCTCTCATTAAGTCATCCGTGAAATTCGACGTACTCTTTTCTAATGTTTCAATTTCGGAAGTAAAATCCTGGAGTAAACGGGCATATTCTTCAATTTTTGAAGTGTTTTTGAATGCTTCGTTATCCAGAGTAAGGAATTTTTCTTTTGAAGTAGAGAGAGTGCGACGTTTCTCAAGCAACTCTTCTTCTAAATCAAATAGTTGGCCTTTAAGGAGCTCAACTTTTTCTTCGAGTGATGAAAAATCCATCTGCTCGTAGTTATTTGATTCCAACTCTTCAAGTTGAGCATTAAGAGCTTCAAGACGCTCAGAACGCTTCTCAATATCAAGATTTAGCTCTTCGTTTTCACGATTGGCACGATCGATATGTTTTTCTTTATCAATTAATGATTTTTTAAGGTGCTTAACTTTTTCTTCTGAAGCCGCTAACTCTCGAGAGTGCTCATTATAATCGTCCTGAGCAGCATCAATTTTCTCTACTAAATCAGTCTTCTGGATTTTTTCATCTTCCAAAAGAATATCAATCTGGCTTTTACGAATACTTAAGTTCTCATGATCAGTCTTGCGAGATTCAAGCATGTCATTGGCATTCACGTAATCCTGAATGTAATCATGCATGCGGTGAGATTCAACAATAAGTTCATACTTACGTATTCTCTCACGAAGAGTTTTAGCTTTTTCAGCTTTCTCTGCCTGAAGCTCAAGTTTCTTTAAGTTCTTATAAATCTCGTTCTGAAGATCTTCCAGACGAGTCAGGTTAGACTGAGTATTTTCAATTTTCTTAAGTGATTCACGCTTACGTAGCTTGAATTTTGTAATCCCTGCCACTTCTTCAATCATCACTCTGCGCTCATCAGGCTTAGCATTAACAAGTTTGTTAATCTCACCTTGAGCGATAATTGAGTAAGACTTAGCACCCGCGCCTGTATCCATGAATACTTCATGAATATCTTTTAGACGAGCAGGCTCATTGTTAATCCGATATTCAGTCTCACCGTTACGGTAGAGTTTACGAGTAAGGTGGATCTCAGCAGGTTTTGCCACAGTTCCGCTAATGTGAATATGCTTACCATTCACGTTGTCCAGAACCAGTGTGACTTCCGCAAAAGAAGCAGGAGTGTATTTCGATGATCCAGCAAAGATCAAATCTTTCATGCTGGTACCACGAAGGTGCTTGGCCGATTGCTCGCCCATGACCCAAAACAAGGCATCTACGATGTTAGATTTACCGCAACCGTTAGGTCCGACAATTCCCGTAATACCCTCGTCAAAAATGATAGTGGTTTTGTCTTTGAAGGATTTAAATCCCTGAATGATGAGCCTATTAAGTCTCATAGTGCCTCTCGTCTAGTGTTTGTGTGTGACCACCAACTCGTAAAAAAACTTCAGCATCTTGCGTCCATTTTAGTCAGATAAATTTGATGATGAGTTATAATCCCCAAACATTCTGGGCCTGTCTATAATTTTCGCTCTTACTGAGTCTTGCAGAGGAGTCAATGACTCAACGCTTGATTTAGGCTAAGGGGTGAGATTCCCCTTTTCACCAGCGTCTCCTCCCATTTTTCATCACTTTGCGGTCGGCACAGAAGCTGCTCTCTCCATAGTAGAGATTTGGTGTTTAGTAATTGGGGGGTTGTTTATGAATATTAAGAGTATGTTTCTTCAACTTAAAGACCGATTTTATCTTAAATTTAAAAAATCTCATGAAATGAATGAGTACGATAAAATGAAAATCGAAACATTACTAAAGAATGAGCTTAAACCAGAAATCAAACCCGGCACTGGTTTCACTCCCCCGGCCTCTGCTCCAAATAATGATCGGGATGTGTCAGCTATTTAACCTCTGGACCCTCTTTCACTAATTGTCCTATGATAGGGTACTAACAAGTTCAAACTGGGCCATTAAGTGAAACAAGACGCATTTTCCAAGTGGGGATCTGATAGGGGCTTTAGTGAGTCGTGGACTCTTTCCGCCCTCGATAACTTATCTTACGCTAAATTCCTGGTGGATTTTCTTCCTTACACTTGGTTGAAGACGGAAAAACAGCTGGATGAATTTCTTTCGTTCGGTGGTCCAACGATTAAAACAGACCAATCATTTTTATATGAATATTTATTCCCTGAAAATTTGCCTTATAAGTCTTGGGATACCAAGCTTCTGAAAGCCGTGATGGCGCCCGAAGAGTTTTCTGCTCTCCAGCTCTACGTGGACAAGGTTAAAATTAAAAAGCCAGTGCTCACTTGGTGTAACGTCTTTATGAGGCATTCCCTTTACGAAGCACCTTTTTTAAAAGAACTTCATCAGCAACTCACTCCGCTGGTGGAAAAAGCCCTACAAAAAAATCTCACCCCGACTTACTGCTATCTTTCAATGTATGGGGAAAATGGGATCTGTCCCCCTCACCGGGATCAGTCGAAGTGCCAATGGACCCTTGACCTCTGTGTGAGTCAGGATAGGCCATGGCCTCTGTCAGTGGAGGATGCTTCATTTTTAATGAAGGAGAATGAGGGGTTAGTCTATTCAGGGACGGACCAAGTGCACTGGCGTGAAAAAATTCACTCCGGCGGGTTCTGTGACCTGGTCTTCTTTCATTTCAAGGAAAATTAAGTTTTATTTTTTCTAGTCTTGGATAGTACACGACTGAGCGCTACCGGCGTAATCCCTAGGTAGGAAGCGATCTGGTGCTGAGGAATTTTACCAATAAGAGGCCCGTAGTCTTCACAGAACTTATTATATCTCTCAAGCACATCAAGTTGAAGAAATTCAAACTCTCTTTGCTCTTTTGCCAGAAAATGTTTCTCTGCCACTATTCTCCCTAAATTGAGCCAACAAGAATGTTTGCTGTAAAACGGAAGAAAATCGTCTTTGTTGATCAAGACTACTTTAGAGGGCTCCATAGCCTGAATGTATGTTCGAGATGGAATGTTTAAAAGAATTTCTGCGTAGGCACCCAGTAGTTCACCATCTCGTCGAAACGTCTTAATCTGCTCTTTTCCATTTTTATCTGTGTAATAAAGACGAAAAATCCCCTTTAAAATAATTCCAAACTCGAGTGTTTTGTCGCCGGCCTGCAAAACGTATTCGCCCTTATTGAAGGATTTTTCAACAAGCTTGGACTCAAAGGCAAGCCATTGATCCAATGGTATATTGGCCCATTTATTAAACTGGTCATAAAGCTGAGGATATTTCATGGATCGATTATAACTTATCTTTGAGAGAGGGGTAGCCCTTTTCTACTTAGTAACGGCGATATATTTGCCAATTATCCCACTTACCATAACACCCATTGCCATCTGCCATATTCCCCAGAGCGCGCAGACAAGGCTCACTTCTGGGATGTGAGCAAAATAAACTAGTCCCAAAACCATACCTAAGCCTGAGTTCTGGATGCTGACTTCCCATGCAATAGTGACGCTAGTTGAGTATTCACGTGTAACGATGAATGTGAAAAGGTAGGCGGCCACAAAACAGCCCAGACTGATTCCAAAAACCATCAACAACATCGTGGTATCAATTCCAGAAAGGGACTGTCTAAAACTCCAGCACGCTCCAGCTAACAACGAGATGAGAAGCCACGGCACACTCTTTTGAATCAGTTCCCTGACTTTAGTCCAGCCAGCTCCTGCCTGCGCCGACATCCAAATCCCAATCACAAGCGGAATGAATAAAGAGGTGAGCAAAGTGTTGAAGATATTTCCCCAAGGTAATTCTAAATCCTTATAGGCCTGGGTCCAGGCAGAGTTAGCATGAGTCGCAAGAAAAAATATTCCGGCAACAGTTAAGGGAGAAAATAATGTTGATAGGAAGGATAATCCCATAGAGATCCCAATATTACCTTTGGAACGAATCACAAATAACTGAGAAAGATTTCCGCCAGGACATGACGAGAGAAGAAGAAAGGCCAGAACCAGATTTATTTTCGGATTGATAATCATCAAAACCAGAAGCATGAACGCTGGAAGAAAAGTGATTTGCATGACGTAACCCAAAAGCAGCTTCCTCCACATTTTTGGTAGGGCCTTAATATCTGCGAGAGTGATTTCAAAGGCCACCGCGAGCATGATGATAGCAAGGATGACCTGCACTATTAAGGCCGGGAGATTTTGATCGGTTTGGTTCATGCCATTATTTTATCTACAAAAGCTATATTTGCACGACAAAACAGCATAACTACCTGAAATTGTGAAAGTGCCTAAAAAAAGAACACTACCTGTATATCCTCCACTAAGGCTGTTAATGCCACCGGCTCTTTGCTAATTTAAGCTCATGATAAAAATAATCTTTTTAATGCTGATCACATTCAACCTTCATGCGGCAACCGTTCTCTTTGTGGGAGACTCCCACTCTGTTGGACCGTTTGGATGGGCGATGGATCAACACCTTCGGGACGCAGGCCATGAGGTCGCTACTTACGCGAGCTGTGGCTCTATTCCTAAGTGGTGGAGTACGGGTCAGAAGACTCCTTGTGGTTTTTTTTCTCGCGATTTAAAAGGTACAAAGGTTCAACTCAACCAAAGTCCAACCCCTCTCATGGATAAACTACTCGCTGACATTAAACCTGATGTAGTGGTGATGGAGTTTGGTGGAAATTATCTGGCTACACCTAGTGATGAATTTGTAAAAAAAGATATCAGATCATTCATCGCCAAAATAAAATCTTCAGGTGCAGCTTGTTTTTGGATCACAAATCCAGATACAAGAAACAACCGTGCCGCAATCCCAAGAATTTCTGGTCTGATTAAAGAAGCAGTTGGAAATGACTGCCCGATCTTTGAAAGTCACCTCGTGACTAGATACCCAGAGACTGGCGGCGATGGTGTTCATTACTGGAACACACTCGGCACTCCTATTGCTAAATCATGGGCCAAAAAAGCCTTCGAAGCTTTCAGTGTACACTGGAAATAAGATGCACTTTATTCTTTCTCTTTTATTACTAAGTACAATGGCCCAATCCGGAACCTCCCTGCTGTTAATTGGTGGAGGGAAACGACCTGCCGAGGCGATGAAGGAATTCTCACTTCTGGCCGGTTCTGAAAAATCAGACATTTTAATTATTCCCTGGGCATCTGAATCGACAGAAGGTGCCGAAATAATCAAGACCGAATTATCCACTCACACCAGCGGAAAAATTGAGATTGTTCCTCACCGGCTTAATCCCAGAGATCTTCATCTGCTAATTACCCACATTGAAAAATGCAGCGGAATCTTTTTTACAGGTGGTAATCAGAACATATTGATGAATCTAATTAAAGAGTATCAGCTAGGTGCGCTTTTAAAAAAGAGATACCTGCAAGGTGTAGTCTTTGGCGGCACCAGTGCAGGCACCGCAATTATGTCTAATCCCATGCTAACTGGTGCTGGAGATTTAGGTGTTCTGGACGGTTCTCAAACGGAACTGGCCGAGGGCCTGGGACTACTTCCCCATTCAGTCATAGTTGATCAACATTTTATCGTTCGCAGCCGCTTTAACAGACTGGCCGGTCTCATTTTAGAAAGTAAGGGTGACTTGGGAATTGGTATTGATGAAAATACTGCTCTTCTCATTAAAGGGAAAGCAGCTCGAGTCATTGGACCCACGCAGGTTTTAATTTTTAAAAAAGAGAGTGATTCAAAACTTGGAGTCTCTGTGATGTCGCCCGGAACTTCATTTAATTTATTCAGCAATTAATTCAGAAGCAGTACTTCTTTCTAATTTTTGAAATTCCACGGGCCGTGCTTCTAGTAGATTCACTTCTTCTTTTACCATTACAGGTTCAGCAATGATTTCACTTTCAACAGCTTTCACAAGTACTACTTCTTGCAGAGGCTTGACTATTTTTTTAGCCTGCACTAACTCCGCAGTCTGGACCTTAACCTGAATGATATTTTCCTGTCTGATGATCCCAATATCCTTAGTGTTCATTCCATATTTAATTAGTGGCTCAGAAATTGGAGAGGCTTTAACTCCACCCGTTTTGCCGTTATGCACGTGGGACTGCCCTGAAAAGTGTGGTCTTCCCTGCGCCAATACCGCTTGAGTAATAAAAAGAGAAGCCAATATGAACAGATAAATGTTTTTCATATATCCTCTTTCGGTCTTTAGTA
The DNA here is from genome assembly GCA_020048985.1 of Halobacteriovorax sp. Taxonomy (GTDB): domain Bacteria; phylum Bdellovibrionota; class Bacteriovoracia; order Bacteriovoracales; family Bacteriovoracaceae; genus Peredibacter. Next base: position 12,467 of record JAIFLR010000138.1, on the reverse strand, counting down.
GGAGTTATTTTAGCCCAATCCCCGACTCCGGCTTAAATCTTTATTTAATCCAAATGTTTTCAACCAGTTGGCAACTGCATCACAATTCATCTTTTGAAAGGTTTGACCAAAATTTCTGCTAAGTATATTGGGGGTATTTGCCGAAAATATTTATATGAAAGCTCTCACGACATTAGTCGGCCTTTTACTCATGGTTTCAGGCTGCAAAATCTCCTACAAAAAATCTCACCTTACTGAAGGCAGCACTGTTGCTCAGTCTGGCGTTTACATAAACACCAAAGTTTGTTTGGAGTCAGCCTTTGACAACGATCTCGCCGGTGTTGAGATGGCTACGACCTTAAACATTCAGGACATCATTCCTCGCGTAACCCCGTTTGAATCTACAGCTCCTTGGTACCACTACAGTGCTAACGATATGTCCCTCACTCCTAATATTTTGGACCCAGACCTTGATCCTCTCACCACCGCCGATCGTATTTTTGTGGACTGGGTACTGGTGGAAGTTTACCAAGATATTGATGGAGTAATGACTTACCGAGACGGACAATCGGCATTGATTCATTTTAACGGAACGATCTATGATACGAGTGGCTTTCAAGGAATCCTTTTTCCTGAACTCACTGCGGGCAATTATTACGTCAATATCATTCATCGCAACCATCTCTCAATTGGATCGGCAGCAGCAGTAGCTCTCACCTCAGATTTTGAAGCAAGTAGTTACAATATTGACTTCACTGATTCGGCGACGGCCTATTTAGACGAAGGCACCTTGGCCCCATTTGTTAGCAAGGGACTAAACTCCACCAAATGCCTCAAAGCAGGAGACCTGAATGGAGACCTTGCCATCGACGTCTCTGATGAAACAGCCATCAGTACAAGCATTGCCGAAGTCGTAGCCTCTCCTCCCAACAATATTTCCATTATTGGTTACCTCAATTCTGACGTGGATTTTGATGGTGAAGCTCAGATGTATACGGACGCGGGTGGAACTCTTGCTTCAGGCGACCTGGCCCTCATCCAAACCCATAGCGGCACCTATGGCTCGATTCACGTCGCAGATTAAATACTTAATTAATTTTATCAGTCTTATTTAGCGAGGGTTTAAAAATATCCTACCTATTTATTTTTAGCGATTAAGCTAAAATGGACAAATGGGTAAAGCGTTGTTTTTTATTATTATAGGTCTCTTCCTAAGTCTGGCAGCCTTTGCTGTGTCAGTGCCGTCACCGACTCCTATTCCTAAGCTCTATTACCGCATTCCCAAGGCCAAGAAATTAGAGAATAAAGACTTTCTCACGATCAAAGGTGCTGACTTTATTATCCTGGCCAAAAGGCAGGAAGAAAAAGGTGACCACATCTACTGGAAGACAGTTAAGATCAGGGTGAAAAACAAAGATGCAATTGAGACTTGGCCTTATAGCATCAAGCAACTCATGCATCCCCTCGAGCAAGAAAGTACTCCCAAGGAACCGTTTCTTGGGGTGAGCATATTCGCGTCCCCCATTTCTTTTGCCGTTCTCAATAGCGCAAGAAATATTTATGCCGGTTACAATTTAAGAACACTGACATCAACTAAACACGAGTTAAGTCATGACTTGACTATCAATGATAGCTATCAAAAAGATGCTAATTTTGATGTCGAAACTTCAAGTATGGTTTTGAATTCTAGTCTCATCTACGATTATAACAATTTTTATGGCAACTGGACGTACTTCGCTATAGCGAACTATCGCCGCCAGAAATTTAATGGTGATTATCCGATTAAACATCAATACGGATTGGGTGTTTTGGGTCTAAAGTATAAGTTTATTAAAAATGGTAAATATATTAAGAATCTTGATTTAAGTTACGTGCCTATATATGAAGAACTGATTAGTGATTTCGAAGTGAGTTATCCGGGAGAAGAACCTTCAAAAACACAAAAAAATATCCGTAACTCTTTTCGACTTCGGTTTGTTGCTGGTTATGAAGACTGGGTTTTTAACTATGTCTTGTTCTATCGTCCCGCTTATTACTTTAAAATTGATACCCTTGACATGCAGGATATTGACCTTAATTCTACCCTCAGTATTGGAAAAAACCTCAGTGAGAGAGTGCAGCTGAATTTTACCAACACCTATACTAAGGACATCCGTTTATTTAGGGCCAATGGGATGAGGCCTGATAATACTATTAATAGTTTTTCCATCAATGTTGCGATCAATATTTAAACTGCGTACAACTTTATTTCTTTAAGAAATGGGCTACTGACTGATCGACGCGATCATTGTACCAACCATCAATAATAATTACCTGAGCCTTAAATTGCTCTGAATCAAAACTGATTTTTGCTGTTTCATAATCCTTTTTTAACTGACTAAAAGTTCCTTCATACATCTTAGAAAGATCGGCTAACGACTCTTCAACTTTGCCATAGTTCTTAACATCAAATTTCTCAAAAAGCGCAAATGTGGCCTCCGGAGCTTTAGGTGAAACTGCAACTTTACACTGGGAGACAATCCCGTTTTTATCGTCCTTTAAAAGATAATAGAATATTGCAATGAATCCTTTCGCATTAACAATTTTCTGAAAATCGGCATTAACTTTCCCGATGACATCTATTCCCTCAGCTGCTGAATAGATGTAACCCAATTCTTTTTTCGATCCAAAGGCGTCGACAGTTTGCTTGTCAGTCGCTGTAAAAACCAAAGTGCCTGAAAACTCTGCTGACTGAACAACAGAAACTGCAGATCCGCATTCAAGTCTTCCACCTTTAATTAAAGCCGTTTTAGCTTCTGATTTCAAAGCTTCAAGACTCGTTATAAATTCTTTCTCATCTATTTCTTTATTTTTAACTTGAAGGATTAGTTCGACAGCTTTTTCTTGCATATAATAGCTTTTAAAATCATCCGTCGTACCTTTACCATTAGCCAGAATTTCTTTCTCTAAAGTTGAATCAAAATTTCGCACCAGATCTTTAATGATTTCAGGACTACTGGTCGCAAGAGTTCTTATCTCTTCTTTAATCAGGGCCGCATCAAATGTCCCATTGGCATCTAGGACCACATTCATTGTCCCCAGATCTACATATTGATCTGCATCTTCAAATTTTTCCCTCACATCATCTGCATTTGTTTTGGCATATCTAACTTGGATCACCTGACCCTCAATATCTTTTTTAGGCAGATTAAAGCTGAAAGTCTTAGAATCTTTATAGAGTTTCTGTGAGGCAATAATGAAGACGTTTTCTGGATCAGTATGCCGTTGGAAGAATAAAGTCATTCACTTTCTCAAAACTTTTTACAATGAGCCCTGTAATATTAAAAGTGGATACGCCCGTCAGCGCCAACTGTGATCCATTACATCCCCAAAATAATTGGAAGGAAATAATGAAACAGAGAAAACGTGTGGTTGACCGGAGCATAAAATTCCCCTTAAGGCATTGTCTGACTCTTATTATCGGTTATCTCCAAAGAATGATGAGGAAATTCTTAACTGGAATCAGAATTCAATATGTTATGAGGCAAATCCTTGCCAAATCCACACGTCGTTAGAGGCCGGGTGCCCATTTTTTGGAGTTAGAACCGGGTAAGATTTTTTTGAATGGTGTAGCGAAGTTCATTATTATCGGTCAGGGTAATTACCTTGGTATAGGGCAATTCGGCTAGTTTGGCCTCAAGCCTCAGTCCGTAGTTTTGATCAAATCCCGAATAGGGTTCATCTAGCACCACGATTCCCTGACATTGAAACAAGGCAACAGCAATAGAGACTTTCTTGCGCTCCCCCTGGGAAAGCGCCAAATAGGGAAGTTCTAGCGCTCTTGGATGGAGCTCGACACAATCTAAAATTAATTCTTTTCGGGAATTGTAGGATTCAAACCATGAAAAGATGGACTCCACTTTAATATTTGGAAAAGTAGAATCATGGGCGGAGTGACCAGCAATCTTAAAAAATCCCGCAGGCGTATCTTGGGGACTCAGTCCAACGTGCTCTACAATACCCTCAGAGGGCTTGAGTTCACCGCAAACAAGTTTAAGAAATGTGCTCTTGCCAGAACCTGAAGGACCAGAAATAACAAGCGTATCTCCTCGCTTAATATTAAAATTCAAAGCAGATACAATCCATGAAGTCTTAGATGAATACCTGAAGGAAACTTGGTTAAAATTAAATTCACCTGTGAAGGTGGATTTTGCTTCTTCAGAAGTTGATTGTTTAATGGGAAGCCACTTAATCGAGCGAGCAATTTCTTTTGTCTTTAAAATCTCTAGCCACACAGGGACAGAATCTTGAAGCATTTTGGCGGCAAATAAACCGAGCGTAGAGAGGACGATTCGATCCGGGTGTTTAGTGGCCGAGAAGATGAGGGCAGCGTTGATCGCCGAAAATATGAGAAGACTTTTTGTTACGAAGTCGACTTTAAAAGATATAATTTTTAATCTAAAATATTCTTTTATATCCTTTAAATTAGATCTTTCATCTAAAACCGGTTCACCAGACTCAGACTCAGATTCCTCCAGAGCATTAAGTCCCCGCTCTAACAATCTCTCCTGTATATCCCAGACGCCTGCATTCTCCTTACGGTGAAAGTATGTCCAAATAAGAAAGAAAATAAATACAACCGGCAAAGGTAAGAAGACCAGGAAAGCGCCCTTTAGATAAGCGAAACACAAAAACGCGAAAGTACAAATTCCCATGGTTATTAATTCCGGCGCGTATTCAGTTCGTGCAACTCTTAATTCTTTTACAAAAGAAACAAATCGAGGAGTGAGAGAAACTTGTGAAATAAGTGACAATTGCGAAATATTTTCCACGAAACCCTGGTCCATTTTAGAGCCCAATTTAAGTGACTCATCCCCCTTAATAACCCCTATATAAAACTGAGAGCAGACTATGCATACACAAGCAGCAAGATTCAGCAGAAGAATTTGTGAAAATCCTGTAAATGTTGCAAGTTCAACAGTGGAGGAAACAAAATAAGATAAGAGTACGGAGTAGATAATCCCTACAACTTTTAGGCCAGAGATGAATCTAATCGAAGAGGCAAAAACTTTTTTTTTCTTAATCAAAAAGACAGAAAAAGCTTCATCGATTGAGTGACCTAACTGCGAGGGATCCAATAAATGATTGTTGCTCATTTTTTGGTTAAGGCAGTCCACAGAGAACGCCCCTCCCTAACTAAGAGCACCTTCATCTGGATTTTATCCATCAAAGGGATGGTGGTAGCTGGTGCAAAACAATTTTCGTGAGTAGGTTGAAGTTTGATACGGTTATTTTCAACTAGGAGGAACTGGGCCATGATTTTTTCACTCCTGACAGGATTACTCAGGATGCAGACGTTTTGCCCATCTACCACTGCAGGCAAATACTCTTTAATCGTAGGCCGAAATAGAAAAATTGCCGCGACGGCACTTAGGTATAAGGTAAGTACTGCCTTCATTAGATTCAGCTTGTCCATAGAACCATGATAACCGAAAATTTAAATCATGGGTATCACGGAGAAAAAAGATCACATTAATTCTTTCCTAGAACAGGGTATTACAGACGCAGATAATGGCTGGATTAAACTTTTCATGGAGTCAGAAGAATTAGATCAACTTCTCTACTATTTTGACCTCTCACTTTTGAGTCATCGTGCTAAATTAAAAATCCTACGCAATCTCTTAATTGAAACAATTACGGAAATATCTCCAGAATCACTTCTGATTGTTTTAGAAGATACATGGGTTCAGTCAAAACCATTTGATCAATTTTTAAAAAAAGGAAGTTTCCTTTGGACTGACGAGCTCCTTCTTTTTAAAAAAGCAGTTAAAGCATATAGAATCAATCCCGCGGGATTAGAAGCCATTCTTCCCTGGGTCGTATACAAAATTGAAAAAGAACACCACGATACAAAAATTCCTCCCTCAACTTTTTTTGCCATCTCCAAGGGGCTCCCGTTTCATAAATTCATTAGTCCAACAATCATCGTATTGGCCCTTTTTATAGCAGCTAATTTTTTCGTTCAATCGAACTCAATTAAGTTGGCCAACTCAGGCGCCTCTCTGGCTTTATCACAGATGCAGGGCCTCTATATTTTACTTATTTCCGGCGCGATCATTATTGCCTTTTTCCCGTTGCATAGTTTTTCTTGGGACCATGTTTCAAATTTAATTACAGGCTTCATGAAGAACTTTAAATTAGAGCGTTTCTCGCGAGGCAAGAGGACCAAAGTTCGATTCAACTCTCTGATAGCTCTGCTCGATTTAATCTCGCCAGATAAGGCCATCATACCACTTACAGCGGTGATGAGTTTATTGGTCTCAGTTTCATTCCTTTACGACAATTTTATCGGAATACTAGCGATTGTTTTTTTTACAAGTATCTACTATATCCAGCACCGATCACTTGAGTCTCGTGCAAAAACTCAACTGGCCAATACACTTTCGGCACAGTCATTTTTCCTGGATTCGTATCGAAGCCTGCCCTTGCTCGCCTCGACTGCAAGAAAAAACAGTTTCATTGACCCGCTCAAAAAATATTGGCAATCATTATCAGAATCCTATGCGAGTGCCCTATATGAAAAAGACAAATCTGCGCTTTGGTATCAGGCAAGACTCGCCCTTATTAGAACAGTACTAGTTCAATTTGTGTTTTTAATCATGGTGCTAGTTCTAGGACTGGACTACCTTAACTTTGTGAGTTTTTCGGCAATTCAAATTGCCCTCACCGTTATTACTGGCCCGACTCATGATCTATTTAAACGGCTTAAAGATTACACTCATTTCTCTGTCCTCTCGAATATGTTTACCTCAAATGAGACTGTAACAAATTTTGAAAAAATTTCAGTTATTAGCTGTGAAAAACTGAAGCTTTTTGGTCCACATTCGAGTGAAATTAATTTCTCCTTTGAAAGTTCGAAGATTTACAGTGTTATAGGAAAGACCGGCTCTGGAAAATCCGAGCTGATGAGAATTATGACCTCTATGACAACATTCTCCGAAGGAAAATTGAAAGTTAATGAGACGAGCGTAAATCCTGGAGAGCGATGGAGAATAAAAAGTATTTTCATCAATGAAGGACTTCACTGGCGAGGTGGTAAATTAAAAGACTACTTAACTGCGAAAGATCCCAATGTGGATTTTGAAAAATTAAAAAGCATCACTAATGATCTAGGTCTTGATAAAAAAATTATGTTACTCAAAGATGGATACGATACTGAGGTTGGAGGTATCGATCTTCCCTTTTCACATGCTGAACAAATGTTCTTAACCCTAACTAGGGCCATTTACTGTAATTATAACAGTATCGTTTTGGACAATGTTCTCAATCGAGCTGATACTTCATTTCAGATGAAAGTTTTTGAATATCTTAGAAAACATTCCGAGGGTCGAATCTTTTTTATCATCGACAATAACTATGAGATTATAAAAGAATCTGACTACGCTATTGTTATTGACCAGGGAGCGATAGCAGACCATGGACCACCACACGAGCTTGTCGTCATTTCAGACAAACTCAAAAAAGTAAGTCGCCCTACAAGATACTTTTTGTAGACTATTACATCTCTAAAAAATAGCTAAAATTCACGTAGGCACTGGCTCCATTCACATCAAATTTAAAATCAGATTGTTCCACCCGTGAAAGCTCATAGAGTAAAGTTCCTGAAACAAAAAACTGATCACCAAACGGCACAGAGTAAGTAAGTTCTGGACGAATATAATAACTCAACCCAAGACCTAGACCAAACTTCGAGCCCAAATACCAGCGGTCCCAGAAAGGATACATGTAATCAAGTTCAAGAAAGGACTGGGTGAAATTGATTAAACCAGTTGATGAATCAGTGGTATTTCTTCCGTCAAAATTGACCATCCAAAAGTTAATTCCGGCAGATGCATAGACGTTGATCTGTTTTAAAATCGAAGTATCAAAACGAGTCATATTCTCGCTCTTATCGTACGCAGCTGTTAATTTGAAGGGATGTCTTTGAATAAATATTTTTGAGCGTAGTACTGATTCTGTTGATTCAAATTCATACGCGCCAGAAGTCAGTTTGGTATTCAAACTTCCGAATCCTAATGAGCCACCGAATGGAAACTTATCGTCAAAAATATCCCGAGTATTTGTTTTGATCTTCTTCACAATTTTTAGTGAAGCCTTGTCAGTCCAATCTGACCATTTATCCCTGACGTTGAGATATCTTGCCGTCATAATATAATCCCCGGCTGCAATTTTATCCGTTTCCAGAACCGGCTGACGCAATCTATATGTCTTAGCTGTTTTTGAATTTTCTCCAACTATTTTAACTTCATACAACTTCGCACCAGGAATTGGTGCGAAGAGGCTTAACCTCTCAGCAAATGTCGGAAGTGAAAAAGTCAAAATAATCAGGACAAAAAAGCATCTCATATTCATTTGATTCCCTATTTTACAAATAGTGTTAAGAGTGAAAGGTCATCTGCCTGCGCTGCCGGGCCTGCAAACTTTTTAAAGCCAGCATTGATTCCCTCATTCATTCCTTCAGGTTTCTTGGATGAGTAATTTTTGGCCAATTCTCTTAAGAACCGCCCTTCTCCCCAGTATTTACCTTCTTCATTCAAACCTTCAACGTAGCCATCTGAATAAAGAACAATGAATGTGTTATCCGATAATAGTTCCATATACTGTGTATAGTTTGGCGCATCTACCTCACCCAGACGAGGCCCAGAAATACCTTCAAGGAATTTGATTTCGTCCTTTGATCCAGATTCAACCAAAAATGGTTGCTCATGGCTGGCATTCGCATAAGTCACAGATTTCTTCTTTTTATCCAGGCAACCCACGAACATGGTCATATTCAAATTCCCACCGGCGCCTCGTATAACATCATTAAAACTTTCAAGAATCTCCGTTGGCTCGTAAAGGACCCCTTTACGTTCTCTAAACATTCGCGCCCACAGACTTGAGTAGGAGTGAACTGAAGCTGTGACAAGTGATGAAGCAACTCCGTGGCCTGTAACATCTCCTAGTGCGAAATAGACTTTGTCTCCATAGTCTTGAAACGTCCACCAGTCACCGCCACACTCGCCGGCAGGTTGATAAAAACCATGAATTTCAACCTTCTCGTCGACGTATTCCGTTTTGGGAAAAAATGATGTCTGGACTAATTGAGCGACTTTAACTTCGGACTCTAGTCTCGTTTTCTCCTTCATCTCATCTAGAAAGAAAATGATCTTGTCTGCCATACTATTGAATGTTTCACCCAACAGGCGAAACTCACCATACACCTTGCCCGAAAATCTTTGGAGAAAATCTCCCTCTTTAATGGCTTCCGCCAGATGAGTAAGTTTATTGATCGGAGCAGAAAGATGATTAGACAAAAGTAACGAAACAATAAGGACGATACCAGTCATGAGTAGGGCCAAAGAAATTATTTGGACTCGTACTTGATGAAGTGCCTGAAAGACCACTTCCGATCTATAAAAAAGAAATGAGCGCCAAGAAAGCCCAAAAGATTTTACGCTGACAACTAGATAATCCTCATTTCCTAGTTTCATTTCCTTTGAAAAGTTAATGTTACCGGTGCCTGTACCTTTCACCTCACCGTGGAGGGCTTTATCCGTATTGGTATAGATCAGCTTTTGATTTGACTCATCGATGATGGAAAATGAGGCGACACCTGTTTCAAGACCGGCACGGTTTTGCTGGGACAATTTAAAGAGATAACTTACTCCCTTGGAGTTCCTATAAAATGAAATAATGAAATACCCATCAGCTGTCCTTAGAGCTGACTCCCCAGGACAAATAGGAATTGAATAATTCCTAAAAGGCTTTTCAATTGTCTCACTGCCTTTACATGAAATGACTTCTTCAAGGCCATCTAACCCACCAATCAGGGGCTGGCCTTCTTTGTGAGTTTCATAAAGGAGAGCGGCTAATTTAAATTTGGATTCATATTCTGAGAGGATCAACTTGGAACGCAATAATCCTGCTTCGAATATATCTGTTTTCTTTTCGCGCATGAAAAGATTAGATATAAAGAAAAAACTTGTGCCCAGACAAGCAAGGCATAGAATTAACTTAGCAGATAGAATTTTGAATTTTAAGGTGTTTAAAAGGTTCATATGATTCGGAAATACATTGATATTGGCCTCATAACATTAGGTTGTATTCTAATGTTAGCCTCATTTTATGTTTTTTCCATAGGAAAAAGGGAGGGGCAGAACTTTAGAAATATCGTGGCCCAGATCAAATTCCTTAAAGACTCAGTTCAGACTAAAATGGCTGGTAGCGTTGCGTGGTTTAAAGGCGAAGAGGAAGAAAAAATCAATGCTTTTGGGCTGGGTTTAACTTCTTCGGGATCTGCAGCCCGATATCTTTACCTTAACAAGATTCAAATTATTTCTCTCGATGATTCACTCATTGAATTTCTTCCCGAGGACGAGCTTAAGTTATCGAAAGGCAGTGTCATGGTGCTTAATCCTGACGGGAAAGTGAAACTAGCGGACAAAGCTGGGGCTTCTCAGGTCGTCAAAGAGGGTACACTTTACACTTCCACCGACAAAGGAATTGTTGGCACTCCCGCAAAGTGGCAAAAATCCTGGATTCCAGAAGGTGACTCCTACTCTGTCTCTTTTCAAAATAATATTTTAAGCGAACTCTTTCTCTTGGCCCCACCTTCTCTTTCGATTGACCGTTTTGGTACGGCCTGTATTGGTAAGATTGAGCCTGTTGCGGGTGATGCTGGAGATGTCATGTATGAGGTTAAGGCCAATGGGAATTATCTTAAGTTAACAGATTTAAATGTTGTGATGCCTACGGCTAAAACAATTCTTGAAGTAAGGTCCGTTGCTGGTAATGTGAGCTCAGTCTGGCGTGAAATTCAACTACCGTCTCACTGTGTAACTGAAAGTGCCCCCGTGTACCCAGAAGATTTAAGTTTTTTTGCCATCACAAAGCAGGAAGTCGAGCTGGATAGAGCCGATGATATGCACACTGTCGTTTTCTATTTTTCTGTTGAGGAAAAAGCCGATATAGAAATTTCCGGGCCCAACATGGATAGACAGGCCAGTCTTCAGGGTGAATTCAAAAGAGAATATAAGCTGTCACCAGGTAGCTATGTTTTTAAACTATCCCAAGAGGGCCGAGTCCTCACAAAAGTCATTACCGTCAAAGTTAAACCAAAATTAAAGATTAAAGACTCGATCTTTATTGAGGAGCAAATTTAAGATGTTCTAAGATTTTTGTCTTTAATTCTTTTGCCTTCAAAGAGCCCGAAGGAATAGAACTGAGATAAAAAGCACGATCAACTTTAGTTTTCTCTTTGGCCATGTGACCATAAAGTTTTTCTGACCACTCGTGATTAAAAGCAAAAATAAATGTCGCAAGTCCCAAGCAAGAGGAATGTATACCCAGAGGGTATCCATAACCACTGTCATTTTCATGGTGAGAAAGAACCATCTCCGCTACCCAGCGAGGGCAAATCTGGTGCTTTACTAATAATGACAGCGAAGCCTCACCGTGCCGAGAATAATTACTGATCAGGCTCTCCTCTAGCATATTCTCCATAGCAAAATCATTGAATTCATATTCTTCAAAACCAAAATTCAATGTTCCTAAATCATGTACAAGAGCAGCTAAAGTGATGTTAAAATAGACAACGGAGGATCCGATTCCTAAGGCAGACATCGTTGCAATATTCATACAGATTAAAAATGCAGTGTGTTTTAATTGGTAGGTGTTTTTGCACAGGATTTTCTCAATCGCATCTGACAGGTCGCTCTTTTTTTGAAGCAAAAAGGCGATCCTCTCCAGAGCAGAATAAACTAGGTACTGATCCGCTTCAGGAATTCCATGGTAGGAAGTGGACTCCAGAAATGGGATGAGAATTCCCATCGGTCCATTCTTGGTAATTGCCACTGACGTATCACTATTAAAATACGCCAGCGTGGACTCTCCCCAATCCTCTTCATAATCCTGACGGTCCTCTTTTTTCATAAAAAAGAAACCGCGCCCTTCACTAAAATGAGTTTTAACAGATGTCTCTGAAATGAAACTTTTTTGTGGAATTGCCAACTTAAACTCAGTTCCGTTTTTAAGAAACAAATCTACCGGGGTATAACCAATGAAGCCCGCTAAGTCTGAATTCAGGGACAAAAATGGCACTTTAGCAAACCACTTATTCAGAGCAGCAAAATAGGCATCAATTTTCGCGATCAAATCTTTTGGTGAAAAAGAAATGAGAAGCACGTTTAAATCATTTGCAGCAAGGTACTTTTCTACAGGCCCGTAATCTTGGTGCCCTGTTTGGATAATGACTCCATCAGGTGGAATAGAGTGAGTAAAGTGTTCCTCGACGTCAGAGAAGCATTCCAGATGAACACAAACGCCTGAGTATCTAGTGCTTATGACCAAAATCAGCTCTTCAACAAAAAATTTATCCTGACCTAATATGATTAATTTGTAGTTTTTACTTTGGTCCAAGAATTCTCCATCTTTTTTAAAAGAGATTGATCATCCCATGGCTTGAGAAG
>JAIFLR010000104.1 GCA_020048985.1 Halobacteriovorax sp. | reverse complement strand
TATGTTCAACACATATTCCCTTTTGTGGCAGCTCACCGTATGTTTTCTCATCACTCTTTGAGCGTAGGTCAGGAACAGTCCCGCGCTTTGGAAATATTGAAGCAAACACCATTTGTGAAAGAATGAAGAAGTGGATTCGAAAGCAATTTAGAAAAAAGCCCCGGGTTTACATTGTTCCCACCAAAATGGGTGGCTACCTTAACGGACTTATTTTTTTAATGTTTCTGATGGCCGTGGGTTACAGCAACAATCTCCTTCTTATTTTTACCATTTTCTTATTCAGTTTTAATCTGATCTGGCTGATTCAATCCCACTTTCACCTCTACAGACTGAAGCCGGACAACGTTGTTATCTCTGCGGGCCACGCTGGAAGCAAGGTCAACGCTCGCGTCTTCTGGAAAACGGCTCCCAAGAGACCCTGGAGCTGGCAGATTCAACTTGAAAGTGACCGCGGTGATTTTGCCCTTGGTGATTTGAAAGATGGTGACTCCTGCAGTGAAGGCGAATTATCCCCGGACAAAAGGGGAGTCTACAAATGGGAATATCTTCATGTCAAAACAGATAATCCCTTTGGTCTCTACCAATTGTGGATCTACTACCCTCTTAATCTCACTTCTCTCGTCTACCCTACCCTGCTTCCAGTGGCCGATTTGTCTTTGTCAGGTAATAGCCTTGAAGGGGATAGCTTCCTGGATAAAAAAGGCGCCGATGAATTCCGTGGCCTAGGTGCCTATGACAATGATGAATCCCGAAAAATAAGCTGGAAACATTATGCCAGGTCGGGGGAGCTGTTAATCAAGGAAGGAGAGGAAAAAACAACTCCGGTCCTTGAGCTTGAGTTTCGGCCACCAACTGAGCTGGCCTTGAAAGAACATTATCTTTCAACTTTAGCGACCCAGATGGTGGAGTGCCAGAAGCAGAATATACCCTTTTCACTCAGGGTCAACGGTCAGGAATCTGGGCAGCTGAGAGATTGCCTGAAGGTCCTTGCCTTATGCTGAAGCTACAAATACGCAGTGAAATTAAAGAATCTATCATCCTGCTTATTTTTGCTGTTTTGATGCGTGAGACACTAACGAACTTTACCGTCTTACTGGCTTTTGTGGGAGCGATCATGGTTTGGTTCAAGCACAGACCAAATCGTCTCGTTCGAAACGTGGTGACTCTCAGTCTTTTTGGGGCCTATTGGTTGACCTATGGGAAGCTGATTGATCCTGAAGTTGGTTTAAATTTTTTGACATCTGTTGTGACCATTAAGCTATTGGAAAAAGAAACCGAGCGTGATCGCTACATGATCTTTTTTGGATTGATTTTACTCATCTCAACCGGATCATTATTTGAAAAAAACCTTTCTTATGTTTTCTTCTTTGGTGCCAGTTTTTTTATTTTGATTCAAGATTTTTATGGTCACTTAAAGTTACAGGCCAAAATCATTGATCTGTTAAAAACTTTAGCGTGGGTTTTGCCGCTGACTGCGATTTTATTTTTTTTCGTGCCCAGAATAATGAATCCCTTCCAGATGGGACAAGGAACTCCTAAAAATGGAGAAGTTGGGTACACACCGGAGGTGAATGTTTCCCAGCTAGAGAGCCTCGCCTCTAATGATACTCCCGTTTTTCAGGCTTCTGTTGAAGGCAACATTTCTCCTGACGACCTTTATTGGCGTGGTAACACCTTGAGTTTCTCAGACGGTTGGAACTGGCCCGTAATGCCTAAGGATATGTATCAAAGGCCCTTTAAATCGGGCCCGGTAAAGGACAAAGGGACAGGAATCAATCAGAAGATCCGTGTTTTTAAGCAGCAGGAATTCTTTTTTGCTCTTGATCATCCTGCTCGTTTTGTCTCCTCAAGAGGAAGTGTGGAACTTAACTCGAGTCGCTCGTTGTCGCAGAACCGCTGGCAACCAATACTGAGATATCAAGTAATAGGAGAGGCCGGAGGAATACCTTCAGAGAAAAGTGATGGGCCCGATCAAAATTCAATTGGTTTGCGTGCCAATGAAAAAGCATGGATTCATCAGCATTTCCAATCTCAGGATTTGCCTGGTCTGCAAAAAGAGATTCAGGCCTATTTCCAACGTGAAGCTTTCAGCTATTCTCTGTCTCCAGGAAAAGTTGCTGATTTTCTGGATTTTATGCAGAATAAAAAAATTGGTTTTTGCTCACATTATGCCTCCGCTGTCGCTCAGATTCTTCGAGCTAAAAAAATTAGCGCCCGTCTGGTTTCAGGCTTCATGGGTGGTGGTTATAACAAGTTTGCCGGGTATTATTTGGTGACTCAGAATGATGCTCACGTGTGGATTGAGGCGCTTCACAATGGAGAGTGGAAAAGAATTGACCCCACCGGATGGATTGCGCCTGATCGAATACGCTTAGGTGGTGAAGCCTACATGCAGCAGGTGAACCCGGTTGCCTTTTCGGCCATAAGAAACTTTGGCCGCAGATTTGAGCTCTACAATGATTGGCAGCAATGGATTGCCCAGTGGGATTTTAAGCTTTATCAGTGGCTAGAGGAAATGGATTACTATGGGCAAGATGCTTTATTTGAAAAACTAAGATTTAAGCGAGAATGGATGTTCTTTTTCATTCCCCTATTGTTGGTCTTTTTCACGGGAATTTATATCTTTCAGTTCACATTAAAAACTGCAAAGTTATCTCCCCATGAAGCACTCTGGTCCCAGTTTAAGAAAAAAATGCATAAACGAGGGATCAATCTTCCGTTCTATTCTCTGAAGGAAGCCGAAGAAATGATAGGGATGCAAGATGAGGAGATTCAGAATACCTGGAAACAACTGGTCGAGCTATCCTTCAAACATCATACCGAAGCAGCGTTAGAGGATTTAAAACAAAGAATAAAGAAGCTCTAGTCTACAACTTTAAAGTCAGCATTGATGGTGGAGCCTTTAGGAGTGCTCTGAGGCTGACGTGGCATGTTCGCCTGGGCTTCCTGGATCTTTTTCATCGCTCGGTAAAGCTGAATAAACCGTCTGACGAAATAAATGATAAAAACAACAGAAATGATTTTGAGTAGTTTCATGCAGGTGACTTTAGTATGAGGAACTTAAAAGTGCAAGATGGGGCTTAGGTAACTTCCGGTTCTTTAGCTTTTTCAGCTTTATTGGCTTCAGCCTCAGTTTTGAGCTTCTCAGCTTCCTCTTTGTCTTTGAGTTCTTTATTGAGCTTTTCGTTGAGTTTTAAGTCATTGAGTTTTTTGAACTCATTAGATTCCGCAGTCACCAGAGCGTCATGCTCTCTAAAAAACAGTCCGTTTACATACCGGCGTAATTCTTTTTTATTTGACTCACCGATGCTATGGATCAACCCATAATACTCAGGGATTTTACCACTGGGTTTCGCTGCTGGAAGAATATGAACAAACATCTCTACTGGGTCAAGAAAATGCAGATTGGTCCCAGCTGCAAAAGGGAACTCACTCTGAATCACCATGTCGGTCTCAGATATCTTAATCACTGTTATTGGTTTTAAGATGTTCGCAGTTGAAGCCGAATGGTTTTTCTTGATAAAAACTTTAGGTAAAGTCTCTTTACCCTCTTTGGGCTGAACGGCTTGAGAAATTTTCTTTTGAAGGACATCTGCCAGCTTGATTAAAAGCGAAGGTGAAAGCTCATCAGCGTGCGAAAGAGTCTGGGGATACTGGAGCGCCGCCTGCAAATCCGGCGAAGATAATTCTGAGTTAAAAACAATAATGAATGGATTTAGTTCCTGAAAAGATGACATGACGGTACTAATCAGCTTACGTAGACCCTCCATCGAATTCTTCCCTGTCTCCCCTTTTTCAAGTTCAAAGGCGATGATCTGAGGCTGGAAACGGTTCAGTTCAGCAGCGATATCGCTGAAAAAGGGAATACACCGAATGGTATAAGGATGTTTATCGGTGCGGGTCTGATCTTGATAAAAATGAAACTTGTAATCAATCACCAAAACTTTGGCTTTTTTCTCTAATGAATCAGATAGATTCTCATCCACCCAGCGCTTTAACTGTTTTTTGTGATAAAGAATAAGTTCGTCTCGTTCAGCTAGTTTGGTCTTGATAACATCCTCTGGCATGCCTTCAGGAGGAAGAAAATCATCCACGAAAAGAAAATCTAAATCGGCGTTGAATTTGAACTGATAAAACATATTTGATTCAGAAGAGTCTTTAACAAAAACATGCTTGGAAGGGACTACCCTCTTCTCAAGCCAGTGGTGCTTCAATATAACCCGGTCACCCTTACTTAATTTATGATCAGTCTCAATATGTAGACCGTCATTATTCACAAAACCAACTTTACATAGAACTCCAGTTTCAAATTCTTCTTTTAAAGCAGCATTGGCAAAACCATGCTCAGTAGCTGTTTGAGGAGAAAGTAAACTGGAAACACTAAAGGCGACATCAAAGGTTTCAGCACTTTTTATAAAATTGAGTTGAACTCCGGTAGAGATACTTTCCATTAAGATCTCGGGTGGAGAAAGATAATCCACCAGACCCACCATAACAACCGGTTGCTCCAATGGTGTACGTGAAATTAACCGTGCCAGATGAAGATAGTCCTGGGTATTCTTTGAAAAATCGATAAAAACGCAAGATGGCTTGTCCGTAAAAACAGTGACAAGCAATGTCTGGATACTTGATTCTGTTTTTTCATATGTACGTTTGAAGTCGATTACAAGCTTGCCATGTTTTCGAAACTCACCCTGGAGTGCTCGAAAATAGGCTTCGTCGTCACCAAAATAGAAGAATAGATGGGTTCCAGACATGGCTTAATTGTACCATAGAATTTCTTTAGCCAATAAAAATCAGTGAGATAGTTGTTTTAAGTGGGCGACGAAGTCGCGAGATGCCTGATCTTGATGATTAATAAAGGTCCTTATTTGATGCTGCCTATATTCCTTGCCACTTACCCCGTCCCAGATCTTAGATCCATAGAGTGAAACTTTGGGCCCTATGGAGGACTTAGAAAGACAAATAATTTGATAAAACTGACCTTCTTCTTTTAAGACGGTTTCATCTACTAAGTTTAGATCAGATAAGTGGAGTTGTTTTCTTAGTTCAAGAATATTTCGATGAGGAGAAATCACTAACCTATCCTCGGGCGATAATTGCGGCAAAAGATGAGTGATAATTTCTCCAATTTCTTTTCCACCCATACCAGCAATGAAGATTATTTTAGACTCAGGATTGAGAATTATCTCTTGGCCCTTTAACTTATGAACTGAAACAAATTCTTTCTTTGTAATATACGAATCAATAAGCTTGTTTTTAAGGACTTTAATCACGTCCTCTGATGGGTCAACTAAATGGATCTGCTTAACTGCCGGTTGGTCAATAAAGGATAGGCCCAATAGACCATGGTCACAGCCTATATCCCATACATAACCTACATGATGATAATAACTCGCAAGAGTTTTAAGACGAATGCTTGGCAGAGAAGTCCCCTACTCGCTAAAAGAATTGATCGTAGTCTTGGCCGAACTTAGTGTCTAGTTCTTCAGTGAAAAATTTTCGAACGAAATATTGGCCGGAACGAACAGTTTCAATGAATCCGTAATTCTCGAGGGACCTGATATTTTGGGCCAGCTCTTCAGTGGATATATGAAGGAAGGCCGCCATTTCAGTATAAGAATTAAGTGGGCCAATCCCATGAGAGCGGTAAAGGTTAGGTCGGCACCACACCTGGCGGTAGAGAAACATGAGAGCGGTAATTTCATGACGTGTGAGTTTTACTTTCCGGAGAACATCATCAAAGAAAATGTCCGGAATTTCTGAAGCTGAGGCTTCAGCATGTGGGCCCGTGCCTGACTTTTGTACGTCAGAATCCTTCTTTTTCTTCTTTGAGTGAAACTGCGAGAGCACTGATCGGATGTCTTGCATAAAAACACCTCCCATTAAAGTATCCCTAAAATCTCGTCAAAATTCAATAGTTCTCATTGAGAGGAAATTAGTACCTGGGTCCACGGACTATTTAGCTCAAGTAATCTGCACGGGCAACCGATAGGCCTTTACATGAAACGTCCTCTAATGAAACTGCTCCCTCTTTTGATGATTGTAAGTGCTTGCGGCGCCTACAAATCCATCAAATTGTCCCGTTCGGCCGCTTCCATTGCCAAAGATCAGGGTCTGATGCTTCAGGAGCTTGAGGAGAATCTTACCAAGATTCACCTCTACCACGTTATTGGTCAGAAACAGCTGATTCTATTTGATGAGCAGATCGAATCAACCGACAATATCGAGATGTATGAGAGACCTGCCTATCTCAAACTACAGGCCGTCAGGACTCAAATTGAAGAAGCTGAGCATGAAATCATCGACGCAATGGAAAACTTTCAAAATGAAAAGGGGGCGAGTTACGACTTAAAAAATAAACTCGCCATGACATCTAAGATCAATGAGTTTTCAGAAATCTCACCTC
>JAIFLR010000062.1 GCA_020048985.1 Halobacteriovorax sp. | reverse complement strand
ATCAAGCCTTCCAGGTTCAATTGCTTCATCGAAAGTTGTAAGTTCAGCCTCACAGTTTAACTTTTTTTCCAACGTAGTTAATGGTCAGGACGAAGCGGGTTTACGCAGAGTTCAAGAATTTATTGCAGGTCACCAGTCAGACGGTCTCTTTAGACAGGGTGCTTACCTCTTTGTTGTTTTAGTTTCAAACGGTCGTGATACTGAAGTTGAGTCTTATGACCTTACAACTTCTTCGACATTTCAGACTCCTCAAAATGTTACTAATTTTAATAACAGAAAAGCTGCTCTCTTAAATCTAAAAACTTATTTACAGTCTCAGCAGCTGCGTCTTTTCTCTGTTACTGCAAATACTAAATGTTCGCCGGTAAGAACTGGCTATTGGGCATCACCACTTTCCTATGCGGCGATGTCTAAAGGTCTCTATGATGGCCACCCAGGATTTCCTGCGAAGGCCAATGCCGATCATTATGACCTCTGCTCACAGTCAAACGTAAGTTCAGTCTTTACTGATGTGAATAGTACAATTCAACAAATCATTATTCCTCATACTTATAAATACTGGCCGATTACATCTACTGATGGAGTCATTGATACCCAAGCTGGAAAGATTAAAGTCTATAAGAGTTCACCGAACTCGGCTCCGATTGAGTTAACAACAGGATGGAATTATTTACCAAATCCTGGGAATCAAAATACACGAATTCTTCCAAGCGTGGGAGAACCAACGAATCGCGCTCATTTAATTGAGTTTGATTCAAGTCACTATGTGACGTATCCGGATTGTATTTCAATCTCTACAAGCTCAAATATTGAGTATTTTGGATACATCGGTATACCTAAAATCCCGACACTCAGTTCAGTCATCATTAAAATTAATGGGGCGCAGGTACCAGCAAGTGGATGGACCTTCATGGCAGCCGAAGGTCAGCAAAACATTAATATCAAAGTGGCGCACAATGGATATCCAAACACGCCACCGGTCATGAGACAGGGTTACATGTTTAAACTGACATCAAATTATTATTATAAATCAGGCGATAACGTTGAAGTATTCTACGTCCCGGCCACAAATTAACGGCCGGGCGTGGTTACGCCTTTTCTAGATTCGACTTTCTGACGGCATTCATGAAACGAATAATTGGATACATCTTCTGAGTTTTCGCCATGTCTGCCTCAACAAAAACTTTCCCGTCTTTCATTAAGACTTCACCAAAAAGCCCCACACTTCTTCCGTCATCTAAGTGATCTGGATTGATTACGATACTCTTAGCCTTAAAATCATCGACCACAGGATTTAATACGTAATACTTAGAAAACTTAGGCGCAAAATCTTCAGAGGTTTTTAAATTGGGAATATCAACCACGGGATTTGCTGGAAGCTTCTCTAACATTTTAGCGATGATCATTTCACACTTATCAGAGATTCTCATTTTCTTATCATCTGGAAGATGTCTTTCTGTATTGTAGAAAATGAAGATTTGTCGAATCAGGTCAATGTTTTTTAAAAGCAACAGATTCGGAAACTTATCTTCGTCATCGGCAATTTCCATAATGTTGAGAGAGACGAGTAAATTTAAAATAGATTCTAGCTTGGCTTCCATTATTTGATACATATCTGCAGTATAAAGTGTAAGTGTCTTACGGTTTACGGCAAGTGCCTGCCCCTTCACTTCCCCATGGGCCTTAAAGACTAAAAACAAAGTCCCTAAAACTCTCATGACCTCTATGGGCTTCATAAATTCATACGAACCAGCATTTTTACCATAAGAAGCAGTTTGATTATCTTCTAGTTCTTTGATTCTGGAGTTTGCCTTCCGAAGTCTAGTAGCCAAAGTATTAATAATCGTTTTGAACCAAGGATTGAGAGACAACATTGTCTTTCCAAAGGCGAGAAATGAAATCTCAACAATCTCCACACCAGTGATCGCTGAAGCTGAACATGAACGTTTTTTACCTGAGCCATCTTCATCAAAGAAGGCCATCTCACCAATAACTTCCCCCGTGCGCAGAACGGCTATCTCGATAAAGCCTTTTCCCTTAGGTTTAAATAAACGAATCTGTCCCTTCTGGATAATAAAGAGAGACTCAGCGTTATCACCATCATTGAAAAGAATCTCACCCGTTTTCAGGCTCCGTAGACCCGATTTTACTTGGGAAGTTGCTGGTGTGTCGGTTGACATTATTTTATCCTTTCAATAATCAAACTGAGGGCTTCTCCACCACCGATACAAATAGCTGTACAACCATACTTCGCCTTCTTCTTCTTCATGGCATTCATTAATGTCACAAGGATTCTTGCTCCAGAGGCACCGATTGGATGACCCAAAGCAACTGCTCCACCGAAGACATTAACCTTATCATGAGGAATTTTAAATTCTTTCATAGCGGCCATTGTAACGGCTGCAAATGCTTCATTGATTTCAAATAAATCAATTTGTTCCAAAGTCAGGCCAGCTTTTTTGAGGGACTTATTAATCGCTTCAACAGGAGCCGTTGTGAACCACGTAGGGTTCTGCGCGTTTGAAGCGTAGCCAAGAATCTTAAATTCGGCTTGAGAGGCATAATTATCACCGGCCAAAACAACAGCTGCTGCACCATCATTAATAGTCGAAGCATTCGCTGCTGTAATCGTTCCGTCTTTTTCAAAAGCAGGCTTTAGTCCTGGCATTTTTTCAAAATTCGCTTTGAAAGGGCCTTCGTCTTCAGTTACGTCAGTTGTTCCACCTTTGGCCGGGACTTTAACTGCAACGATTTCATCTTTGAAAGTTCCCTCTTTTACCGATGCTTGAGCACGCTTAAAAGATTCAACAGCAAAGGCGTCCTGCTCTTCGCGGGACATGTTATATTTCTTTGTACACTCTTCAGCACAATTTCCCATAGCGCGGTTTGTGTAAACATCCCACAAACCATCCCACTGCATAGAATCTTTCATTTCAGTTGAACCAAACTTAGCGCCTGATCGAGAGTTCATAAGCATGTGCGGAGCCAGCGACATATTCTCCATTCCACCGGCCACAACGACCTGGTTGTCGCCAGTCATAATCGAGCGAGCTCCAAGAATCACGGCCTGAAGACCAGAACCACAAACCTTACCAACAGTTGTTGCAGGAACAGACTCTGGAAGACCAGCAAACAGTAACGCTTGTCTTGCCGGGGCCTGACCCACACCCGAAGTAATCACGTTACCCATAAAAACTTCATCAACTTTATTTTTTTCGATGTTGGCTTTTTGAAGTGCTCCTTCAATTGCAGCAGCTCCCAACTTGGGCGCAGGAACTTGAGAAAGCGTCCCCATAAATGAACCGATCGGTGTACGAGCACCGCTAAGGATATAAACTGCCATTTTTTCGTTCCTTGATTGAGAGAAAGATTGTCTTTCTTATTCGAATATTTTAATGAAGGGACAGATAAATTGCTACTAAATCTTAAATTGAGGCAGGTCGTCATGTTCGCCCGTAAAACAAGCTCTAAGAACGGAAAAAGTATACCTCAAGACTGGCTCGTCAGCTTCGGCATCCTCTTGAATGAGACTTATCAGAGCGAATGCGAAAAACACGCACGGACTTTTGATGTTTATGGTCAGATATACGATGAGGAGTTACTCATCGTAGTTTCATGGATCTCAGAGAAAGATGAGTATATCGCTCCTATAACCTGTTTCTTGTCATGTGAACCTGAGCAGATGAAAGACAACACTAAGGTGAAAACCACCCAGATGAATTTTATCGACGTAGTTGGGATCTTTTTCGATGAAATTTTCGCGGCAGATGAATGGAATGAATTTGAACCTAACTGGCAGGAAGTAAATTACAAACAGGAAAACTACTTTTTCAAACTCTCCAGAGAAAACGTGAATTTAACCCTCGAGGCGAATAAGCTTTTAGGAGATGAATTTCTGGAGATGGAAGAGATGGAAGACACTGAAGAAAACGAAGATCCTGAATTTAATCAATAAACTTTCCCCAAAAAAAAAGGCCCTCTTTCGAGGGCCTTCTGATTTTATTATTCGTCTTCGTATCTCAAACTTGATGAGATCGTCTCAATTCCGATATCTCCATCATCATCATCATCATCCGAAAGATTTTCAAGTTCATCTTCTTCAAAATCAAATTCAGCAGTGATATTGAGCTGATGAAGAACTTTGTAGAACTCTTTATCATCAGAAAGATCTGACATGAGAGATTCAATATATTTCACAGGGTATTTAGAAATAAGCTCTTCAATATATTCCTGAAGTTTGCCTTCCTTAAGAATTTCACGTTTCTTCAAAGTCGTCTTCTGGTTACGGATGTAATGAAGACGGCAATAACTTTGAGTTGAGCGAATATTGTCACAGCCTTTCTCGATGCACTCATCATTTTTTGAATCGATGAAAAAATCCATCGTTCCAATTGATTCAGCGATTTCTTTCCAGTTGAAGTGCTCTCTTAGCTCTGCTATCTCGTCAGCGATTTTGCTTTCAAGATCTGCAAGCATAGCATTTTGATATTTCTTAGAAATTTTTGGAGTGAAAGCTTCAACGTGGACATCGTCTTCTTCGTAAGCTTTTTTACCAGATTTCTTAACTGCTTTAGACTTTTTATAATCTTCTTCAAATTCATCAATATCATCATCTTCGTTTGATTTGCGTGCTGATCGCTCTTCGCCGAATGCAGGCTCATCATCGGGTCCAAGATCAATGTCCCCGTCTTCATCTTCGTCGTCTGCGTATTTGCTTTTGGAAGGCTTACCTTTCTTTCCAATATTCTTGGCATCTTCTTTGTCTTGCTTCGCTTGAAGCTTGGCATTCTCTTTGTCTTTTTTCGCCTGAACTTTGGCGTTTTCTTTATCTTTCTTTTCTTGTTCTTTAGACTTCTTCTTATCAGCTTCTGCTTTTATTTTTTCTTTTGCAGCGAGAGCTTTTTCTTTGGCTTCAAGGATTTTTTTCTCTTTTAGCTCTTTATCTTTTTGTTTTTTGATCTGCTCTTTAGTCAAACCTTTAGGCATAACCTTAGCAACCAGTTTCCCGGCAGTCTTAAGGAATGAACCTTTTATGGTTTTTGGAGCAGGCTTGGCTGCTTTCTTTTCAACTTTTTTAGGTGCTACCTTTTTTACTGGAGCCGCTTTTTTAGCTGGAGCTTTTTTGGCCATTTTAACTTCTTTTTTAGGAGCAGCTTTCACTGGCTTCTTGGCCGCAGATTTTGCTACTTGTTTCTTTGCTGGCATCTTAGCAGCAGGCTTCTTTTTCGCCATGTTTTTCTCCCTAAAAAATAATAACTGACTACGCTAATAACGTATAAAACAAATTTAGTGGAAACTCTAGCAAAGGGAGTGCCCCTTTGACGAGAGGTTTTTAATGGATCGCTTTCAATTCCGAGCTAGCAATTACCATACGCTGGACTTCTGAAGTCCCCTCGTAAATCTCGGTAATCTTAGCATCCCGGAAGTAGCGCTCCACTGGATACTCTTTCGTATACCCATTTCCTCCGCACAGCTGAATCGCCTTGGTGGTGATCCACATAGCTGATTCTGAAGCAAAAAGCTTCGCTTGGGCCGATTCTTTTGAATAAGGCTGCCCTGCATCTTTTAAGGCAGAAGCATGGTAAATGAGAAGTCTAGAAGCACCGATTTTAGTACTCATGTCCGCCAGCATAAACTGCACACCTTGAAGGTCAGAAAGTGGCGCACCGAATTGAACACGCTGTTTAGTGTAACGAATAGCGTAGTCAAAAGCGCCTTGAGCAATCCCTAGGGCCTGGGAAGCAATGCCAATTCTTCCTCCATCCAAAGTTGCCATCGCAACTCTAAACCCTTTTTCAGCGTCACCAAGGAGCGCATCTTTAGGAACTTTCACTTTATCAAAGGCCAGCTGACAAGTTGAAGAGCCGCGGATTCCAAGTTTGTCTTCTTCTTTAATGATGGAGTAACCCGGAGTTGAAGTTTCAACAATAAAGGCTGAAATCCCTTTGTAATCCGGAGTCTTTTTAGTTTTGGCGAAGACGATGCAAATAGAAGCTTCTTTGCCGTTCGTAATCCAGTTTTTCACACCGTTTATTTCCCAATGGTCACCTTTATCTTCAGCAAATGTCGTCAGTGATCCAGCGTCTGATCCAGCATTGGGTTCAGATAAACAGAAGCAACCAATCCATTCACCAGAAGCCATTTTAGGGAGATATTTTTGCTTTTGCGCTTCGGTTCCAAAATTTAAAATGGGCCATACTGCAAGTGAAGTATGAGCAGAAATCAAAACACCTGTAGAAGCACAGTTGCGTGAAATTTCTTCAACAATAAGTGAGTAAGACAAATAATCCAAACCGGCACCACCGTACTCTTCAGGCACATATGACCCAAGAAAACCGTTCTCGGCCAATTTATTGATGAGTTCTTTAGGAATATGTCCCTCATGATCAATTTTCATCGCCAAAGGAGCAACCTCTGAGTCAGAAAACTTTTTAACCATATCCCGTATTTCTTTGTATTTTTCATCTAACATCATAAAATTTTCCCTTTAAAATCAGCTTTACGTTTTTCAATGAATGCAGCGGTTCCTTCAATCATGTCTTCCGTTTGAAAGATATTTCCGAACGCTT
>JAIFLR010000091.1 GCA_020048985.1 Halobacteriovorax sp. | reverse complement strand
AAGCGCTCAATCGCTTTTGATTTATTCTCAAGCAGAGCTTTCTCGTCAAAAACGAAGTTTTTGTTATCAAAGTGTCTGGAAAGCCACTGATACAGTTCAACGCATTTAATAGAAGTTTCCAGATAATCGATGTTATCTGACCTGTCATCAATTGGTTCGTTATTGATGGTGTGGTTACCAACATAGTGACTTAGCATCCAAAGATAGTACTGAACGTGTTCAATAAGACCCAGGTTGACTGGAGCGCAGGCAAAACCAAAAATTTCTGCATTTGATAAAGTGCGGTCTTCATCAGCAGCTTCAACCATTTCCGCCAGTTCAATCATTTCCTTCATATCCACGCAATAAAATGGCTTTCTAAAGGTCATGGTATTGAAG
The DNA here is from genome assembly GCA_020048985.1 of Halobacteriovorax sp. Lineage (GTDB taxonomy): Bacteria > Bdellovibrionota > Bacteriovoracia > Bacteriovoracales > Bacteriovoracaceae > Peredibacter. The sequence continues at coordinate 24,780 of JAIFLR010000091.1, read as the reverse complement.
AGGCGCAAAAACTCGGAAAGAGACAAACTAGGAAGAGAATTGGAATCAAGTGCGTTGTTCACGCTGCTAAAAATATCCAAGTCAGGGCCAACCATGGCCTTGTCACTTTGAGACAAAGTATGGGCCAAGGCATTTTTTAAAATGCGCAGTCCATCCTCTACTCTGTTGAGGGTGGTCACATGACCAACAGGGAAGCGTTTAAATCTTCCTGCACGACCAGAGATTTGTTTTATTTCACTAAACGTCAGGGGATTTTCTTTATTATCGACAAACTTTGAAAGGGCCGAAAATACAATTCGTTTCACAGGCAAGTTCATACCCATGGCAATAGCATCAGTTGAAACCATAATATCGGTTTCACCTTCATCAAACTTGCGGGCCTGTTCACGACGAACCTCTGGAGAGAGGCGGCCGTACACAATCGAAACTTTAAAATCCAGTTCTTCCAAGTCAGCCTTGTATTTCAAAGCATTTCTACGGGAGAACACGATTAAGGCATCATTTTTTTCTAATTGAGAAAGCGGAATCTGATTTTCCATCACATTCAGCTCTGTCATACGAGTGTATTCTCTGATTTCCAGAGTATCTCCACAAAGAGCAAGAACCTGTTTTACGAGTTCAAGGACAGAGTGGTCACCACAGATATGAACTTCATCAGCTTGAATATTTACCAGGGCCCTGGTCCAGGCCCATCCACGCTGTGAATCTGTTAACATTTGGATTTCATCGATTACACAGCACTCAAAGCGCTGCTGAAGTCTGGCCATTTCAATCGTTGAAGAAAAGTGAGTCGCGTCCGGAATTTCCAGCACTTCTTCACCAGTTAAAAGTGTGGTTTTCACACCTTTATTATTCATTGTATCGAAAAGTTCAGAAGCCAGAAGTCTAAGGGGTGCCAGGTAACACCCGTTCTTGGCCTTACACAGGGCTTCGATTGCGTGATAAGTCTTACCAGAGTTGGTAGGCCCCATATGATAAATAATTTTGCGGTTTATTCTTCTGGCTTCAGTGTGCAGCCAGAATTGACCAAGGTAATCTCGAAGAATAGTCGAAGAGACGTCTTTTCTTTTGAAGGCCATGATCGCTTGGATGAAGCGTTCAAATTCTTTTCTGAGAAAAAGCTCTGGCTTCCAGATGTTTGTTTCTAGTTGAATATAAAACCGATCGTATTCATCTTGGGCAACCAATTCAGGCTTTAAGCCTTGCTCCACCAGTAGTGTATTAAAGAAAACATTGAGTTTTTCTTTATAAACTTTGCCTAGGTCACTTTTAGGGCCAAATTTTTCCCGGAAATAGGTTTTAACTTCGCTTTCAAGTTTGTTCACGGAAGAGCGTTTAAGCTTGTTCCGCATATTATGAAAATTCTTTTCAAGGTCACGTTTAAGATTAAATACGGCGCCTGAAATATCAGTTATTTTTTTTGTTAAAACCCAGTCATGGAGTCTTTCTTCACATGAATCGATCAATCCAGTTTGAAGTGAGTACACGGCTTCCCGAACCTGGGTGCGATAATCACCAAGGCATTGGATACACTGACAACTCAGATCCTTATCACCCAATTTGATGTCGAAATTTAATTTTACGAGGTCTTGAGTGGCCAGATGTTTGCTGGTCTTTTCTTCGGTCCAGGCCTTAAAAGTATCTTTATAAGAGCTGACAAGCTCAGCGCTAAATTCACCGTCGACAAAGAAGGCATAAGTATTTGTTGTGGGAAAAATAAAATCATCAATGAGTGCGGTTTCAATGATGACTTCACGGTCATAAAGCTCACGTAATTTACCAAAGCTTTTTTCAAACAATGATTCAATTGATGGATATTGATCTAAAAGGACTTTCGCATCTAAAGCAATAGATTCGATGGTGTCCAGGACAAGAGACGCCTTTTCTAAAGACCGTATCTCAGGAGACTCATCGTCTCCCGAGATACTTGTCGATATTATGGCTTTTCTGGATATTTCAAGATTAGAACGGATGTCCTGGTAAAGGGACTTTATTTCACTACTCAACGTTTACCAACTTCCTTATTTTGCCAACTCCACAACAAATGCTGTAGCGAGTTTTGCAAATTTAGCTGCATGTTTAGCATCTCCACCGGCATTCTGCAAAGTATCGTTTGCTGTGTGGATCTTCTTGTTTATGTCTTCCATTGTTGATTCAAATGGCATTGAAGCTGGGTAACCAGCAGCTGTCCATGAAGCGTGATCTGAACAACCGTAACCGCAACGAGAATAACCCCATTTAACTTTTACGTATTCATCAATCAATCTTCCAAGGAATTCGTTTTGAGCACCGTTTGTGAAATCGGCCATCATCACGATGTCCTGATCAGCAGTTCCCTTGTTCAGAGTCATATCAAGCTGCATAACGCCTACAACTTTTGAACCTTTAGCTTTGTAGCTATTGGCGATATCTTTAGAACCTAGAAGTCCAACTTCCTCAGCAGCATAACCCATGAACTGAACAGTGCGCTTAGGCTTATAGTTAGAGTTCATAAGAACTTTGATCACTTCAGTAATTGTTGCAATTCCAGAAGCATTATCATCAGCGCCTGGAGCTTTTCCAGAACCACCAAACATTCCTGCGATTGAATCCGCGTGACCACCGACAATAACGATCTCATCAGATTTCTCTGAACCTGCAATTGTCATGATGATAGAAGCTTGAGGCCAGCTTGGGTGCTTATAAAGTTCAACTTTAACATCCGAGCGGTGTTTAGAGAGATCAGTCCATGTATCACGGATGAACTCTGAAGATTTGATACCAGTCTCTGATTTGTAATAACGAGTATTAAAACTAGAAAGCTTAATGATCATCTCGCGAATTGACGGCTCATTAACTTGAGCCACCATTGGAGCAACAAGTACTGATTGATCAATTGTGTAGTCTGCGAAGATTGCACCTTTTGCAAAGTACATGTCCCCTTGGAAAGACAGAGCACTTTGAGCTTCTTCAAAAGACTCGTGAGCGATAAAACCACCACAGCGGTGAAGTTCGTTGTGAATCGTTTCTGAAAGTTGTTCAACCTCGGCTTGAGTCAGTTTTACAACTGATGCGCCTTGAGCTGAGAAAAGAGTCTGAACAGATTTGTTAAGTTTTGGGCGAATTTTCGCCAAAACATCGTTGTCTACAGTGAGCCACTGTGCTTTTGGCGCAGCGAACGATGCAGCTGAGAGAGTCAGGGCAATCAATCCTATGATTTTTTTCATTTTTTCCATCCTTGCTAATAAAAATGACTGTTACAATTAACCCATAGTTTTGAAGCCTTTGTGAAGGAAAAGTTCTATGACTTTGCCTTACAATGACGCCGCGAACAACAAAGGGAAGATTGATGAAAACTGCTCTAACAGAACTTTTAGGAATTGAACTGCCGATCCTTATGGCCCCAATGTTTTTGGTAACCAACGTTGAGATGATAGTACAAGCAGGAGAATCAGGAATTGCCGGCTGTATACCTGCTCTGAACTTTAGAACGATAGAAGATCTTGAAAAGGGGTTGAAAGAGATAAAGTCTCGAAGCAACAAACCGTTCGGGGTGAACCTTATTGTGAATAAATCAAATATTCTGGCCAAGAAGCAACTGCACAAGTGCCTCGACATGGGTGTGAACTTCTTTATCACTTCACTCGGATCCCCCGAAGAGGTGATTAAAGAATCAAAAAGAAAACTATGCCAAAAAAGTGGAAGGCCTTGGGGCCGATGGCATCATTGCTGTAAATAACGGAGCTGGGGGGCATTTAGGAAATATTCCAGCTTCTGTTCTTGTCCCTGCTCTCAAAAGTGTTTGTAAAATCCCCGTAATTTCGGCCGGTGGTGTCGGAACAGGTTCAGGCATTTTATCCATGCTCGCCTTAGGTGCTGATGGTCTGTCTATTGGAACGCCTTTTATTGCTACTAAAGAATCAGGGGTGTCGGATGAATATAAAAAGGCCTGCGTTGACTATTCTGCCGAAGATATTGTCGTTACGACAAAACTTTCTGGTTCAAGATGCACAGTTCTCAATACCCCTTATGTGAAAAAGATTGGAACAGATCAGAATATTCTTGAGAATCTGCTGAGTAAGAACAAACAAATAAAAAAATACGCCAAGATGCTGACTTACTACAAGGGCATGAAAGCCATCGAGAAAGCCGCCTTCAGTGCAACTTACAAAAATGTCTGGTGTGCTGGAACCTCGGTTGAATTCACCAACGAAATTGGGACCATTAAAGGTATCGTTGACCGCTTTAAATCAGAAATGACTGAAGCCGAAAACAATCTACTTAAAACTTTAGGACGTGTATGAAATTTGCTTTTAACTTAATTGATAAATTAATGAAGAATCCGACCCCGATGAACTTGATGGCGCTCAATAAAGTTTTGACTGTAGGTATTGCCTTCAATGCTCCTCACGGTTTTAAAATCAAAGAATTAAGTGAAGATAATGTTCGTATTTCTTTGCCCAACAGAAAACTTAATCACAATCACTTGGGTGGAATTCACGCATGTGCCATGGCCACAGTTGGAGAATACTGTGCCGGTATGTCTCTTCTGAAAACATTTGGGGCCAGCCAGTATCGACTTATCCTCTCCGATCTTCATGTTAAATATACTTATCAAGGCCGAAGTGATCTTGAAGGAAGCTGCTCCCCTCGCCAGATTGATAAGGAAGCCGTCAAAAAAGTGTTGGATTCAGATGGAAAATATCTGCAAAAACTTGAAACTCTTATTCGCGACAAAAATGGCAAAGAAGTGGCGACTATCACCACGACTTGGCAGTTAAAATCCTGGGATCAGGTTAAAACCAAAAGTTAACTAGATTTTTCGCCAGATAAGCACCCACATAGGCAAGCACAAGAGTGTATCCCACCATCACTGATGGCCAGAGGTATCCATTGGTCTCACGTTTCATCACGGCAAACGTAGAGATGCATTGGGGAGCAAACACAAACCAGATAAGAAGGGCGACTAATGACCCGAGACCAAATTGCTGTATAAGAACTGCAGACATGTCTTTCTCAAAACCCTCAGGGCCTTCTTCAATTGAGAGCACCATAGACAGTGCGCTCACAACAACTTCTCGAGCACCAATACTTGGAATAAGTGCCGTGGTGATTCTCCAGTCAAAACCAAGTGGTCTAAAAATTGGCTCAAATGTTCTTCCGATAGAAGCCGCATATGAGGATTCGATATGACTCTCCCCATTTGTCTGAGGAAAGGTTACTAAAAACCAAATAACAATACTGATGGCAAGAATGATTCCTCCCGCCTTCTTTAAAAAAATCTTGCCTTTGTTTTTCATGACTAAAAACAAATTATTGAATTTAGGAACACGATAAGGGGGTAGCTCCATCAGAAGCATGGAAGGTGAAGAATGTGGAAGTGAATTTTTAAAAATCAAAGACATGATCATGGCAGAAACGAAACCTAACATATAAAGTGCAAATAACATTAAGCCTGGAAGGCGCAAGAACTCAATTCCCATGACAGCTTGATTAGGGATAATCGCTCCAATTAATACAGCATAGACGGGAAGCCTGGCCGAACAAGTAGTGAGCGGAATAACCAGCATGGTAATTAATCGTTCGCGATAATTTTCAATCACTCGAGTGGACATGATTCCAGGGATCGCGCAGGCATGAGAAGACAGAAGTGGGATCACGGCCTTACCAGGTAATCCCATTTTGCGCATAAATGAATCCATCATAAATGCCGCTCTTCCCAGATAACCCAAATCTTCCAGGAATTGTGTAAAAAGAAAGAGAATCATAATCTGTGGTAAAAAGACCAGAACTCCACCGACTCCAGCGATAATTCCGTCTACAAAAAAACTTTTGATCAAAGGCTGGGAAATATTGCCGGAGATAAATTCGCCTGCAAAAGCAAAAGTGTTCTCAATTAAATCAGACAAGGGTGAAGACCAACTGAAAAGGGTCTGGAACATAATGATCAGGACAGCGAATAAAATTATTAAGCCCCAAAATGGATGCAGAACAAACCTGTCTATTCTTTGGCTAAAAGTGTCCGCCTTGAGCGGGGAAAGGGTCACTTCACTTAAAAGCTGATCAATCTGCGCAAAGATATCATTCACGTATTCAGGAGATCTAAAGGTCTTCTGCATGTTAGGGGGAATTGAGATTTGAGATAATTTTTCTTTCTGAACGAGTGCATGTTTTTTTAAAGCAATTTTTAATTCTGGAATACCAAACCCTGTTGCTGCACTTGTTGGAATAACTTCCGCATTAAGGGCCTTCGCAAACTTATCAAGATCGATTTTGAAGCCTCTGCTTTCGGCCTCATCCATAAGATTTAGTGCAATGATTAAGGGATAACCAAGCTGCTTAAGTTGATAGGCCATGTAAAGAGACTTATCAAGATTTGTAGCATCCAGTACCAGGACAAAAACACTTGCAGTTGGGGACTTCTCTTTCTGAAGGAGAAAATCCTTTGTTACTTTTTCATCCAGGGTTGTAGCATCAAGGGAATAAATTCCCGGAAGGTCTATCACTTCAAGAATCTTTTCACCGTTTTCAGAAATCCAGCCTGTTTTTTTTTCGACTGTGACACCAGGAAAATTGGCCACTCGCTGAAAAGAGCCAGTTAGTTTATTAAAAAGAGCAGTTTTCCCAACGTTCGGCATCCCTACGAGTGCCACTTGCGTCATCATGCTTTTACCTCAACATTAACCAATTCTGCCTCAGCTTTGCTTAAAGCTATCAAGCGCCCCCTGACTTCAACCAACAAAGGTTCCTTAAACAAAGGAGCCTTCATCTTAACCTCAATCGTTGCACCATCAACAAATCCAAGATGCATAAGACGAGACTCAATGTCCGAGATATTCTCGGCATTTTTCTTCGCAATGGCAGTTATGACTAGCCTCTTTAGGAGGGGGGCCTGGTTAATTGTCATCATGAGTTCGGTATACCAAACTATTTTTTGATTGTCCATATTTTTAAAAAGAAATTCATACCCTAGGGGTGCAAAAAGGCCCCATTTTTGAAGATGTTTCCGAAGTGAAAAACATCACTGGCCAGCAAGAAATCCATTCGATACATGACTGGGGATTATTGATTGGAGGCTGAATGAAACACTTACTTTTGTCGTCCCTTTTATTGTGTTTGTCCCAAAATCTTTGGGCCTATACCAAGGGCAAAGTCTACAAGCTCACAATCCTGCACACCAATGACCACCATGGAAGATTTTGGCCAAATAAAGATGGTGAACTTGGTCTCGCACCCAGAGCAACTATCATCCAAAAACTTCGTGAAGAAATTCAAAAAGATGGCGGACATGTCATTCTCCTTGATGCGGGAGATGTGAACACTGGTGTTCCACAATCAGATCTGCAAGACGCTGAACCAGATTTTAAAGGAATGGCCTTACTGGGGTATGATGTCATGGCCGTTGGTAATCATGAATTTGATAAACCACTTCCAACGATCCTCAAGCAACGCGAATGGGGAGGTTTCCCTTTCATTTCCGCTAACATTTATAACAAAGAAACCAACGAGAGAATTTTCCCATCACACATTGTTAAAGAAGTAGATGATTTGAAAATTACAATTTTTGGTCTTACGACCGAAGACACTCCCTACAAATCAAATCCAAAGAACACCAAAGATTTTAAATTTGTTCCCGTCATTGAAGAAGCCAAGGCCCTAGTTCCGATGCTTCGGAAAGAAACCGACGTCCTGATTGCCTTAACCCACATTGGTCACTACCCAGATGAAACTCACGGAGCAGACGCTCCCGGTGACGTGACACTGGCCAGACAAGTTAACGGAATCGATGTTATTGTTGGTGGTCATACACAAAAACCACTTTTTCAACCCGATATTCAAAATGGCTCAGTCATTGTTCAAGCCGCTGAATGGGGTAAATACGTAGGACGAGTGGATCTTGAAGTTCTTGATGGAAAAGTAAGCCTTAAAGACGCAAAGCTCATCCCAGTGAATCTCAAAGATTCTCAGGTGAAAATAGAGTCTGATGCCTATGTTGAATCCGTGCTTCGACCATATAAAGAGAAAGGTGATGCTTCACTTGCAATTGATCTTGGAACTTCAGATGGTGAGTTCGTTGGAACCAGAGATGTTGTTCGGTCGCAAGAAACAAATCTTGGGAATTTAGTAACTCTGGCCTATAAATCAAAAGTGAAAGCTGACCTCGCAATCACAAATTCTGGTGGCTTGAGATATTCAATTCTTCCAGGAAAAGTGACTTATGAGTCGGTGTTGATGGTACTCCCTTTTGCTGGGGAACTGGCAATTGCTGAACTCTCCGGTGAAGAGCTTAAAAACTACCTGGAATTCGCCGTGTTCAATTTAACTCCCGGCTCTGGCTCATTTCCCCAGATGAGTGGTGTGGACATTCACGCCAACCGCGAAACAAAAAAAATCATCACCCTAAAAGTTAATGGAAAAAATGTTTGCCCGGCCAAGAAATACCTCGTGGCCTTGCCGGAATTTATCGCTGGTGGTGGAGACAAGTACCCTAAACTCACTTACCGCAAGACCGGTTTTGTAGATGCTGACATCTTAAAAGACTACATCCTAGGGATAAAAGACTTAAAAGCTCAGGATTTTGCCCCTCGTGGCTACGTGACATTCGAATAGCATTTCTCCTCACCTAAACTTAACATCATGCTACTGGACGAAGACAGCCTTCGTTCGGTAGCCTACTAGAGAACAAAACAAATGGATCAACATGATGTTGAATTTTCTAGCATGCTTGCTTCTCCCCATTATCGCCTTCGCTTCACCACTTGCTCAGTCCCCTATGGACGAACAAATCTTAGATAGAGATCATTATTCGCTCAGCTACAATGAAGAGCATGAAGTTGCTAACTGGGTGGCCTATCCTCTGGGACATGCTCAAATACGTGGCTGCGTAAAAAGAGCGGACGCATTTAGAATTGATCCTCAGATCACAACTGGTTCCGCCACTCTCCAAGACTACCAAAATAGTAACTTCGATCGAGGTCACCTACTTCCGGCCGGCGATATGAAATTTGATGCTCAGGCGATGAAAGATACGTTTTATATGAGCAACATGACACCTCAGCCTGCGAAGTTTAATCGCGGTCGTTGGAGCATGCTTGAAACATTAATGCGCAGTTGGGCCCTGAAGTACCAGCAACTATTGATTGTGACTGGCCCGATTTTGAAAGAGAAGCTTCCAACCATTGGACAAAATAAAGTTTCGGTTCCTGTAGAGTACTTCAAAGTCATTCTCAGAAAAAGTGGAGATTCCTACAAAGGCATAGGGTTTCTAATGAGTGTTGATGTCCCCTATTCAGAGCTGGCCTTGTACTCTTTGAGCATCAACCAGATTGAGGACCATTCCGGAATAGATTTCTTTCCCTTTTTATCTGACGAAGTGGAAGAAGAAATTGAAAGTGGTATGGATTTAGCCGAGTGGGATTTTCAGGCGAAATTTAATTATCTGCCTTGTTCACCTTAGGTAAGCGAATTTCAAATGTGGTATTTGAAGCATCGTCTACATAGTTTAAGTGTCCCTGATGTTCTTCAATAATTCCTCGAGAAATACTTAAACCCAGACCGGTCCCCACCCCAATATCTTTTGTCGTGAAAAAAGGCTGAAACAGCTTCGTTTGAATTGCGGGAGGAATCCCCGGACCACAGTCTGTTACTCTGATCTGATAAAAATCTTTTTGATCCTCGCATTCAATTTTCATCCATGGATGGGGGAGTTTTATAGCGGCTTGAAAGGAGTTGTTAATTAAATTTAAAAGGACCTGTGAGATTTCAACTGGACGACACATAACACTAGCATCACCTGTAAAGTATTTCACGTCTAATGCCATGCCATTGTTATTAATTCGCTCGAGACAAATATCCAGGGTCTCATCAATAATCTTGTTCAATGAGTAGATAACTTTTTCATCCAATGAAGATTCACGAGAAAATCTCCTCATCCCGTTAATAATTTTAGAAATTCTCGCAACCGTTAAATCCATTTTATCAATGTATTGTAACATCAAGTCTTCTTTCAAAGTTTTTCGCAGAGAATGTCGTTTGAGAAGATCAATGTACCCTTTAATAATACTCAGAGGGTTATTTATTTCATGAGCGATCCCCCCTGCCATTTCTCCCAAGGCTGACAATTTCGAAGATTGAGAAATCCGAATTTCAGCTTCCTTCCTCTGAGAAATATTTTCTGCCATGAAGATGACTCCGCCGATTTCACCATTCGCAAGCTGCCACGGCTGGATAACCCACTTAAGCCATACTTGAACATCAGCGGTGACCTGAACCAAATCTTCTTCTTTGCTGAGAATTTCACCACTCAAGGCCCAGGTCAGGTAGTCCACCCAGATCTCTTCTTTATCCAAAACCTGAATATCAATACTTTGACCTATCATAATTTTTGATAATTCGCCCCATTCCTGCTCCCATTTTGAGCTATAAGCAAGATACTTAAAATGCCGATCAAGCATAGCAACGGAAAGGGGGAGAGATTGAATCATGGCCTTGAGTTGGCGCTCAGAAAGGATTAAAGACTGCTCCAATTGAATGATGGGGGTAATATTTATATTTACACCCGTCGCAACCAGAGGCTCTCCCTCAGGGGATCTCTTAATCACACTTCCCCGGTCCAGGCACCATTGAATCTCGCCTGATTTAGTAATCATACGAAATCGAGTTTCATAGAATGGAGTCTTGCCCTTCAAGTGTTCATTTAAAGCATCAAAGGTTTTTTTTACATCATCGGGATGAAGGACTTTCATGAAAGTCGCAAGCTCCTGAGGCAATTCATTGTATTCGTACCCGAGTCTGCTGTACCAAGTGTGGTTTAAATTTAACTCTCCAGTCTTGATATTCCAGTCCCACTTTCCGACCTGGGCCCCTTCAAGAGCAAGATCTAAACTAAACTTGGCAGTATTAAGGTCTTCAAGTTTTCTTCCTAAATCATTTTCGAGGTGATCTATTTGGTGCTTAAGTTCTTGCTCGTAGTGGTGTCTCTTTTCTGATTCAAAAAATCTGCCCACGAAATCGGCACAGGCGGCAGCAAAGTTGTGATCGTTCATATCCCACTGATGGGATTTGTCAGTCGTTTCACAGCAGATTACACCTATACACACACCGTCCGAAAAGATGGGCGCATCCAGAAGAGCATGAATGTTATGAGGTTTCATGTAAAATTCAACAAACTGCAAAAGGTCTTTATCAAAATCAAGAACGTTGATTGAAAGGACTCGCTCCATCTCTACTTTTCTAAAATAAATAGGACTCTCTTTTCGAGTCATGACCGTGTCATGGGTGTGCTTCCCACTAGTCAAATAGGTTAGTTCCTCACGGATAGATTCCCGGTTAGGAGTAAACATCCAGATCCCAAAACGTTGGATCCCCATGGCTTCACAAATTTTTTGGCCAATAAGTTCTAAGGCCCTACCTCGAGTGCTGGAGTAAATTTCTGTATTTTTAGCAAACCAAGTTTTTGTGGAATGGTACTGCACAAATTTATCGACCATGAGATAAAACCCCTAGTGATTATTGTACTAAAAGGGTTGTGGAAAATATTTTAATTATTCTGAAGGTATCAGGGGGATAATAGGGTTAACTTAATTTAACCTTCTTTTGCCCCGCAAAAGAAGGTTAAACCAGCTAATATTTTAGTGAAGACCGGCCCGTCTGAGTAGCGCCGAAACATCTGGCTCCTGGCCACGAAACTTCTTATAAAGCTCCATAGGATGTTCCGTTCCACCTTTCTCGAGGATAAACTGTCGAAATTTTTTCGCCACATTTTGATTAAAAATCCCAGAGGTTTGAAAAAATTCAAAGGCATCGGCATCCAGCACTTCTGCCCATTTGTATGAATAATATCCGGCAGAGTAGCCCCCGGCAAAAATATGAGAAAATGCTGTTGATAAACTAGTCCCAGGAACTTTAGGGAAGAGACTCGTCTTATCAATCATTTTTGCTTCAAAAGCTGGGATGTCTGAAATTGAAGCTGGGTCAGTTGAATGATAGGCCATATCGAGAAAAGAAAATGACAGCTGTCTAAGAGTTCCAAGACCCTCGAGGAATTTTCCACTGGCCTTAATTTTACCGATAAGATCATCTGAAATTTTTTCTCCCGTTTCATAATGAAAGGCAAAGAGGTCCAGGCATTCTTTCTCAAGAACCCAGTTCTCCATTATTTGTGAAGGAAGCTCTACAAAATCCCAGAAGACGTTCGTTCCCGATAGATCTCGGTACTTACACTTAGAAAGAAGACCATGCAAAGCATGACCAAATTCATGGTAGAGAGTTGTGACTTCGTCTAAAGATAACAGCGAGGGTTTGGTATTTGTGGGCTTGGTAAAATTGCAAACGATCATGATGTGTGGACGCTCTGTTTTACCATGATACATCCCCTGCTCTTTTATGCCAGACATCCATGCCCCACCTCTTTTGGTAGTGCGTGGAAAAAAATCAGTGTAAAACAAGCCGATGAAAGTTTTTGATTCTTCATCAAAAACTTCAAATGTCCTGACGTCCTCGTGGTATTTGGGAACATTAAACACTTCTTTAAAGTCTAATCCATATAATTTTTTGGCCACTTTAAACACGCCATCAACAACGTTCTCAAGCTTGAAGTAAGGTCTGAGCATTTCATCATCAAAATCAAGTTCACGTTTTTTGAGGATTTCAGAATAATAGGCAGAGTCGTATCTTTGAATCTGATCGATACCATCTAGCTCTTTTGCCAATGCCTTGAGCTTGTTTACTTCTTTTTCCGCATGGGGCTTGGCCTTAACATAGAGTTCTTCAAGAAAATCCATGACCTTTTTGGGAGACATGGCCATTCTTTCTTCCAGCACATAATCAGCATGCGTATTAAATCCAAGGATCTTCGCACGTTCAGTTCTCAGTGTGAGAATTTCTTTGAGATTCTCTTGATTGTCATACTTATCATTGAAAGCTTTTGATGCATTGGCCACAAAGATAGTTTTTCTGAGTTCTCTATTTTTAGCGTAAGTTAAAAAAGGAATAATCATGGGAGCATCAAGACTGAAACACCAGCTCCCAGGCTTGCCTTTTTTCACGGCCAGTTCTGCAGAAGCTTCAATGACTGATTCAGGAAGACCTTCTAGATCTTCTTTTTTTGTGACTTCGAGTAAATATTCATTGGTCGCTTTCAGGACGTTTTGAGAAAAGCTCAATGTGAGCTTGGCCAGTTTTTCATCCAACTCTCGCATTCTATTTTTTTCACTCTCGGCCAACAAGGCACCATTTCTTACAAAAGATTTATAAGTCTTTTCTATGATCATCATTTCTTCAGGACTCAGGCCCTGGGTAAATCGACTATCATAACAAGCCTTGATTTTGGCAAAGACAACTGGATCAAGAGAAATATCGTTACCAAAGCGAGTAAGAGTCTCTGACATTTGTGGAGAAATTTTTTCGAGGTCTTCAGAACATTCAGCGGAGTGAAGATTAAAAAATACGCCGGCGATGTAATCAACTTGTTCAGTGATATCACCCTTCTCAACAATGACGTGCTGAAAATCTGAGTTCTTATTATTTTTATATTTTTCCAGGCCTTTTTTGGCGGTTTCGATCGCTGCTTCAATTGCCGGAAGAAAATGTTCTGTTTTTATAAGGTCAAAGGGATAGGCCCCATGAACTGCACGTGGGGTTTCCAATAGTGGGTTTTGCATAAATATCCTTAATGAAAAAGTTTACGATGAAGGCCAAATAACTTCATGACTACCAGGAGCCAGAGGCAGAGAAAGGCCATCATCATTATATCAAGGATAAGAGATGATTGAAGATAAATTAAGAGTACTGCGATGAGTGCTTTTGAACTTCTATACACGAGCATATCAGTGAGATATTTCGCACCATATTTTTGCATCCCTGAGAGGGGCTGATACAAAATTTCTTTACCGGCGCTGAAGAATGAATAGTCTGCTGCCTTAAAATAGATATAGAGAGAAGCCACGGGAACTAGCCCAATTTGTGGTGCAATCATGAGTGCTACAATGCAAAGCAGGTAGGACAGCGGGATGAAGAGATGAAGATTCCTTTCGCTGACTCGAAGCAGAACAAATGGCAGGACAAGAAATTGAAAAACGAAAGTTAAACCGTTCGTCCAAGTGTAGATATTCCCGAGATAGGCCGTCCGAAGATCCGAGGTCGCAACTGCGGCCTCGATGGCAAGATTAAATTTAAAATCGGCAATATTGATAATAAATTGTGCCATCGCCACCATAGTACAAATATAAAGCACATACTTTTTCAAATCAGGAGTATCGAGACTTGCTACTGGGCTCTTATGTTCAACACCAATAGTATTTATTCTTTTAGTTAAAATAAAAAAGACAATTGGAAGGATGACAAAAGAAACACCCGTTTGCAGAACCAGGATTGTCCCACCGTTTGCACTCAAGGTCGTTGTGAGAAGGCCGCCAAAAATGCCCCCGAGACTTCCAATCGCGCCCACCGGGCCCACCAGTATTCTGAAGTCATGTTTATTAAAATAATTGTTCGCGTACCCCAGGAGCAAGTGAACCTGAATAACAATACAGATTTCTTTCCAGATAAATGAAAAGAACGCAAAGAGCTTATTATCCTGAAAGATACTTAAACTACCTGCAAGAAAAATGATGGCGGATAAAATACTCGCCACCGCAAAGACCATTTGAACGGATTGTTTTTTTTGAAGTCTGTTACACAAAAAAATACTAATCGTTAAAAAGACGACAGCAAATGCCCAGGCCAAGGGAGTGGATTTTGCTCCATAAGCTTCAAAAAACAGAGACGTCGTAGAGGCACGAATTAGTGGGTAATTAAAGATAACTAGAAAGTAAGAGATGAAGAAAAAACTGAGATTCTTTTTAAAATCGGGATCACTGTTTTTTAATAACGAAAGAAATTTCATTCCGTTTTTAAGTAAGTGTCGCCCTTCTGGATCTCTTCAAAATCATGCTGATGCTCAAATTGAGAAAAGTCGTAAGAAGTATTGAAATGAGACTTTTTGATATTCTCTGAACAAATGGTCTTCATAAACTCAAAAAACTTCTCACGAGTTTCTGAACTCATAAGGTGTTCCATTAAGCATGAATCTTTGTGCGCAACCTCTTCATTCACTCCAATGATATCTTTGAGAAAATAATACAGAAGAGTTCTTGATGATAAAATCCCATGAACCGCTTCATGGCCGGAAGATGAGAGAGAAAGAAACTTACTTTCATCTTCTATAACGAGATCACGTTTTTTTAAATTTGTTAGTGCCGTAGATACTGAACCTTTAGTAAGTCCCATTTCATGTGCAATATCTGTCACTCGAGCATAGCCCTTCGATTCTTTCAGCTTATGAATGGCAAGAAGGTAATGAACCATTGAATGAGTCAGGTCATTATCGTGAGTGTGCTGGACGCTTTGTTTTTTTTCTAACATACCAATAACTTACTTTTAGGTTATGAATCTGTCAACCTATTGAAATTATGTAAATCGGCTATTCACCTAGAAGGTTAAACTGATCGATGCGGGTCTGATGTCTTCCGCCCTCAAAGGGAGTTGATAAAAACGTATCAACAATTTTCTTAATAAGATCGATCGGTGTCTTTCTTCCGGATAGGCATAACACGTTAGCATTGTTGTGAAGGCGACTCATTTTGGCGTCGTCTTCATCCCTGCAAAGGGCAGCTCGGATGCCGGAGTAACGATTCGCAGTCATGCTGACTCCTATGCCTGAGCCACACAAAAGAATACCCACTGCCTTTTCGGCCTTAACTTTTTCAACCAACTTTTTTGCCCATTCAGGGTAATTAGTTGAATCAGCGGAATAAGTTCCCAAGTCGATAACTTCCACGCTCTCTTTCTCTTTTAAATACTGTAGGAGTTGTTGTTTCTCATTGAAAGCACCGTGATCAGAAGCCAGAAAAATCTTCATAAAGAAAAACCTTAAAAAAAAGGGCGCCAGAGGCGCCCTTTAGAATTTAGTAGCGGTAATATTCAGGCTTATAAGGCCCTGAAGCTGAAATACCAAGGTATTCAGATTGAGCTGGAGAAAGTACATCAAGCTCAACACCAATTTTCTTAAGGTGAAGACGAGCAACTTTTTCATCTAAGTGCTTAGGCAGCATATAAACTTTCTTCTCGTAAGCTTTTGTATTATTCCAAAGTTCTAATTGGGCAAGAACTTGGTTCGTGAATGAGTTACTCATTACGAAACTTGGGTGACCAGTAGCGCAGCCAAGGTTAACCAGACGGCCTTCAGCGAGAACGATAACTTGTTTGTTGTTCTCAAGAGTATAAAGATCAACTTGAGGCTTAATAGTATCTTTTGTGTGACCATAAGATTTATTCAACCAAGCCATATCGATTTCGATATCAAAGTGACCGATGTTACAAACGATCGTTTTATCTTTCATTGAAAGGAAATGTTTTGAATTGATGATGTCTTTACATCCAGTTGTTGTCACAACGATGTCAGCTTCTTTAACAGCATCATCCATTTTCTTAACTTCGTAACCTTCCATTGCAGCTTGAAGAGCGCAAATAGGATCGATTTCTGTAACGATTACTCGAGCTCCAGCACCCTTAAGTGAATCAGCTGAACCTTTACCAACATCACCAAAACCAGCAACAACGGCCACTTTACCGGCCATCATAACGTCAGTTGCACGGCGAATTGCATCTACACAAGACTCGCGACAACCGTATTTGTTATCAAACTTTGACTTGGTTACAGAGTCATTTACGTTGATACATGGAACAGGAAGTTTTCCTTGTTTCTCAAGTTCATAAAGACGGTGAACACCTGTAGTTGTTTCTTCAGAAATCCCTTTAATGCCTTTATATAGCTCAGGATATTTATCAAGGATAAGCTGAGTAAGATCTCCGCCATCATCAAGAATCATGTTAAGTGGCTCTTTTTTCTCACCAAAAAACACGGTTTGATCAATACACCACATGAACTCTTCTTCGCTCATGCCCTTCCAAGCATAAACTGGAACCCCAGCAGCAGCGATTGCAGCAGCAGCGTGGTCCTGAGTTGAGAAAATGTTACATGAAGACCATGTTACGTCTGCACCGAGCTCAACCAATGTTTCAATTAGAACGGCAGTCTGGATTGTCATGTGGAGACAACCAGCAATACGAGAGCCTTTAAGTGGTTTAGTTTTCCCGAACTCTTCGCGAAGTGCCATTAAACCAGGCATTTCAGCTTCAGCAAGCTTGATTTCCTTACGTCCGTATTCAGCCAAAGTGATATCTTTAACTTTGTACTTAACAAGAGTTGAGTGTCCGTAAGTTCCCTGTGAAAAAGTTGCTTTCATCGACAATTCCTTTTCCTAACCCTGGTGGGTCTGGTAGATAAGCCAAAAACATAAATATTGGGGTTAAACCTAACACTCTTTGCCTAAGGTCTCAAGGGCAAGGTTTGGTTAAACAAGGGTTTATCTAAGGATCACAAGATGAAAAAATACAATTACGAATACTTCGCATCTAGTCCGAGCGGATTAGAGGAGCTTCTGGCCAAAGAATTAGCAGACTTAGGCGCTAAGACGACCGTCGTTGTCAGAGGGGGGGTTCAGTTTGAAGGCTCCCATGATGTGGCCCTGAAAGCGATCTTATTCTCTCGTATTGCCAGCCGCGTATTCAAATTTCTCTACCAATACGAAGTAAATAACGAACAAGACTATTACCTTGGCGCAACCGAGATTAAATGGAAAAGCTTGATGGACCTGGAGCACACTTTCCGGATCACCACCATCTTCGGAGATCTTCCCTTTGAGCGCGATGAGTTCAGGAACTCACAGTTTGCGAATCTTAAACTCAAGGACGCGATTGTTGATTACTTCAGGCACCACGAGGGAGTTCGCCCAAGCGTAGAGAAAGACAGTCCCGATGTTTCCTTCCTGGCCAGAATCGATCGAGGTGATGAGAAGCCTTACAAAGCGACAATTATGTATGATCTATGCGGAGACCCTCTCAACCAGCGTGGCTACCGTGTTTCCAAGACTGAAGCTCCGGTTAAGGAAAACGTGGCGGCGGGAATTATTAAATTGGTTAAATGGGATCCAGAAAACGAAGATTTCATTGACGGTATGTGCGGCTCAGGAACTTTTGTGATTGAGGCAGCACTCATGGCCGCAGGAATTGCTCCAAGTTACTTACGAGTAGAGTGGCACCTAAAAAATCCAGCTCAAAACAAGCCCTGGACCTTTCTCAATTATCAGTGGCTTACTAAAGACCAAGAGCTTCTCAAAGAGTTCAAAGATCTTTTGAAAGAGATTTCAGAATCTACCGCGAAGGGCCTAGAAAAGCTTGCCGGGATGAAGGGCAGAATCGTAGGAAATGATCTTTCAGAAATGAGTTTAATCTCAGCGCGCGAAAATCTGAGAGAAGCCAAATTGGACAAGGTCATTGGTCTCACTCAGGTGGATGCCCGCGTTTTAAATCCAAACCAAAATAAAACTCTCTTCATTTGCAACCCGCCCTACGGAGAAAGACTTGAGCACGGCGAAGAGGAAAAGCTCAAGGCACTCTACAAAGGTTTGGGAGACCACTGGAAGCATAACTTCAAAGGTCACAGAGCTGCTTTATTCACTGGAAATCTGCAGATGCTTAAATCAGTTGGATTGAAATCTTCAAAAAAACATATGCTCTATAACGGGGATATTGACTGCCGTGTGGCGGAATACAATCTCTATTAGAATGGGTTAAATGAAATCGAATTTTCTTTAATGTTGATTTCATGATTCCAGCCAATGAGCTTTAAATTGATGTTACTGACGTGAACATTCATTTTCCCAGGGGCAGCATTACTGCCCCAAATTTGCTCCATCAATTCATTTTTGTTCACTGATGCAGGCAGCTTTCTGATGATGGATGACAAAATTCGCATTTCAAAAAGAGTTAGATCAATTGGCTTACCTTTCACGTGAATACTAAAGGCATGATCATCAAATCTCATATTCCCAAGATCAATCTGGATCTTGCCCTGGAAGAACACCTTGATCTTATTTTGAAGTCTGAGTTTTAATTCTTCCTCTGAAATCGAGCGATCAAAGAAATCAATCGCCCCGGTTTGTATGGTCTTTAACCTGCTCTCATCGGAGATATCACTGGAAATAAAAAAAACGGGGCAGCCATTATAATTTTTTGAACTAACAATCTTATTATAGAGAGTGAGCCCATCCCAGATCGGCATGTGCAAATCAAGCATAATCCCGTGAGGTTTTTGTTTGTCTAAAGCCATCTCAAATAATGTACAGTCGGTATAACCTGTAATGAGAAAATCATCCATTAGCATCGTCTTATAACACTCAATATTTGAAATTTGATCATCAAAATAAATGATTTCAAACCTCATTTCGCCTCTTCTTTTTTCATCAGGACAAGACCCTTGGTCTTTTTACTGACTTCAAAATCCCACTTCTCAAGCTTCGTATTAAGATTAAATGTATGAGAATAAATAGTGGCATCAAGGACGCGCTCATCGGCCCAGACGGCTTCTACCAGATCCTCTTTTTTAGCAGGCTCGGGGTAATTCTTTACCAGCATGTATAAAAGTTTGAATTCGGTAAAAGTTAATTTAAGCTCCTCTCCTGCTAAATACGCTCGGAGTAAGTTCAAATTTAATTTTATTTTTTCAAATTCAACTATATTAGAATGCTTTTTAAAAAATTCCACTTTGGCTTTTATCCGAATCAGCATTTCGTTGGGCTTCATCTTTCTATCCAAAAAGTCGACGGCGCCTAGGGAAAAGGATTTAATTCTTGTCTCAGAAGAGTCATCAGATGAAATAAAGATGACCGGGCAGCCATTATAGTTTTTATTCCTAATAAGCTCTTCGTAGAGAGCAAAACCATCCATGTTAGGCATGTGGACATCAACCAGGATGACGTTGAATTCTGAGTAATTAAACTTCTCAAAAAACGCCTTAGTATCCTGGAAGGTTTCTAAGGCAAACTCATTTTGTAAGACAAGGCCCATGTAATCTAGATTACTTTCACAATCGTCGATATAAGCGAGTCTTTGCATCATTCTTTTTTGCCCTATTTCAATCGGTCTTCTAACTTGATGGCAAGTGCAGGACTGGCAAATTTAAGTAAGGCCATTTTATTAACGACTTTATCAAAATGCTTGTCTGAGCGACTAAAAAAATAACTGGCAACATCCTGGTCTTTTAAAAAGATGGTATGCCCTTTAGTGTCAAATTTTCTCAGGATAAATTCAGAATCGAGGAAGAGAATATCCCGAATCGTAAAATTTTTAGCAATATAGATGATGATGCAATAATCAGAGAGTTCGGCGAGAGACTTCTTAATTTTGACACCTTTTGGGGACGTGGAATCATGCCAGTGAACTTTAACTTCTACGATACGACCGCTATCAGTCTTGAAGTCAAAACCCCGTTGAGACGAAGACTTGATCTGATTAAGACCAAAAATAATTTTTGAATACCACTCACCTAACTGAATTGGTAAATTCTTACCATTCATCAGAACTTTGTGATCTTTTAAAATTTGGAATGTCTGGTGAACAACCTCAACCGTATCAAAGATTGATTTTTGATCCGGAAAATGAAGAATTCCGATATTCTTCATGACCTTGCTGGAAAGTCTTTTGTTGAATTGGCCGAGATACCATTGATCAAACTCGTTTAATTCTAAAAAATCATAGCTGCTAAAAACAAATCCTTCGGATTTGAGTTTGCTGATATGATCTAATTCAGTCATCTCCTTTTGGAGAAAACTGAATGGAACGTACTCATTATCATGGTGGCCTCTGACAAAAATAGTATCTTTGTCATAGTCTGAACTGCCATGAGTTGAACCAGAGAACCTCTGGGCCAACTCAAAGACTTTATCTTTTAACACGGTGTAACCTTTTAAATTTTAATTACCACCATGCTATCACGGACTGACCTAAATCTCTAGTGCTGTCACATCATCTGTGAAATCTGTCACCGTTTTTGCAACAGAGAGATTATGAGTCAGGTAGTGTGAGCAGTAGACTTTAAAATCGACTACTTTTGACTCGTAGAATTTCTTATCATCCCCTACTGCAGACTGAATTTTTTGGTCAGCTAACACCGCCGACTGAAGGAGTTTCCAACCCACGACCATTTGCGACGCAAAGTGGAGAAAATCACTACAGTTTTGAAGAATGAGATTGTACTGATTATTTTTGGCATAAGTAGTGAGGTGCTGCATCACTGTCTGGGCACTCATCAATACTTTGTTGAAGATATCTTTTTCTCGTTTGAATTTTGCTTCATCCAAGGCCTGAACCGAGGCTACAATTTCTTGAGTTAAAAGACCTAAAGACTTACCGCCATCTTTAAGAATTTTTCTCATGACGAAATCAATTGCCTGAATTCCGTTGGTCCCTTCATAAATCATTGCAATTTGTGTGTCGCGCACGAATTGTTCAACACCATATTCTGAACAGTATCCATAACCACCATGAGCCTGGAGCGCCGTAGAGGAAACAAGGAATCCTTGTTCTGAGCAGTAAGCCTTACAGATTGGGGTTAGAAGCCCAATGATCCCTTCAACTTTATGATCGCTCTCAACTCTATTAAAGAGATCTGCCGTATGGAGGCAAAGGGCGCGCATTCCTCGAGAAACTGCACGCATTTTGAGAAGATTTCTTCGCACGTCTGGGTGATTGATAATTTCTTTCCCAAACTGAGCTCGCTCTTGAGTATATTTTTCGGCCATCTGGTAAGCCAGATTCCCTTGGGCTTCACCCTGAATCCCGCAGTAAAGTCGGGCTTCATTCATCATGATAAACATGGTGGCCATTCCGTCACATTCTTCACCAATCAGCCAGCCTTCAGACTGACCATCAATCCCGAATTGCATCTCGCAAGTAGCGGATGCGTGAATTCCCATTTTATGTTCAATCTTAGAGCACACAACGTTATTTGATCCGCCCATTGATCCATCTTCATTTATATTGAATCGTGGAACAACAAAAAGTGAAATTCCTTTTGAACCTTCACCACCATTAGGAGTTCTTGCCAGAACTAAGTGAATGTTATTTTTATAAAGATCAGACTCACCCGACGAAATGAAAATTTTCGTCCCTTGAATTGCATACTTTCCGTTTGGAAGTGGCTTCGCAGTTGTACGAAGAGCACCAACATCAGAGCCGGCACCTGCTTCAGTTAAGCACATGGTTCCGCCCCATTCGCCTGTCATCATTTTTGGAACGATATGGGCCTTCATGAAATCGTTACCTTTCAAGTTCACAACATTCAAAGCCGCTCTTGAAAGTCCCGGGTACATCATCCAAGCAACGTTGGCCCCAGTGGCAAGAGACATACAGGCCACATACAGACCTTCAGGTACAGGAGTCCCACCAATTTCTTCCGGCATGCCGAGAGCAAACCATCCATTATCGTAAAAGTTTTTTTGAACTGCTTTTAAAGATTCCGGAACCAAAACTTTTCCATTAACGTGTCTGACTCCTTCCTTATCTGAAGGTTCACGAGTCGGGAAAATTTCATTTTCAACAAACTTATGATATTCGGAAACGATTCCCTTAATATCCTGTTCGCCCAAACCATATTTCACATGGTCTTGAACTTTCAAAAGCTCAGTTAAGTTAAATTCAATGTCACGAATATCAGCTTTGTAATAACCCATAGAACGTACCTCATGCGGGAGTGTTTAAACTCATATAGTTTATCAGGAATCTTAAAATTTGATGGGTAAATTGTTAGACGAGGCCCGGATTTTTTATCCGACTAAAACAATAGATAATGCGGCAAAAAAAAAGGGCCACCGAAGTGGCCCCTAGGTTCATAAGTGATATTAATTAACAACTTGGTAATTAAGGAGCACTGTTCCTTTAGTTTCGTAGCCATTGCTAACTTGGCCAACTTCAGTTGGATTTACAAGGCTTGGAAGAGAAACGTTGATTACAGCGTATGATGTAGCAGTAGTACTTCCTTCAAATGACCCGTAAAAAACTTTAAAGATAGAATTCGTTTGTTGCGTGCGTTCCTTGATTAGAAATTTCCCTGCGCTGCCTAAAATGGCTGCACTAAGCTCTTGATTGCCGGCCTTTGAGTATGGAGTAAAAGTACTAGTGATGTTACAGTCACCATATTTTTTAGTGGTAAGACCAAGGATTGTACTTCTATTCATTTCAACTACGCCTATCATGACACCTGTACTTGTACTCTTGAAGCATCCAGTCGGATCAACACAATCCACCACAACTGTATTTTTTAAACACATCTGAGGCAGGATATTAAAAAAACCACCTGATAGTGCTCTTTTCAGATAGATACCATGAATTCCAACTTGCATGTTGTCTGAAGCGCTAGCATGCCAAGCCTTAAGTGAATCATAGGCAGCTTGCCCAGTGGCCGATCCTGTTGGAGTGACATAAGTATTGCTTGAGTTACTACTCCCTTTGCTCTCACTCTTCTTTCCGCAAGAAGCAGCAAAACCAACAATAAGGAAAAGGCTCAAAAGGTGTAGAATAGATGATTTCATAAAGTCCTCCAAAAGTTAAAATGTATTGATTTAGATCATTCAAGTCCGGTGCCAAGCGAGGTAAATGAAGTTCTCGGAACTTACCTATGGGGTTTGTATAAAAAATAGCTATTGCGGGTTCTGTTGTCTAAAATGTAGACACTTTAGTAAATTCTACTGACCCCCGGAGTGTTCATGGGATACGTGCTTTATGGATCAAAAACTTCACCATTTGTAAGAAGGATTCGCATTCTTCTCGAAACCATCCCCTACGATTTTAAAGAGCTCAACATATTCGAAGGTCAGGATGCTATCGACCTCAATAAGATAAATCCCATCAACCAGGTACCAGTGCTGACTGACGGCGAGACCACCATTTGGGATTCTCGTCAGATTTTTAATTATCTCAATTCGTTTCATCGTTTTCAAAATATGGATTGGCAGGACGAAAACATGCTGACTGCAATTGATGGCGCCAAGGATGCCGGTGTTTCACTTCTACTCATGAAAAGGTCCGGCATCAATATCAATGAGCCCCTGCTCTACGTTCAACGCCAAAAAGAGCGCATTGATTCAATCCTGGATTACCTTAAACCGTATATTAGAGACCGCGCCCTTAAGGAATGGAACTTCCATACCATCTCGCTGTACTGTTTTATAGACTGGGCGATTTTTAGAGGCATGATTAGTATTGAGAACAGACCTGAGTGCCAGGCACTACTGGATAAATATAAAGACCTAGATATCGTAACCCAAACTCAAATACCAAGGATATAAGATGAACCTCAACCAATACATCGACCACACTCTCCTTAAACCAGAGGCCAGCTTGGCGCAGATTGAAAAACTATGCCAGGAAGCCAGAGAAAATAATTTCGTCTCTGTTTGTGTAAATTCTTATTACGTCAAATCTTGTGCTCAGCTCTTGAGTGGCTCTTCAGTAAAAGTCTGCACCGTTGTGGGTTTTCCTCTTGGTGCTTCAACCATGGAAACAAAAAGATTCGAGGCCATGAAGGCAATTGCTGATGGTGCCAAAGAAATAGATATGGTGCTGAATATATCGGCCGCCAAATCAGGCAACTGGCAATATGTTCTGGATGATATGTCTTCTCTGGCTCAAGTCTGTCATCAGCAGGGCGCGATCCTGAAAGTGATTTTTGAAAATTGTCTTCTGACTCTTGAGGAGAAGAAGACGGCCTGTGAACTAGCGGTTAAGGCCGGTGTGGACTTTGTTAAGACCTCAACAGGCTTCTCTACTGGTGGAGCAACCATTGAGGACGTGAAGCTCATGCGCTCAATTGTGGGGAAGGATATTGGAGTTAAGGCCAGCGGTGGAATTAGAAATACTGAGACT
>JAIFLR010000126.1 GCA_020048985.1 Halobacteriovorax sp. | reverse complement strand
TGACTGACCAGAAGAAATAAGAGTCAGGTGAGATTCAAGAATATTTTTGAGTTCATCAGAATAGAGCTGCTCAACCTTGATTTCACCTTCCATTCCTCTAACTGCTAGAACTCCACCCGTTAAGGCAGGAAAGTAATCCTGATAGCCTGCCATCCCCTGATTAAGGATACGACTTTCGACAGCTTTCACACGAAGAACAGCAGTGTGCCGGTCATAATTGTAGCCAGTAAAATTGCAAAG
Organism: Halobacteriovorax sp.; assembly: GCA_020048985.1. Lineage (GTDB taxonomy): Bacteria > Bdellovibrionota > Bacteriovoracia > Bacteriovoracales > Bacteriovoracaceae > Peredibacter. The sequence goes on along the minus strand of JAIFLR010000126.1, from coordinate 6,529 downwards.
AGCTCTGTATAACGTCACCCCCATGGCCGATGAACCACCAAGGCCTGAGCCTGCGGGAGCGCCTGACGCCAATTCGAGCTTGAGACCTGAATTGATATTAAACAAACGAAGAATCTGAAGCACAAAACTCATTTCCGCATATTCAGGTGAATAGACGACACGATCTTCAGTTAAATCTATGGCCTCATACTTATAAGACTTATTATAGTCCTTTGAATGGATTTCAATTCCATTAAAAGCAATCTTAGAAAGTGTGACAGTCGCTTTAAGCCCAGTGGCCACGTTCAATGTAACAACATTTTTAATAATTAAATTGATCGGCTCGATATCTAGCGTTCCGCCTACAAGATCGACTCTGACGCTACCTTGATTAGTTACCTGCATTTAAAATTCCTATGTAGGGAAGTTCACGGTATCGGCCGGCATAATCAAGGCCATACCCAATGACAAATTTATCTTCAATTTCAAAACCAAGATAATCAATTTTAACTTTGTGTTTAAGTTTGACCGGTTTGAAAAGAAGTGAGGCAAGCTTCACTGTCTTTGGTCTTCTGACCGACATTATTTCCATCAATGTTTTTATCGTAAGACCTGAATCCACAATATCTTCAACAATCAAAACGTTCTTGCCTTCAATATTCGCCGTAATATCCATTTCTAATCGAACATTTCCGGAGCTGTTAGTTGAGTCCCCGTATGATGATAGAGAAATAAATTCCAAAGAAATGGGGCGATTAATTTTTTTGATTAGATCCGAACAAAAAACAAAGGCTCCTTTAAGGACACAAATAACGATCAGATCTTCATCTTCAAAGTCTTTGGTTATTGCATTACCGAGGGCCTGAATTCTTAAAGCTATTTCATCTTCAGTGATTAAAGCTTCAGGTGTATATAATTCCATTTTTACTCCTAACAGTACGAATTGTTCAGGATTTCTCCTAAACCACCGGCACCAGGGACGATATATTGAATTGGGCTTAAGCCTTTTTCTTGATTCCATTTTTTTCCGGGTTCGGACTGCAAAACATCGGCGGAAGAAAGCCCGCGATCAAGTCTTAAAGCGAAGATATGCAGATCAGGGCAAGCCTTAGTGACCTTGGCCAGATACTCAGGAGTGATGATTAAATGCAGAGCAATCATCATTCTAGGTGTACCACCCACATTTTTTAGATAGTGATCATGGGCCTGAACAATCGTTCCGCCAGTGGCACCCATAGGATCAGGAAAAAGCACAATCGCCTTCTCAACGTCTCCACCAATCTTTGATCCCGAAACATTGACCCCAGTCACTTGTCCGTTCTCATCACTCACGCGGGCGACATAAAAATGATCCTGCCGAACCAATTCAGGGTTCATCAGATAATTAAGTTTGTTGTAACAAAGATGCGAAGGAAAAGTTCCTGCACGGGCCAGATCAACGCTGACTACGGGCACCTGAGGGTCAATAATCTCTCCCTCATAAACAGCTTCAGGATGAGATGACTTCATCCTTGTTTCAACCGCGGCGACTTTTCTAGGAAAGAGTGAATCGATGACATTATCCATGAGGTAAGAATAAAGCATGCTCACAAGTTCATTGATCTGCGGCTGATGTGTTTGTGGAGACCCCAGCTTTGCTAACAAAGAGAGCATAAGTGGAGAGGAAACCAAATGAACGTTTTTCCCATAATGATGGGTCATTTCATTGGAGTGAAAATTTAAACTTTGGTGTTGTATGTCTTTGGCCATGATCGCTAGGATAACACGGCAAAAATTGGATTGTCTCTAATTTGAAAGCTGAGAAAGCGGCTTAATCTCTTCGTCTAATGGAAGAAGTGCCTGCTCTTCACTCTCATCACTCTGATAATGCCCTCGACAACGAGCCTCATAGGCATCCGTTTCTCCGAGTAAAACACGCTCTTTCTGGGTGCTGAGACGCTGAGATCTGGTGGCAGGAGCTCCACAGACAGTACAAATGGCATGAATTTTCATGACTTCATCGGCCAAAGCAAGAAGTGTAGGCATAGGACCGAATGGCTGGGCCCTAAAATCGAGATCAAGACCAGCGCAAATAACTCTATAACCACGGGCCGCAAGCTTAGTGACGACAGTAATAATGTTGTCATCAAAAAACTGGACTTCATCAATCGCTACGACACGAGTGGAATCCTTTAAACGAATGAGAATATCGACAGCACTTTCAACTGGTTCTGACTTTATTACCTGAGAAGAGTGGGAAACCACATCTTCAACATCATATCGAACATCAATAGCTGGTTTGAAAATTTGTACGCGCTGTTTAGCGATCTGCGCTCTTTTAACTCGACGGATAAGCTCTTCAGTTTTACCTGAAAACATAGGGCCACAAACGACTTCAATGGATCCATGAAAATACTGGTGCGTCACTTATGAGTCTCCTCGAAAATTCGTAATACCTAACTATTGATATCAGTTATATTTCCAGACAAACTGAAAAATGACAACGAAGCCGACTTTCACAAAGTCATGAATTCCCGTGGCCGTAAGAAAATAACAGGGCCTAAGCTTATGAAACTAAATAAAAAATTGCGAAGCCGAAGAGGCTGAAAAGCATTATGCCGAGCAGCGTCGGAGTTATAAGGATCACCCACGCCAAAGACCGAGACGCCCCTAAGTTCGAGCGTAGTCCCGCATAGAGTAAAAAGAAATAAAGACCTGACTGAATCAAGTCACCCAAGAATGGAATAATACTGAAAACATTTGAACTCAAAGCATGGGTCGTAATCTGGTCAGCAATTTCTTCATGAGGCAGATCAGGATTGAGCCATTTACTGTAAGTGCGAATCATCCAGGCCCAAACCTCTGTCATGATTAATGCCGTTATCGGAAAAAAAATAATATCCAGGGAAGCTGAGAATAGCAGGAAATAATAAGTTGAGATTCCAGAGCTGATGATCAAATCTTGCAGAACGGGAAAACTCTCACTCTGCATGTTTACGAATGACTGAAGAAAAAAATTCAAAAGAACAAGCTTGGCCAATCCGCGAACGATGGCGAAAACCCAGGAAATTCCGAGAGCTTCAGATAGCTTGAGTGGAGCAAAAAAATGGTTGTCCTGGCCAGGAAGCGCTACCTGATAACGGAATTGCTGGTGAATCCTGAAGGGATGGACCAGCACCATTAAATAGGTTTCAAACAAATCGAGAATAGATTTCATGCTGTTCACTTTATCACATCTTCAAAAGTCGCGCGAAAACTTTGCTGAGTCACGAGAAAATGCGCCTTAAATCCCTGAGTGAGATTAACAAGTATTAATTCGTCTTTCTTGCGCCAAAATAAAAGTTCCTGACCCATCACTTCCAGACGCAAATAATTGCCTGAAAGGATTTCCTTGCGCTCAGATTTGGACAAGAGGGAGACTCGATCGGCTTGGTCTTTTTCAGAGAGATTAAACACGTATTGGAAAAGAATATTCATCTTTTCTGATTCAATTTTGTACTGATTAGATTCAAAGGCCAGTGGCTCGCGGTTGACAACTTCCACTAACGCAGTCTTTTCTCCCTGTGTGAAAATGGTCTTCAAGCGCGAAAAGTTTTTGAATTCTTCAGTTGGTATGACTTTTTTATCCCAGTAATCTTGGTGATGAATGAAAAAAGTCTTTAGTGTTCCCCCCACCATCTGCCAAGCCTTCTTGGCCTGGCTATCTATAATAAATGAGTCTGCAGATTTCCCTGAACTCAGCCATAATTCCCAAGTAACTTTTTGCCCGTCATTCTGAAATACCATCTGCCCTAACTTGGAGAACTTGAGTTTCTCCGAATAGGGAACTTCATTCTTGATTGTTATCTGAGTCAAAAGCGAGGTAAATTTTTCGAGTATGTTAGGCTGAGGTTGAATTCCAGCAATGGGCGGAGGAAGAGTCTTATTATTTACCAGATCTAATTCGTACCCTGGGCGTCCGTCACTTTCAATCGTGACACTGCCCAAAGGAAGTTTGGGATAAAAGCGAAAGAGCTGAGTTTCCGCGAGTTCCGATAATTTAAAACGAAAGGCCATTTTTAGATCTTCAAGTTTGCCTTCTATTACCTTACTCGGATCTTCTGATAACTCCTGACCTTCTCCTTCACTGACTGCGACTAAGATTTCACCATCCTTTGAAATGTAGAATCCCTGCCGATCCAAAGTGAGATCCCCCAGAGTCCAGACCTCGCCGTTAACAGCGAATTCTATCGGAGCAGAAAAATAATTTTCTTTTGCCCCCTCAATCTTTTTGATTTTCTTGATGTGGCTAATGCGTTTTTCCAGCTGTTTAAAGATATTTGCTGAAAGAAGTTTATCACCGGCCCACCACTGGCCATCTTTTTTGACAGCGACAACATCACCCCAGCTTAATGCCTTAATATCCTCAGCATTAATGAGGTGATCTTGAGTCAATGAATCCTCAAAGGCTTTATTTGACCGGACTTCCTGAAAAAAATAGGTCCCCGTCAAAAGTATGATGAGGACACCCAGAAGATAGAGATTCTTTTTCATAAGAGGCGTCTTCTCCGGTAGATGAAAATAGCACAACCAAAAAAGATAATAGGGACTAGAATAATAGCGATCACAAAAATCATCTGGATATGCTGAGAACTTAGAATGACCGGGTATTCTTCAATCCCGGGACGATTGAAGGAAATAATCCCTTCATCATTAACCATCCAAGAAATAGTATTAAGAAACAGTGTCGAGTTACCCGATTGGTTTTGATAGGCATTAATTAAAAATGAGCTCGATCCAAGTAGAACAAATCGGGAATCTCTTGCAGCACTCCCGCCCACTCTTTCACCTACACCAAGAAGCCCAATAGGTCCCTTCACGTCCTGATCTTCTTTAAATTCCGCTTTGCCGGCGGTAACACCTTTAAGATCAGTTTCGGCCCAACTGCCAGGAAAACTTGAAGTAAAAGCGATGATCGTTGCTGCATCGTTACCCACAATTCGACTAACAGATGAACTCAGAGGGAAGACCGTTCTTAAATTAAACTGTCTTGTAATAGGATGTTCATGTTCATACATCGTAATGATAGGGATTGTAGCCTCTGATCCCTGAACAGTAGAAGTTCTATCAATCACAACATCTTTTCCAAGAGTCAGACCGTAGGGCTTGGCCAGGTTGGTTAAGTTGTCATAAATCTCTGCTTTAAAAGCTGGGGCCAGACCAAGAAAAAGGCTTCCTCCGCCGGCAAGGTATTTTTCCAGTTGTTCTACTTCAGAGTTAAGAAAACCAGTCACAGGACCCAGAATCATGACTGCGGAAGCATCAGCAGGGACTGCTTTAGTCTTAGTAAGATCAAGTGCTCTTACTTCGTAATTCTGAGTTTCTAATTTAGCACAAAGCTCTGAAAGTCCCTCTTGAGTCGTTTCCGCACAAGAAAGTTCTTCATGACCAGTCACCATATAAAGAATAATATTTTCGTTTCTCACTGCTTTTAAAAGAGCATTCGTGACCGATAGTTCATCCGCAATAAGAAATCTTGATTCAACGTTATTATAATTAATGAGTACTGTTCCATTCTGGGAAATCTTCTTGGCCTTAACAAGATCAGGTCTGATATCTGTATCAACTGCCGTAATCTTTATTTTTTTGCTTTTGGCTTCATAGAGCTTAAGCAAATCCACCATAGGCTTCCACTCTTCACGTTTGGCATAAACAACAAGTTCAAGCGGAGCCTTCACCATCTCTAAAACTTTAATCGTCTGATCAGTCAAACTATTGCGCTTCTCTGAAGTCAGATCAAACTCGGTGTAGTTCTTGTTTCCTAAATAATTCACAGTTCCAGCAATTGCCAGCACCAGCCCCACGTTCAACGCATGATAGAGAACACGCTTAAAATACTGGCCGCGAACGAACACAGTAAGTTCATTCCACCTCATAAAACTCAAAAGAGTGGCCAATGTCAGAGCAAAAACAGTGAGCCCTACGTTGAGTGTTTTATATTCGGGAGCCGTAATCCACAATGAGAGGGCACAAAGTGAAACCAGAACATCAATAATGACCCATAAAGGGAATAACCACATTTTCATTACCAGTTCCTCCGACCAAGACTTTTAACTGTAAGGAAGCTAAAAACCAAAACAAAACTCCCGTAATAAATAATATCCTGGGTTCCTAAAATGCCTCTTAGCAATCTCTCAAAGTGAGATGTTATGCCAATATAGGTAAAGATCTCGGCCACCACATAATTCGAATTCAGATGTCCTCCCCAAGTTATCATCCACAGGAACATGATTCCTAAAACTGAAAGAAGGGCCGCAATAATCTGATTGCCCGAGATAGAAGAACAAAAAAGTCCTAAAGCAATGTAGGCACTTGCATTCATCATTACCGCTAGGTAGGAAGTTCCCAACAAATGAAAATCACGGATGCCCACTCCCCAAATGACAAGAGGAAACACACCAGTAATAAGTAGTAGCGAGAGGACAAGTGTCAAAGCAGCCAATGTCTTTGAAAAAACAATTTGCCACTCTCTTATTGGGGACATCCAATAAAGATCAAGGGTCTCCATCCGAATTTCTTCAGAAAAAAGTTT
>JAIFLR010000049.1 GCA_020048985.1 Halobacteriovorax sp. | reverse complement strand
TGAAAGTCCACCTGGATTATTCAGAATGTGAGTCGGGATTTTAACTTTGCCCAGGTCGTGAAGTAGACCTCCCAGACCTGCATGAATAAGCTGATTTCTTGAAGCCTTAGGATTAATCGCTTTATAGATGGTGATACAATACATCGATACATTGATTGAGTGGTCGTAGGTATAAAAGTCATGAAAACTCAGACTTCCGATGAGGTTGCGAAGACTATCAATATTGTGGTGATCAAGAACGTCCACCATTGCACCCACAACTTCTTTACAGCCTTCAATACTTTGCGAGAGGTACTCAGTGGAGAAATTTTCTTTATCAAAAATATTGTGAAGATATTCCAAAGCCGAACTTTTAATCACGTTGGCTTTTTTAATATCATCACCGCCAGTCTTCACAAGACTACGAAGATAAATGCGACGCTGATCTTCAGGAACGTAGAGCTGGACGTATTTTCGGTGATAATCTTCCAGGTCCTCTTTATTGAGAGTTCCCCCGGACGGAAAAATTCTGATGAATTTTTCTTTCTCTTTAATAGAAGAGGAGTTTACGAACAGATCGTAATCCATGGGTGTCCCCACTTGAATCAGGTCGTACCTGACCGAAAAAAAACTCCTTCTTTCTTCCATAGGACATCATTGTACCACTTCCAGACTTTTTGGGGATAAGGGAAACATAATTCCAAACAAAAAAGCCCACTTACGTGGGCCTTTTGAATGCTAAATGGCTGTTATTTGCAGACTAAAATGGGATGTCATCTGATGCAAAGTGAGCATCATTTGAGATCTGGTACTCTTGATTCATTGTCTCAGCAGCAGGGGCCTGGTTGAACGACTTATCAGAAGTTGAAGTATTGGTGTTGGTAGCTGTTGCACCACCAATGAACTGAACAGTAGTTGCCATCGTTTCAGTTGTGTAACGTTTAGTTCCGTCTTTATCGTCCCAAGAACGAGTTTGAAGACGACCTTCAACGAATGCCTGACGACCTTTTGCAAGGTACTGGTTACAAAGTTCAGCAAGTTTTCCCCAAACAACAATACGATGCCATTCAGTTTTTTCTTGTTTTTGACCTTGTTTGTCTGTCCAAGACTCAGTTGTGGCCATAGAGAAGTTGCAAACCGCAGCTCCACCCGGAGTGTATTTCAACTCTGGATCTTGTCCAAGACGACCTAATAAAATAACTTTGTTTACGCTCATAAATGCTCCTTCGCATGGGAGATACAGGAAATAGTTATGTATACTATCCAACCTTAATACCTCAGGTTTTATTTTATAGAAAAGGAATATTTTCTTTCCTTTCCTAACCTCTCCCTATGAAAACGAAGGGCCAATTAGAAAATTTCTAACCGTCAGATATTAAATGTAATTTGATGCGAGTCTGAAAAATTACTGGCGTATGGACTGGGAATTTTCTCGCTGGTTTCGAGCTCTCGCCATGATCGGGCCATCTGGATTTTGTTTAAGAAACTCCTCAACTTTACGACGAGCGAGTTTCACGTCTTTTTTATACCAAGTGGGATCAAACCCACAAAATGGACACTGAAGATCTTTGCGGTAGAGAGTCTTATGAGTGGTTTCAAAAATAAACCAAATGAGAGGCAAGGCAAAGGCTCCGTTCCAGCTAAACCAACTGTAGGTGGCGGCGGTGAAAACAAAGGCCAGGGTCAGGATCTGAAAGTAGTGACGAACCATCAGGCGCCGGGAATAACGAATCACACGCGGAGAACGACAAAGAGCACAGAAACACTCTGTTTTCTCATTCTGATTTGGCTTAAATGTATGCTTAGAATATTTGGCCATTCGATCTCCTTCTTCCATTTAATCACATTTCCCTCTCATCTTTAGACCCTGCAAGTTTTGCCCCCGACCTTTTTCGTTTTTGGACGTGCCTCTAGACATCCTTCGATGGCTAGGGAGGTGAATTTTTAGGTGGGTTAAAACATGGTGGGGTTGCTAGGAGAGGTAGGCCGAATTCCACAAACGTACAGCTTCCAAAGATCGGCACCCTTTGGATTGCTTTACACCTCGCAAACGCCGTACCAAAATGGAGGGACGTAAAATCCATTACTTTAACTGAAAAAAATGGCGCTAGTGGCAAAAAGCAACCGCATAATGGCCCCGAAAAATTCGCAGCGGGGCCAGATTAGTATTTTCTTCTCCGCCTCGTTGGTGGTGTTTATTTCCGTTATTGCCTTCGTGATTAACGTGGGTCTTTTTGTGAAGGCCAAAATCAATCTTCAGAACGCAACTGATGCATCGGCTTTTGCTGGAGCTGCCGTTCAATCCAGGCAACTCACAAAGATCGCGTACTTAAATTGGGAAATGAGAAACATCTTCAAAGAGTGGATGTATAAGTATTACGTTGTCGGAAGTTTAAATACCCCGATGGTAGAAAATCCTGTCTCCCCTAAGGCTGGTAATGATTGTGCTAACGGCAAATGCATGGACTTCAGACTTCAAGCCGACAATGACGTGCTTTCAGGTAGAGTTAATTTTGATCCCTACAATTTTCCGGCAACGTGTATTCACATCGCGGGTTCACAGACCAATGTTTGTAAACGTTATGCTGTTCCGGGACTTCCAGAATTTGGTGGCTACAGTATTCCTGGAACGGAAGAAGCTTCGAGGTCATTTTTAGATGTATTAATTAGTGAAAAAATTCATGATTGCGTCAAGAGGTCACGGATCAATATGCTTGCAACCATAACTTGGGCTTACAATGTCCTAGGTGAGGGTGATTCGCTGGGGTCGAGAGGGCCTGCCATTCTTGCTGACCGTCAGGGTGCTTGGCCACAAGCGCTTGAACTTGCTATGCGAATTCGAAATCTTGAAAAAGTCATGAATCGTGAAGCTGCCCCCCAGCCAGTTTGTATTGGTGGTATTGGAACTTGCACTCCCGTAGATGAGTTCGCTAAAAGCCACTTGGGTAATGAAAGAATTGTGAAAGCTTTTTATTCTGGATACAGAAATCTCGGTAATGAATCTGATAACGAAATGAAAAATTCGTTTACGCTGACAGAATTACCACCAAAGCTTGCCCCTCTTGAAACCACAAGCTCCAATTCTAGCCTTCTCATTCCATCTGATAAGATTTATCAAAAACAATTCGTTGATCTCAAACTCATGATGGTTAACTATGCAACCTTCTATGCTGCCTTAATTCCACGATCAGAAAAAGATAAATCAGGTGCCTGTGATATTTCAAAAGTCGGTCTACCTGTCCCTGGATATCCTCTTGGTTTTTATAAAAATCCGGACGTCTTAACTTACTACGCCGTAAAGGGTGAAGCGGATTTTGTTGGGATGTTTAATCCTTTTTCCGCTGAGAGTATTAAGCTTACGGCTTATGCTGCTGCTAAGCCCATGGGGGGCAGAATTGGGCCAATGCTCTTTACGCAAAGGAATAATACCTCCTATCTTACGTCCAGAACAGATCCGGGCAAGCTGCGATCTGTTCCTTATATCTCTTCGCTTGAAGTTACTGGGACTCCCAATCCATTTTTGCCTGGCGGTCGAGGACTAAATAAAGGGGAATATGGACCTGGAGTTCCACTTCCAATTGATCTAGCAGGATCAGACTTTTGGTTAAAAAGTGGCACGGATCCAATCGGTGGCTTTGCTGCCAATCAGCCAGTAAAGTTTGGCATTCCAAATCTTGTTTACGATTTTATTGGCAACAATATGACGGCAGAAAGCTACTCCAATGCCTCTGACCCTATATATGCGGTCATGCCAAAGGGCTCAAAACCTCCAACGGATTACCTTGGAGATAAGGCAGTAGGACTTTTTAACTATGATCAGTTTGTAGCATTTAGAGGAAATATTGGAGGTCAAGTTACACCAGAGGACTTGGCAGATCAAATCTCACGCGTAAGGGCCGCTAACCAATATGAAGCGGCTAACTACCTTGTTCCGACACCTTTTGAAATAAATCAATTGGACGGTGTTGATTCTTTTGGCTTAATTCCTGGGGCAGGCTTGCCTCCGCTAGGGAATACAGCTCCTGGAGTTAAGCGCTATCGCGCTGATATTTATGCCCCTCTCTATCTCGGGGCCAATGATCAACTGGACCTTCTCTATGATAAAGATTCAGTACTCACAACTGTTACTGAGTTTATGAAAGCGCAAGAAGCTGGCATGAAAAACTATATCTTTTCACCCAATCAAGCCGCTCTCCAGATTTATCAAACAGCCCTTAAAGGTTCAGATGCTTCACCGGGTGCGATTCCGGGATTCATCAAAGCCGCTGAATTTGTTTCAGACATTGCAGATGTCAAGAGCACCGACCCCCAATACAACATAAAATCATTTCCCAGAAGTTGTAAAAGTCTCGCAGGAGAATTTTGGCAATTCTTCTATGGTGGTTCAGAATTCAATCTCCAAAAAGTCAGTGATACATCTGGTTGTCCGATGCCTCTGATAGAACTAATGCGAACATTTTTTAATCGCAGTGCTTCAGATCCACAATATAGTCCCCTTCATTATAAGATGAACTATAGCTATAACGAGACTTACTGGGCATCCAAAAAGAAGAGGATTTATTCAGCCTATATGCCTGGTCCCTATAACGGGGTGAGTGACGACGGTATTCTCATACCCCCATCTGGATTCCCTGCTACCAATGAAGTCATGAAAAGAAATTTCTATTCAACAAAACTAGTAACACTTGACTCACTGCAAGAGGGAAAAGGAGACTATGAGGAAGTTAGAACGGGCATGGCGCTCTATTCCGAAGGGGACCGCGGGAGCACTGCTGCTACTGCTGACAGAAGGCAAAATAACTTTTCAAACCCTTTACCTCCCCAATCACCTGCGGGTGATATAAGATCCATCAGACATTAAATCCTGACTTGAAATAGGACCGCCCCACCATTTATAATCAGGGTGTTTAAAATCCACCCTTCACCAGCAAAAGGATCTTTTGTGGCAACGAAAAAGACCAAGAAAGTAGTTAAAAAAGCACCTGCAAAAAAAGTCGTTAAAAAAGTTGCGGCTAAGAAAGCTCCAGCGAAAAAAGTTGCAGCTAAGAAAGCTCCAGCGAAAAAAGTTGCGGCCAAGAAAGCTCCAGCTAAAAAAGTTGTAGCGAAGAAAGCTCCAGCTAAAAAAGCCACGGCAAAAAAAGTTGTCGCTAAGAAAGCTCCAGCTAAAAAAGCTCCGGCAAAAAAAGTTGCAGCGAAAGTAGCTCCTAAAAAAGAAAAGAAAGTTGTCGTAGCAGAAGTGGTTAAGAAAGCAACTCCTGCTCACGCGGCGACTGCCCCATTTAATGACGACTACACAGCAGATACAGCCAACGATGATTTCGATGCAGAGTTTGATGCTGATGACGAAGAAGAAGGCGAAGCGAAGCCTGCTGACGAAATAGCAGACGACGAAGACGAAGCAAGCTACGGATACGGTTGGGGATATGAAGAAGGCCTCGACTCTCCGGAAGAAGTCGAAGAGACTGTGGATGAATTGGACGAAGACATTGAATATGTTAAGGGTCCAAAAAAGAAAGTTAAAGAAAATGATGATGAAGATGAAGACGATATTGATGATGATTAAGTAGAATAAAAATGGCTCCCAAGGGGAGCCATTTTTATTTTGAGAGGCAGCGAATATGAATAAAAAAAAATTGGAACTGTATTACTTTGAGCAATGTCCTTATTGTCAAATAGTGCTATCCGCCTTGAGAGCCACTGGACTTGAGAGCGAAGTGAAATTTTTAGACATTCGTGAAGATCATAAATTCAAAGATCATCTTGTAAAATTAACCGGCCGAGGGACAGTTCCCTGTTTGTTTATTGATGATAAGCCTATGCATGAATCACGCGACATTGCGGACTGGATTCACCAGTACGCCCGAGAAATGCAGGGCGAATAAGGGAGAAGTTAGTGGAAATTCGTGACCCCGTCCATGGTTCAATTCCCATCTGTGATGCGGAAATTGAAATACTTGAGCATCCCTTTTTTCAAAGATTAAGAAATATCAAGCAACTGGGTTTTTCTGAATATGTCTTTCCCGGTGCAACTCATACGAGATATCTCCACTCAATCGGAGTGATGCACGTTTCTACCCTTGTTTTTAATAGTTTATTTAAAGATCAAAACTCATCAGATATTCGAAGACTAAAAGAAACTCTTCGCCTGGGTTGTCTCTTACATGACATTGGCCATGCTCCCCTAAGTCACTCAACTGAATCGGTGATGCCAAATGTTTCTGATTTAAAACTTCCAGAGCAGTTTCTTGAAAGCAAAGACCGTCAAGCATCGCACGAAGATTATACAATAAAATCAATCACCGACTCTTCATTCACTCAATCTTTTAAAGGTGTGACCGCTGAGTTTGGAATTTTACCCGATGCTGTGGCGGAACTGGTTGTGGGCGAAACGAAGCATCCGGAATATTTCACTGTTAAGGGAATTAATTATTTCCCGTTACTGCATCAATTAGTCTCTTCGGAGATGGACTGCGACCGAATGGATTATCTCCTGAGAGATAGTTATTTCTGTGGCGTGAGTTATGGAAAATTTGACCTGGATTGGATTATCGACAATCTCAAAATCTGCGTTGAGGGTAACAAAGCTTTTCTGGGAATTTCTGAAAGGGCCATTTCTACTTTTGACGATTTTCTATTATCCCGCTTCCATATGTTTATGATGGTTTATTTTCACTACCGCGCTGTATGCCTTGAGCAAATGCTTCTTCGCTATTTTGAAAGTGCAAAATCAGAATACTCAATTCCGGCCAATATCGAAGCTTACCAAGAGCATGACGATGCCTATCTATACCGGGTTTTGAAAAGCTCATCCAACATCTGGGCGAAAAGAATTGTTAAAAACAATATTCCTAAAAAAATCCTTGAAACATTTGGCTCTGCTCATTTGCCACAAATGGCGGAACTTGAGAAATTTCTAAAATCAGAAAATATTGATTATATAAAATGCTCATCCAAAGGCAGACTTTCTAAATATTACTCTGCCAATTCTCCACAGACCCATTACCCTATGAAGGTCATGAGAGAATCTCTTCTGTCCATTAATCACTCGGTCACCAAAAACATTCAAGAAGCGACCGATTTATTCCAGAAGTACAGCGAGTCCCATGCCGTTAATAGAATTCACTGTGATTTTGAGGAGCTTTCACCATCTGCTCAGAAAAAAATCCAGGAAATTATACGGGCATAGATTATGCATAAAATATTTCTTTATACCATTTTGATGATCGCTTATCTTGGTCTGGCCAAGGCACTCTCCCCAACAGAGCATGGTGTTCAGTATCTACAAAATGGAAAAGCATTTTCTAAAATCATTAAGGGAACTCCCTCAACAGCGATTCTGATTGATACCCATGCCACTGGTTTTTTAATCAAAACTTATTACCAAAAATATCGGGTCATATCTGGTTATGACAACGTCGAAGAGCTCATCGTCAGGACGAGTAAAGAATTTGCGAAGAGGAACATGGGCAACATCGGACTTTCACTCTTCAGAAGATTAGATAGTACCGAAGAGTTTTTACCGCTACCACCAGGCAGCCTATATTTAGGAAATGTTGAGTTCGGTGAATGGAAAACGACTAAGAAGGGCAGAACAATCTGGAAATTTAATAAGGTCTTCAAGAATTACCCTAAATACCTTGGCTGGGGAAAATTCAGACCGGATATGGATTTTTTCCAACAAATGAGATCTCAAGCAAGCTTAAACCAGCCCTACTATGGCCCCAATAAAGAATTTGGACCTCAAGGCAAAATCACCCAAGAAAGTTTTCCCCAATTCTTTCGGGAAGAGAGAATGAAAAAAGTGGATATGAAAACACTTTTGATCGAATACTTTAAAGAGAATTTTTAAGGAACTATATGGCCGAAATATTTGATCGACTGGTTATACGACTCTTACTTGCCGCATTTGTTTGCGTCATGATCTATCTTTATCGATACGCACATGTCATTTTTTACCCAACAGTAAAAAGACAAGTTCTTAAAAAGATTAATCCCTCTGAGAACCCGGCAGATACGCTTCACTTGTTTTCAAGACTCGTTGGTATATCAATCATTTTCTCCTCTATTTCTTTTAATGAATCATCCGGTGTTTTTCTCAGTCTTTTTCATTTTGCTGTTTGGGGAACAATCGCGATCGTACTCTACTTGCTTTCGCTTTATATAATTGAATCCATTGTTTTTTATAATTTTGATTACACTGATGAAATTCTTAAACGAAAGAATATGAGTTATGCAGTCATCAGCTTTTGCCACGCCATTGTCATCGCCTACCTGACCAGAACCGTGATGATGGAAGCCGAAAACTCTCTCATCATTCTTCTCGTTCTTTGGCTTTATATGTTGGTCATCGTTGGATTCTCAGTCAAATACTACACTTTCATTAGCAAGCTCACCTTTAACCGTTTGTTGATCCAGAAGAATCTTTCCCTGTGTTTTTCCTATGGCGGATTTTCTTTGGGTGCCGGTTTTATTATTGCCAGTTGTTTTGACCAGGAACACTACGACATTACGGTCTATTGTATTCAGGTGCTACTCAAAACAGTCCTCTCCCTGATCATCTTTCCTTTATTTAAAAAAGGCCTGGTGAAAATCTTCCCGATTCGCATGGGAGAAGAGCGAGGGCACGAAGGCTCAATTGATTCTGAGAGACAAAGCATAGGTTATGGATTCTATGAAGGTTGCCTGTTTATTTCTGGGGCAATCCTGACTACTATGATCGTGAATCGCATCCAATTTGGCACTATTTACCCATTTTTTTAGTCTGACGTATCTCTGATAAAATAGGACATCAGAGGTGCGGAATGGATCCTAAGCATACAAACGTCTTTAGCCAGTTACAAAGTTTCGAAAAAGAAATGGGCCGACTTGAGGGCCGAATTCTGGAACTCGAAACCCGTATTCACAATCTCCTGGAAATTGAACGTAATCATTTAATTCGAATTAAAAACGGAGAAGAAGTTTCTGATGATTTCGTCCAGAATGGGCGAACTTATCTGGATCTTTCTCCTGAGAAGGCCTGGCGCATTTACCGAAATCCTGATTTTGATTTTATTCTCATTGATGTTACCGCCGCTGACTTTGGTGCGCAAAACCGATTACCTGAAGCTCTTCATATTCCGTGGGAAGAGTTTGCGGATCGTTTTATGGAAATACAAACTCGCACAACACCACTCCTCATTATTTCAGAAGATGGGACAAATTCTGTTCTGGCCTGCGAATATTTAGTGAAGAGGGGTTACTACAATTGTAACAATGTTTCCGGTGGCTATAAATACTGGAAGGGTTTCAAATTAGAAGAAGTGAAGGGACGCTCGGCCTAAATCAGGCTTCCCTTCTTTTGTCCCTCAAGCAATTCCCGGTACAATTTATCCAGCATCAGCTCTACGCGATCAAGTTCAACTTCACCAAGTTTGGATGTGTACTGTTTTTCCAAATCATTCGTTACCTGAAGCAAATTCAATTTAAATTTTTCACCATAGTCAGTCATGTAAACCAGTTGCTCGCGTTTATCATGCTCAGAGTGGCTGCGAGTGATGTAGCCACGTTTTTCAAGCTCGTTCAGATGAGACGTCATAGTTTGTTTTTTGAGTCCACAGGCCTTGCCGATCAGCTTAATAGATGGACCATCATTTTCTGAAAGATACATAAGAATTTCAAGGAAGCTTGGACGAAGATCATTGAAGCCACGGGATTGAAGCTCTTTCATGAGTTCGATACTGTAGACACGATAGATTTTTTTAAGCAAACTTCCGATATTCGCGATTTTTTTCATATAGTATGACTATCATACTATGTTTAACGAAGAGAAGAAATCACAATTTTCTGAGGGAGCGCTCGATTTCCTCGGGGAGTTCATTTTTAACTTGGGGAACTGATTTCTCCTGCGGTTTTTGTTCAAGTCCCTCAACCCACAATGAAATTCTTAGTCTTTCTTTAATCGATACCATCTGCTCCAGCGGGGACGCAAAACTCATGAAAGAAGTGAGGAGCATACTGAAGAGGAAGAACAGCTTAAACATGCGGAAGGCCCTTGATTGAGGAGTAATGCCAACTCAATCTGCAAATGAATTGCCAAGGGCTGCCCATATAATTTCAGATATCTGGCCTGGCCAGACTGACTAAAAAATCGACAATTAATTAAAAAAGTTTCGGCTATTTGAAATCGAAGTCGCCATCCCTACACCCACTCCAAAAGTGAGCATGCTGGACCCTCCATAACTCATGAGAGGTAGAGGGATCCCCACAATTGGCAGGAGTCCGGACACCATGGCCATGTTAATAAAGGCATGCCAAAAAAAGATCGACATAATTCCTACAACCAGGACGGAATCATAGAACCTCTGGACTGAGGACGCGAGCCAGATCATCCGCATGAAAAAAACCAGGTAGAGAATAATCAAAAACACAGATCCAAAGAATCCATGCTCCTCATTAAAAATCGCAAACACAAAGTCTGTGTGGTTTTCTGGAAGATAATTCAAAGAAGCCTGAGACGAGTTCTTGAATCCTTTTCCAAATAAGCGGCCTGAACCGATGGCGATCTCAGATTGAATAGCATTATAACCGGAGCCTTTAGCATCCTGGTAGGGATCGATGAAGGTAAGAATACGTTTACGCTGGTATTCTCTTAAACCGAAGTTATACATGAGGACTCCGGACACCAGTCCAATAACTCCCAATGTAGCAATGGTCTTCCATTTCAGACGCTTATAAAAAATCATCATGGAGAAAATAAAGAGTAGCAGCATTCCGGTACCAAGATCGGGCTGAAGAATAACCATCACCGCCGGAATCATGACAATAATTCCCGGCAAGATAAGTTCTTTAAAGCCCAGCTCGCGCTCCGGACTAACCCTTGTAAAATAACGGGCCATGGCGAGAACCAGGCCCATTTTCATAAATTCTGAAGGCTGCATCCGAATAGGTCCTAGGACTAACCAGCGCTGGGCACCCATCCCTACTTTCCCCATCAACATAACCAGAAAGACGAGATGGCGACTGCGACACTTACTGAAAAAAGAAACCACATCAGCTGGGATTTATAGAGAGCATCCAAACCTTCCCCAGTCTGGGAATGAGTTGCACTATATAAATTTAAAATACCGACCAAAAAAATGGCAGACATGCTTCCAATGAAACTAAAATCATATCGCTTTAAAAATTCCAGGAACCGTTGATTCATTATTCCTCACCTTGTGCCGCTGGGGCCGGAGCCGCAACTGGCTTAGGAGCAGCATTAGCACGTAGGGATTTTATCCACCCGTCTTTGATCGTTTTATCCTTCTCTAAGTTTTGAAGGTACAAATCAGGATGATATTTTTGCATGTATTTAGTGATCACTGCTTCTGCCACTGGGGCCGCTGCACTTGAACCGTGACATCCGTGCTCAACAATAACAGCTGTAGCTATTTTAGGATTATCTGCCGGTGCAAACCCTACGAATAAAGCATGGTGCCGATACTCATATTCCATAAGTTCACATTTTTGGTGAACCTTATCTGCACTAGCACCCCTCACTTGGGATGTTCCCGTTTTACCGGCCATCAAGATTCCCTGCCCTCTACGGTACCAGGCAGTTCCTTTAGGGTTATTCACAACTTGAAACAATCCTTCTCTAATAAATTTAAGAGTCTTGGGATTCTTCATTTGAATTTGAGACAGAAGTTCCGGAGTGTAAGTTTTAACTAATTCGCCACTTGTATCAAAAACATCTTTTACGACAAAGGGACGATAGATCTTTCCGCCGTTAGCAATAGCCGCATAGGCAGTGGCCAGCTGAATAGTCGAAGCAAGAACGTAAGACTGTCCGATAGCGCAAGACAAGGTTTCACCCGGCTGCCATTCCTGTCCTAAGCGTTTCTTTTTCCACTCAGAAGTGGGAATTAAACCAGCAACCTCTCTTGGGAGGGAAATACCAGTACGTGCCCCTAAGCCGAAGGCTTTAGCATATTTGGCCAGAGCATCGATAGGCATTCGGTTCGCAGCTTTCTGAAAGTAAACGTTACAAGATTCACGAATCGCCTTCACTAGGTTAGTTGCTCCGTGTCCCTCTTTTTTCCAACAGTGATAAGCACGTCTTCCGAAATGCCATTTCCCGGTACAAAAGACTTCTGTATTTTCGTCAATTTCGCCTTCTTCAAAAGCCGCAATACCAGTCAGGGCCTTAAAAGTAGATCCAGGAGAAAAGTGTTCCTGAATATTTCGATCCCTTAGTGGATGCTCTTTATTAGTGACCAGACTTCGCCAGTATTCAGGAGTGAGACCTCGAGAAAATTGAGAAGGATCAAATGAGGGACGAGAAACCATCGTGAGAACTTCACCGGAATCAATATCTAAAGCAATCACTCCGCCGACTTTGCCTTCCAGGGCATTGAAAGCCGCGACCTGCATATCTCGGTCAATGGTGAGTTTAACGTTCATACCTGAGAGAGGTTTTTCCGCTTCAGCACCCTTAAAAAGATTATCCGTATTGATATAACGTTTTCTTCTTCCCCGGGCATCCACCTCAACAAACTCATGACCATTCTCGCCGCGAAGATAATTATCTAGTTGTTCCTCAATACCAAACTGACCGATGAAATCTCCCAGGCGGTAATCCACCTTGTCTCTTTCACGCAGTTTAGGCAGCTGAGTCTGAGAAACTTCTGAAATATAACCCAACAAGTGCGCGCCAATTTCTTTGTCGCGGTATTCTCGGGAGATAAATGTATCAACACTGATTCCCGGTAAATCAGCATTCTGAGTTTCAATTTGGGCCAGCTCATTAAATGAGATATTCTTTTTAATGATAATAGGACGATATTTGGCCTGGTTTGAATTCTTTTTGAGAACAGTATTAATGACTGAAATATCCAGACTCAGAATTTTAGAGAGCTTCTGCAACGTCTCTTCCTTCTCCATCAAAAACTGCGGAGTAAGGATGGCATCAAAACGCGGAATATTATCCACAATTAATTGATCGTCCCTGGAGTAGATCAGCCCTCTTGGCGCCCATACGACTTCTTTTCTCAGACGGTTCTGGATGGAATAGTTATGGAGTGTCTCGCCCTTGTAGACTTGTAGGTACCAAAGACGTGACAGGACCAGACCGAAAGCGGCGGTGATAATATAAGAAAGGAGTGTTGCCCGATCTTTATGTATTTTGACTAATTCTTCTTCACCAAACATGACTAAATCTCTACTCCTCTAGAGCCACCTTCACTAGGAACCCTCCAGATGAGTCCTAACATCCAGAACAAAACTGGAGAAATTAAGGACAGAAGAATACTTCCTGGGATAAAACTCCAAAGGATTAATCCGAACTTATCAAAGTCTGAAATCTTCAAACAAATAACTAAAGTCACAGTCACGTACCAGATGACCTGGAACAACTGAACCGTAAGCATTGTCATAAACGCAGTCGTTAGATGCAGAACTTCTTTTAAATAATTGGCAGACATCATCACAATTAATCCCGCGAGGGTCCCAAGGGCCCACCCTTCGATAGAAAAAATTGAGTGGATCATCTGAAGGCCAAGAATAAGCCATGGAACAAGAGGCGAATCCATGCGAATGGCCAGAAATAAAATAATCAGAACGTTAAATGTCAGGCGATATTCTTTCCAACCTAAAGCGGGAAGGATGGTCGATGTCACTATTTCGAGACCAATCAATAGGGCCAAGGTAATGATGAATGATATTAAAATCTGAGAAAATTTCATTCTCATAGTTTTTTCTCCTCAATTGGAGCAAGCGCAGGTGAAACAGCGGATGCAGAAGCTACTTCAGTTGGTATTAAAACCAAAACTTCTTCTAATTTATCGAAATCAACACTTGGAATCACTTCTATCGATAATGTCATACCGAAATTTTCTTTAGTTACGTCCGTTATCATCCCGACCTTAATACCCTTAGGATAGATTCCGCCTACGCCGGCGGTGATCAACTTATCCCCGACCTCAACTGGCTCATTTCTCATAATGTATTTAAGTGCACATTTAAAATTAAACACGCCCTCGACAATCCCGTGGGTGCGAGTTCTTTCGATCATCACGTCGACACGGTTGTTTTGGTCTAAAATAGTAAGAACATCAGAGTAATTGTCCGTAACCCGATAAACATAACCAACCAGTCCATGGTCAGTGATAACTGGGGCCATGACCTTGATTCCGTGATTTCTCCCCTTGTTAAGACGAATCACTTTAAATTCGTTGGCAGAATCCCAACCAACGACTTGCGCCATGACGCGCTGATGAGACATCTCATCCGAATAACTTAAAAGCCGTTTAAGCCTTAAATTCTCTTTTCTCACCTCTTCCATCGTCGTGAGATCACTCTCGAGGCGCGAAATCTGCTTTTTAAGAACATTGTTCTCTTTGCTGGTATTAACGATCAAAAGGTAGTTTTCCCAGAGGAAGGTTAGCGATTTTTTGGAACTGGCGAGCCCCTCTTGAACCGGCGAAATAACCTCAGTCACCAGCTGGTGAAACAAGGTCGTCTCATTCAGGTCAAAGCGTTTTTGCGAGATGCCATAAACCGCCAGGATTGCCACCATCAGATTATTGACAATTTTGGTTTTAGAAGACTCATTTATCAGTTTCAAGCTCAGACCCTCAAAGTTTTTTCTCGAATGGTTAAAGAGTAACGAAATCAATGCCCAATGCCAACGAAGTTTCTAGTCAAAAGTCTTTGACCTCAACCATTGTTCCCCGATAAAATAACTTGCATTTATTTTTAGTCCAAAGGAAACCAATGAAAAACGCTTTTGCGAGCAAAATGTCTTATTTTATCCTGACTTTTATCTTTCTCATTATCACCGCGAGCTTTTTGTTCAGCGGGTTTGATAACTTCTCTGTGGGAGGAGGAAAGAACGTTGCGACTGTTGATGGCACTGAAATAACGATCAAAGAATATCAAGTTGCCCTTAACCGTCAGGTTGAATTTTTCAATCAAATGATGGGCGGCAAAGGGATGACTCAGAAGCAATTAGAAGAGATGGGGATCAAACAATCTGTCATGAATGGCCTGATTCAACAGAAATTGATCGCAAATACTGCTGACAGTATGGGACTCGTTGTGTCATTAGAAGAGATTAAAAACGAAATTAAGAATCTCGCCTATTTCAAACGTAATGAGCAGTTTGATGTAAACTTATACCGCAACGTATTACAGTCAAACGGCTACACTCCAACTCAGTTTGAAGAGCTTATTGGAAATGACCTGAAGCAAAAGAAAGTTGATGGGCTATTCAGTAGCACATTAGTTTCTGAGAACTTTGTTAAAGACGTTCTTAACTTTAAGAATAACGGCATCAACGTTCATGCGATAAAAATCAGCCGCCAATCCCTGGCGCCTTTGGTGAGTGTTTCGGAAGAAGAAATTAAGGACTACTTGGCCAAGCCAGAAAATAACAAGGCTTTGGAAGCTGCTTATACTGAGAATTACGCTAAATACAACCAAGCCGAAGAAGTTAAGGCCCGCCACATCCTGATCAAGGGTGAAGATGCCAAAGCCTTGGACAAAATTAAGGCCCTTAAATCGAAAATTAACGTTGGGAACTTTGCCGCTATCGCAGGTAAAGAGTCAGAGGATCCAACTGGAAAAACGAACGGTGGAGATCTGGGATGGTTTGCCCGTGGAAGAATGGTTCCAGAATTTGACGACGTAGCCTTCAAAATGAACAAAGGGACTATTTCTGAGCCGATTAAAACTCAGTTTGGTTACCACCTTATTTTGGTTGAAGACAAAAAAGCGGCACAAACAAAGCCTCTTGATATGGTTAAGTCCGAACTCGCTCAATTGGCGATTCAAAAGACCAAAGCTCAAGATTTGGATAAACTCCTTGAATCTGAAAAAGAAAAAATCACGGCTTTGCTAAAAGACAACAAACTGGCAGAACTTGATCAAATTCAGAAAAAGCTTGATGCTCAATTCTTTAAAAATGCCGATGCCAATCAGTATGATCAGACGATTGGTCAAATGAACCTGGCCCCAAAAGAGTCAGAAGAGCTATTTAAGGCAAATCCGGGTGATGTACTTAACTTTGGTAACGCTGGAACCATCTATTTGGTAAAAGTTAACTCTAAGGTGACTGGCGAAGGCAAAAAAGTGGAAGACCAACTTTCCGCCGAAGTAACCACTCAAGGTCAGGCTTTCTCACGTAAAGTGAGAGAAGAGTTGATCAAAGCACTAAATAATAAAGCTAAGATTGTCACAAACCCTGCTTTAATGTAACTTAAGCGCGTTAAGAGGAGCTTTACATGGCAGACAAGAATTCACGATTCAAAGACAACATCCCTGGTAAGTACTATGTGGATGATCAATGTATTGCGTGTGATGCTTGCTGTGTTGAAGCTCCTAAATTTTTCACTATGAACGATAACGATGGTCATGCCTACGTTATGCTCCAACCTCAGACTCCTGCCGAAGTCGAAGAAGCTGAAAACGCCTTGGCCGCTTGTCCGGTTGAGGCGATCGGAAACAACGGTTAATTCTCAGCCTTTAAGTCCTTGGTCAAATGATCTAATTTCTTCGTCATACATTCATCCAACAGCATCGGATAGATAGACCCTCCTCGGGATTCCTGGACCTCGTCTTCAGTGGCACAGGATTCAGTCACGGCGGTCATTAAACGACCTACCGCCTGATCTCTTTCAAACAACATGCATTCATTCTTTTCGGCCTGGCTGACCTCTTTGTAGCAATCCTTAATTTTGGCAAAACTGAGCGTCGAGAGCAAAAGAACCGTGACGATTAGGAATGGCATAGATCACCTCCTGCCCGCTCATTGTAAACCTCCCTTCTCAAAGCCTCAATTTTAGGCCAGTACGTCATCTCTGAAATGGTCTAAGATCTTGGAACCCCGTTAATTTTAAAATTAGTCCCTCAGGTACTTTAAAATCACTCTATGAAAATAATAGTCTTACTCGGTCTCCTCGCTAGCTTCTCTTCTTTTGCTCAGGATGCTGAGGAATGCCTAAATGAGGCAGTCCAAGTCGCCATTGCCCTTAAGATAAGTGTTCTTGCGGAAGGTGATTGCACAAGTTTGACTCGGGAAAAATATAGAGAGATTGAAGAAACTCGAAACGCGAAAAAAAGATTTTTAAAACAAGCTATCCAAGCACTGAATAATGGAAACAATGTCCCTTCCCGATTTTTTCAGGATTTAGATGATAATTCTCCCGATGTGCTGCTGGATAAAAAATCCATCTGCGCCGTAGTGAAAAAGAAATCCGAGCAAGGTTCCAAAGAGATGATGAAAGATTGTTCCGAGAAAACCAGCGGTGAGCTTCTGCAAATAGTTTTAGGTAATCAACAAGAGCTGGATAAAATTTCGGAAATCAGTCTCGCACATTCTTGTGAACGTGTGGAAAAACTTAAAAGGCAAACGTGTAAAGATAGTAAAATCGTTTATTATTCGATGGATTCATCTACAGCGACAGAAAAACGAGAAGAGCCAGTTGAAATTCTAAGCGGTTCATCGAGTGCCAAAGCTAGCGGACAATAATTTTCTTACCCATTTCACAAACAAAGCCGTACTGCTTATTTTCCCAACGATAGTGAGTGGAATCGCGAAATTCAAATTTTAGTCCCGCATCTTCGCACACTCCATTTTCACAGGGGTATGTATAAGGTCCCATCGACCCACACCAACCTACATACTCTACAGAAATCCCTGTTAGTTTATCGCCTGAAAAAAAAGGTTTTAAGATTTGATCACAAATACTGTCTTCGTTGCCCTGCTGGCACACATAGAGACCTCGATCAGGTCGTAGGGAAGAAGCTTGAGCCATGGTTACGAATAAGAATGAAAGGAGAAGTGTTTTCATACTTCTATTTTAGCGTGAGATTTAAAAAGCGCCTCCAACATCTTCTGACAGAGTTGTATATAAAGGAGCTCAAGCTTTCGCTTGAGCTCCCCTTAGGAGTTAGAAGCTAGGAGTTAGAGACTATTAACGTTTAATGTTAAGAACTTCTTGTAACATCTGATCAGAAGTTGTGATCGTTCTAGTGTTAGCTTGGAAGTTACGTTGAGCGGCCATCAAGCTGATGAACTCGTTAGCGATATCAACGTTTGATTGCTCAATTGATTTCGCAAGAACTTCACCGCGACCATCTGCACCCGGCTTACCAAGAGCTGCTTGACCAGATTTAAGAGTTTGTTTGAATAAGTTCTTACCAGTTTTGAATAGACCTTCGTTGTTTTCAAACTTAGCAACCAGAACTTGTCCAAGGTCACGCTGTTGACCGTTATCGTAAACAGCAGTCAAGATACCTTGATCGTTGAAAGACATTGAAGAAAGTGTAGCGGCCGAAGAACCATCTTGTGTATGACGAGCGATAGATGATTTCGAACCGAACTGAGTTGAAGCATCAAGACCAGTTCCACCCTCTTTAAGAGACTTACCGAAATCAAGAGCGATTTTTTGTCCTGCAGCTGCACCCTTATTAAAGTTGAAGCTGTTCATGCCTGGAATTTCTTCTTCCAAAACACCTTTCTGGTTGAACTTCAATTGACCGTTGGCCATTTCCATCATTTTACCTGGAACGCCACCAGTAGCGTCTGCACCGTCAATCATGGCGTGGTATTCCCATGAAGCACCGTCAGCAGCTTTGTTATAATAAACAGTCATCAAGCGAGCTGTACCGACGTTATCGTAAACAGTCATTGATGAATTGAAGTTAGATGTTTTTTCAGGATTAGCAGGATCAAACTTCATTACTGGCTCACGAGAATCTAAGTTCATCGAAAGTTTTACTTCTGAAGTTGGAGTTGCTGGGATCGTTGTGTTACCAAGTTTGATTGGGCCAGACTTAGTAGTGATTCCACCTTTTTCGTCAGGCTGAAATCCGTTAACTTTATAACCATCACCGTTAACCATGAAACCTTCCTTATCAAAGTGGAAGGCACCGTCACGTGTGTAGCCTTTGCCTTGAGGACCATCGACTTCAAAGAAGCCGTTTCCGTTAATGGCAAGATCTGTAATGTTTTGAGTACGAGCAACAGTTCCTTGGTTAAACTGAGCTGTGATGTGTGCGAGTTTTGTACCAGATCCAACTTGGTCACCGCCATCAATCCCTTTAAGAGAAGCTGAAAGCATGTCCTGGAATTCTGCACGTGATGACTTGAATCCGAAAGTACCAGCGTTGGCGATGTTATCACCCACTACAGACATTGATTGTCCTGCAGCGTTTAGACCTGTAACACCGATGTTAAAAGATGAAAGAATACTCATTTTGTCCCTCCTAGACTCCATGTGGCGAGGGGATTTGAAGACTACAGCTTCTCATCCATGGCTTCCAGAAAAGGACCAGCCACCTCATATGCCAAAATTATTATTAAAAACTAGCTAACTCCCATTAGCTTTACATCATAAAAATAGTCGAATCGATTTTCGTAAAAACGTTTTCGTTCATGTTGTTTTTATCCACCGCAGTTACCACCGTATTTTTATCTACGTCGACGACATAGGCCGCCTTGTTGGTAATTACGAGAGAGTCATGACTACCCTTCGCTTTCAACTTACTAACCGCTTCTTTGAGCTTCATGAATTCATTTCCATCAAGCTCAATATTTCTTTCCTGCAATCTCTTCATCGCGTGAGATGAAACTTGAACATCCTGTCCAATATTTTTCCCACTGACTTGAGGCAGACGAATATCGTTATTCGAAAGCTGATCAACTAAGCCCTTAAACTCGCTCTTCTCTCCCTGCTTAAGGGCGTTTGTTTTCTCTGCCTTCTGAGTATCAGAAGGAAGTGAAGAAACATTTGGAATAAGAAACGAGTTAACTTTGCTGCTCATATTAATCGTAAATCCCTGCGTTCTGAGTGTAAGCGTTTATTGCTTGCTCAGACGGAACAGCATTCGCCGCATTTGTTCCGTTATTAAATTGTATCGAACCATCACGCCCCGACAAGTCGGTATTTAATGCCCGTGCTGCGTTAGCAGCAGGTGCAGCAGTGTTATTCATCGCTGGATTAATTGCTTGATGAGTTTGTACATCAGAAGTATGAAAACTAGCGACGTCTCTCAAGAAAACTTTCTGACCATCAACAGTCAACACTGGTTCACCCTGATCAAACGTTACACTTTGTACGATACCCGTGGCTTCAGTTCGTGTTCCCACTTCCTGGCCATTTTCATCCCACGCTTTTACTTGTGCGGTATATTTACCCTTCACTGCTGGTGTTCCATCTAAAGCAACTCCGTCCCAAGTCACTTGATGTGCACCTTCAGACAAACCTTCTTTCCAGATTTCACCTGCAACGTTGTTCTTAGAATCAAGAATACGGACCATCACTTTTGAAGCCTGGCCGTCTAACTTGAAAAGAACTTCACTTGGGTCCCCACTTTCTTTTAGGTTCATAGTTGAACCAGTGGTTACAACTTTTTTACCGACAAAAGAAGCAGCATAAAATTTATCTTGAATCGCCTGATTCTTACCGGCGTCTTCAAATTTTTTATTTAAGTTTGAAAGTTGCTCTAACTGAGAAAACTGAGCAAGCTCACCAGTGAATTTACTTTGATCCATTGGATTCATTGGATCTTGGTTCTGTAATTGAAATGTAAGAAGTTTCATGAACTCATCTTTTCCAAGAGCGTTGTGTGGCCCTTCTTTAAAGAGTTCATTCTTAGGTTTATAGCCTGTCGCTTTATTGATGAGAGCTTCGCGCTGTTGAGCTTCAGATTTACCGCGGCCAGCAAGTGACTTCGGCGCCATTTGAACCTGGTTATATTGCGCTTGCTGAGCTGTGACTGGTCTTCCCATTTCAGGCATTAGGCTGCTTCCTTATCTTTAAGAAGGTTCCAAAGATCCTGTCGACGATCAGAATCATGTCGTTTTTGATTTTGCTCAGAACCGAACTGTTTTTCCTGACCAGATCCACCACGACCTGACTGGCTTCCGAAATCAAATTCGTTTTTAGCCGTTTGTGATGGCGTCTCTACTTTAATATCAGAAACATTAAGTCCTGAATTTGTTAAGTGCGAGAAAAGATCTTTTGAATTAGTCTGAAAGAAATTCTTTCCATCAATTGAATGAGTCGCAATATTGATAGCGATTGAATCTTGACCTGCACCAAGTTTATTAACTGTAATGTCGATCATGCCAAGCTCTTGATGATTAACCCGCATATTCACTGTTGGCTCTTTAGCTGCCTTGGCCTGAACGATATAGTCAGTAATCTGAGTCATGATCTGATTTGAATTTTCTGTCTTCACATCCGACATATTAAATGTCTTCATCGGAGCTTGCATTTCATTTACTTTGGCATTCGATCCCAGATCAGCTTGTGCATTCAAAATGAATTGCTGTGAATTCATCGAAGAGCCACCTGTTCCAGATTCAGTTGATCCAAGCTCATTAATTGTTTGAGTTGATTTAAGATCGACTTCCATTCCTGCTTTACCGGCATGACCTTTGTTCGGCATACCGTAGGCAGATGTATTATTGAGTGATTTTTTTACAGCAAGATTTTTCTGAGCAACAAAATCTTCCATATTCACTAACTGAGAATCAACTTCTGATTTAGCTAAATCAAGTGCCGGAGAACGTCCAGTTTGAACCTGTGGAGTCTTAAGCATGGCCTGAGCAATTTCGCCTTCAACTTCGGCATTTATCGCTGGATCAGCTTCACCCTGAGCAAGTTTTAAAATCTGCTCGTTAGTTAATTCAACTGGAACATCTGTAGTTTGTGGCTGAATGATTTTATCCACACCCTGAGTAAGGGCCGGGTCAAAAACTTTAGGACTAACTACTTCAGACTCAGCACCGGGGGCAGCGTTAAGCTGGGCCGGAGCAATCATCATCATTTCAGCGGAAACTTCAACTGCCTTAACTTTTGGCTCAGCTTCTTCACCAAGGCTTGCTTTTAATTCATTCTCAAAATCCGCACCCTCAATCATCGATTCCGGATCAGAAGCTTTAGCTTCCTCCGCAACTGCCCCTTTAGCTCTCACTGGAGCTTTTGGTTCGATGTATTTAGTTTGTGCTGCCTGGATCATTACGTTTCCTTATTGGTCCTATGGAACATTGTCACATAACTCAGGGCTAAAAATATAGCAGGGCAGAAACTTCCAAAAATACTTTAATCTTATTTTCGAACTAGGAAGGAATTGCCGGTTTTTGGGAAAATCAAGCATTTAAGTGGTGTCTAATTTCTATACGGCCAGGATAAAATCTTCAAAATACCCCTCCCAATCTCTAAGATTAACTAAAATCGGATTTATGAAAAAACTTATTCTTCCCTTTCTTCTCGTTATTTCTCCCTTTGCCATGGCCACAACAAGTCATGAAATCGAGGCAACACTAGAGGACTTGGAGTTAAAATCCTATATTCAAACCACCTCAGGGAGTAAGGAATACGTCTGGAAATCCAGCACCACTTGCAGCACTAAAGGCAGTGGCAAGGACGTGCTTTATCCGGGCTTAAAAGCAGTTAGTTATTATGTCTGTCCAGATAAAACCATAAGCCATATCCAGCCTGATTCTACCGGATATAACGGTTGGGAGGGCTACTGCGGTCAGACTGCAGTCTCCAACGTTACAAGTATGCTGTGTAATCGCCATATGTCTCCCAAGAGTAATGACTATTATGGGACAGATGCCAGTCCAGGTCAGCACTCCTCGACCATGAAAAAATCTTTACGCAAGATATTCACAGAATCCCCGGCTCGAAATACGTGTCCTAAGGTCACTTGGAATACGAGAGCGAGCTGGAGCGGATCCGGATTTCTTAAATCAGTAAAAGGTGATTTATTTGGAAGCACTAAAAAGGTGAGACGATATAGAACTGCCACGACCTATGTAGAGGTCACACCAACTCCCGTACTCTTAAACAGTGGTGGATTCAATTATCACTGGGTGACTGTTGTTGATATTATCAAAAATAAAAATGATGATCACGGTTGCGATGTGGTGGTGAATACCTGGGGTGACCAGAAGACTTTAACTTGTACGAATTTTGTTAACTACGGAGATCATTCAGGTCTGGGCGAACACGTGAGTCTGGGATTTGATAAATAGCCTAGCGGCTATTTCTTCATCTGCAGGTACTGCTTCTGAAGTTTGGCGGAAATATCTTTGTCCATGAAATTGAATATTTTTGACGCTTTTTTAGCGTCAATCAGCTGGAGAATTTGAACGGCGATTTCAGGATCTTGCACGGATAGAACTGAGGCAGCTTTCTCTGGCTTCATATTTGAGACCATTTCAACCAA
This sequence comes from Halobacteriovorax sp., assembly GCA_020048985.1. Taxonomy (GTDB): domain Bacteria; phylum Bdellovibrionota; class Bacteriovoracia; order Bacteriovoracales; family Bacteriovoracaceae; genus Peredibacter. The sequence continues at coordinate 41,608 of JAIFLR010000049.1, read as the reverse complement.
CTGACCGATTCGCCCCTTACTCTCTTCATTGTTTTTCTCTGCACACCCAATAAAATCTTTCTGCTTGGCAGAAAGCTCTGCATATCTCTTCGCTATGTCATTATCAGAGACTTTCAAAGAGTCCTGTTGTTTTTCAAGTTCAAGTTCTCTGATCCGAAGTTTTTCTTCTTTATCCAGAAGTTCCTTTGTGAGGTCAGAGACAGACTTATTCTTGATTGAGTCGACTTTCTTTTTGACCTCTTCATTCACTTTCTTAATGAATTCTTCTTCGCTATAGACTCTTTTGGCCGGTGCGGAGAACGCAACAGCGGGCAGAATCATTAGTGCTAGTAAAAATTTCATCTCAAACCTTCCGTTCTTTATGCTGCAACCAGTTCTGCGTTTGTTCTTCAACTTTCTGGTCGATCTCTTTGTTTGTGGCCTTACGGTACTCATTGTAATCTTTTTCTTTCAAATTTTCGATGACTTTGAGTTCACCTCTGAGGCTTGCGAGTTCTTGTTTTTTTGCCTCAATCTGATCTTCCTGAATCTTTTTATCTCTCATGAGTAGCTGAATATTTTTCTCTTTGGCAGAAACGAGCATCGGGAACGCCTGGATTTGATCCCCACGAACTCCAGTCTTAAGTGCTCCTTCCTGAATGGTGAAGTAATTATCAATTTCTTTTCGGTCATGAACTAATTGATCGTCAATTTTCCGCAGCTCTGAAATCAGCTGTCCCAGCTCCATACGGCAATTTTCTTCTTTGAGTTTTCTAACTTTCAATACTGGTTCTAGGCGAAAGGTATAACGTTTCATATTTATCTAAAATTTGGATCGACTGCCGTCTCTGCCTTTCGGGCAATATCCAGCATGCGGTCAAAAAGCTCTTCAATGGTAAATGATTCTTCAACTTGTTGGCGCAGTAAATTTGTTAAATCATCATAAATGGCAATTGCCTTATCTATCTTAGGATTTGATCCACGGCTATAGGCCCCCACGGTGATTAGGTCTTCAGACTCTTTATAAGAAGCCAAAAGATCACGTAAATGACTGGCAACTATTTTATGCTCTTTCGAAGTCACCTTCGGCATAACCCTTGATATGGATGAAAGAACATCTATTGCAGGGTAGTGGTTTCTTGCTGCCAATTGTCTTGAGAGCACAATATGTCCGTCTGAAATACCTCGAACGGCATCAGCGATTGGCTCGTCCATATCTCCACCCTCAACGAGAACGGTATAGATTCCAGTTATGGATCCCGCACCTTTTTTGGTACCAGCTCGCTCCATTAACTTCGGTAATTTAGCAAAAACACTTGGTGTATAACCTTTCTGCCCTGGTGGCTCACCCGTAGAAAGCGCAATTTCACGACTGGCCATAGCAAAACGTGTTATTGAATCCATCATCAAAAGCACATCTTGACCCTGGTCACGAAAAAATTCAGCAATGGTGGTTGCTGTGTATGCTGCCTTCGTCCTAATGAGAGCCGAGGTATCCGAGGTAGCTACAACAATTACTGATCGTTTAAGGCCCTCTTCACCCAAGTCCGACTGAATGAACTCCAAGACCTCTCGACCTCGTTCACCAATAAGCGCAATGACGTTAATATCGACATTCGTATTTCTGGCAACCATACCCATTAAAACTGATTTACCTACACCAGATCCCGCCATAATTGCCAAACGTTGACCCTTACCGGCAGTAATAAAGCAGTTAATAGAACTGATTCCAGTATCTAAGGGTTCTCGAATTGGTGGACGATCAAGTGGGTTTAGGGGCGTGCCGAAAATAGATCTTTTTTCATAAGGCCCTTCGATTGGACCTTTATTGTCCATGGGATTTCCCTGAAAATCGATAACTCTACCTAACATATTTGGTGAAATTCTAACTTCGGTAACAATTTCCTTAAGATGAATCTTTGTTTCAGAATTGATCCCGGAAATTTCGTTGTATGGCATGACCATGCAATTGGTGCCCTGAATAGCTACAACTTCACCCAGTGAGCGTTCACCATTCTCAGCAATGAATTCAACGTTACTACCCAATACTGCTCTAGGCACAGCTGCTTCATAAACCATCCCCCTAGAGGCGATAATCTTTCCAACTTTCTCATAAGGAATGCGGCTTTCAATGTGACGAAGAATGAGATTGAGGTTTAGATCCTCACTCATGTTTAACTACTTGCTCAAAAATCTTATCAATGTTTTTAAAAACACCTTCAAGAGTGCCATCAATTAAACCATTTTCAGATTCCAGCAGGATACCAGGGTGCTGAATTTCAGAACCTATTTCAATTCTCAGATTGGAAAGCTGACCCAGACGGGCCTCAACAACCTGAACGACCTCTGGCATTTTATCAAAATTTGCTTTGCCTACTTTGATCACAAGATTTTTCCGGGCATTGAGTTCTAAAATTAATTTCTCAAGAAGTGTTTCAAGGTATAACTTTTCATTAACTTCTTTAAGAATGATCCACTTTGTGAATTGCTTAACAAATGAGTAAATTTCGTGACGATTTTTCTCAATCAATTTACCGCTCTGGGCTTGAATTTCATTAACTATTTCAACAAACCCATCTATCTTGTGATTTAGTTCTTCCTGGTATTGAAGCAAGGCTTGCGCCTTTCCTTCTTCCCGGCCCTTTTCAACACCTTCAGCATAAGCATCCTTGTAGGAAGCCTCCAGCCGTCTGGTCACTTCTTCTTGGATTCTTGTCTTTTCTCAAAACTGCGTTCTGAGCGCAAGGATTCTTCCGAGATTTTTTCGGTTTTAGCTGATTCACCATTAAGCTCTTCAAAACTGAAGCTTTTAAAATCACTCTGAGTGATGACATGAGTTCCCTTGAGGTCGGAGAATTCAAATGATTTAACTTCAGATGTACGGTACTTCTGCATAAATTAAACTGCCTTTTAAACGAACGCGTCGCCTTCTCCACCTCGAGAAATAAGCGCCTTACCTTTAGCTTCAAGATCTTTAAGCTGCTGGACAATCTCCTGCTGAGCTTTTTCCACATCGGAAATTTTTGTAGGTCCCATGGCATCCAAATCTTCTTTAAGAAGAGTTGCTGCTCGGTTAGACATATTCTTAAAGAGTTTGGTTTTAACTTCGTCAGGAGCTGTTTTAAGAGCAATAACAAGCTTAGTATTATCCACACCTTTAAGAAGCTCTTGAATACCTCTATCATCAACAAAAATAATATCTTCAAAGACAAACATGAGTTTACGAATTTCTTCAGCAAGCTCAGGATCTTTTTCCTCAACTCTTGCCATGATATTTTTCTCAGAGTTTTTGTCCATGAGATTGAGCATATCTGCGATAGGCTCAACACCACCCAACTGCTGAGTATCAATTGATCCAAGCGTAGAGAGCTCTGTTTTAAGAACATCATCAAGCTGCGCAATAAGTTCTGGTGAAACGAAATCAAGATTCGCCACTCGAAGAACAACCTCTGCTTGAAGGCCTTCAGGAAGTTTACGGAGCACATCTACTTTTTTCTCTACTGGCAAATGTGCGCAGATAAGAGCAATCGTCTGAGGATGTTCATTGATGAGGAAGTTAGCAAGAGTTCTCGTATCTACAAGTTCCAGAGATTCAAGAGTGTTATTCGTTCCGACATCTACAATCTGACCAAGAAGTTGTTTTGCACGATCTTCGCCAAGTGTGCCCAGAATAAAGTCACGGCCTTTATTTTCTGAGAAGAGAAGTTCAGCATCTTCATTGATAGCTGAATAAAATTCTTCGAGAACTTTTTTAACCATCCAGATAGGTGATTTAGAAATGGACGACATGCTGTTAATCATACGTTTAACATCGTTGTCTTTCATGTGTTTGAAAATCAACTTTGTTGTCGTTGGCCCCAAAGCGGACAAAAGAATAGCAGCCTTTTCCTGGCCTGAAAGTAGCGCAAATTGCACATCTGGTTCTAAACTTTGTTGTTCATCGGCCACAATCTTACTCCTGAAACCATTTATTATTCAAAATTAAGCAATTTCTTTTTGTCCATCAGCAGTGTGAATCATCTCATGAATCACCTGAGCTGCTTTACCAGGATTCGCTTCAACAAGAGATATAATTTTCTCTCTTAGCATGTTCCCTTCAATCTTCTCTGGATTGAGTTTGTCTTCAATCGAAGGAAGCACATCCTCAAGTCCTGGAAGGCGCTGATTGGCCTGAATTTTTTCAAGTTCTTCAATTGTTTTCGGCAAGAAGTCTTCAATTGACTCAACCGAGTTTTCAGTAAGCCACTGAATAAATGGTCTCACTACCATGAAGAAGAAAAGCGATATAATGGCACCAATCATTAGGTATTTAGTAACATTTTTCATAAGCTCACGATTTTCACGTGCTCTCATGATCGCTTCCATCTCTGCAAGATCTTCTGTCGCAAATTCCATGTTCTTGATAACGAGCTTATCACCGCGGCCCTGGTTAATACCCAGAGAGCTAGCTACAATCTGTTGAAAGTTTTGAAGTTCATCTTCAGTCCATGCCTGATACTTAGTAATATTAACCCCATCCTCGTTCACCATATGAGAGCCATCTTTGGCCAAAACGGGAATCTTTTTACCATCAACCATTACGGCTACAGACATGCTTGCTATTGAAGCAGTGGGCTTTTTCGATTTTGTCACAGTTGTAGGAACGGCCATATTTCTAGTAACAAGGGACTTATCAACATCGTTGCGAGTTTCTGGAATTCCCGGCTGTGGGGTTTCTCCAGGAAGATTCGATCTCGCCCCTGGAATACCTTGCGGCGAAGGACGAACCCCCACCATTTTCTGTTCGTTTCGCACTTCAGACACTACTGCTGAGTTTTCCTGATCATACGAAGTCTGGGTTTCTACTTTTTCAGTAAAGTCCATCTTAAGGGACACTTTCGCAATAACTTTACCTTCGCCAATAACTCGAGAAAGAATCTCTTCTACTTTTTTCTCATACTGTGAATTTAATCTCGTTTCTAAGGCAATTTGATTAGCGGTCTCAGTAGACATCTGGTCGCCGTCGTTTTCAGATAGCTTCTTACCACGAGAATCGATAACAACAACGTTATGAGATCTCATTCCATCCACAGATGAACTCACAAGCGACTGGATCCCTTTAACTTCATCGTTAGTCATGGTTACACCACGCTCAACATCAAGCACTACAGAACCACTTGGTGGTTTTCTCTCTGAAACAAAGGGAGACGATTCAGGAATAGATAAATGGATACGGGCACGAACAATGCCCTTGATATGCATAATGGTTTTAACCAACTCTCCTTCGAGAGCTCTTTGTTTATTTATTTTTTGTACAAATGAGGTAGTTCCAAATGATTGTTTGTCGAAAACTTCGTAGCCAACAGTCCCTGTAAAGTTAACACCTTTTTTGGCAATCTCTAAGCGCCAGATTTCAACCATGTCTTCTGGTACTTGAATGGTTTTACCATCATCCTTCACTTGATAAGAGATTTTCCCCTCCTCAAGCATCCGAGCGATAGTTGCGGAATCATCTTTTGTAAGATCGGTATATAAAACTTTATAATCAGTTTTCCCAGCGTAAATGATAATTCCTGCCATCAGGGCAATTACCAAGGCGGCAACACCAATCATTCCTATTCTTCTGGTCATATCTAGTGACCTGAAGAAGTCTAGAAAGTTTTCTATCGTTTGCGAAAAGAAGTTATTCAACTGAATCCTCCTGATTCAAGCTTATCTAATCATCCTAATTAGATCTGCATTTTCATAATTTCACGGTAAGCATCGATTACTTTCGTTCTTACCTGGTTCATAGTTCTGAAAGCAATATCTGCTTTCTCTACGGCGAGCAATGTCTCATGCAAGTTCTGGCTTTCGCCGCTTGCAAGTTGCTCCATCGCTACATTAGCTTCATTTTGCAGGGAATTCACTTTCCCAATTGAATCTTGTAAAAAATCCCCGAAACTTTTTGCACCTTCCGGACCACCAACTGAAGGCGCCCCTTCAATGTTAAAATTTCCACCGAAGTCATTATCAACTGCACGACTCCAACCCTTCGCATCCGCGTTTCCAAGAGTTTTCTGAAAGCTTGAAATGTCTTTAATCGACATAGTTTATTCCTTTCTTATCGTCCAATTTCCAACGTCTTCATCGCCATCTGTTTCGTTGTATTAATCGCCGTTACGTTTGATTCATAAGCTCTTTGAGCTTCAATCATGTTGGCCATCTCTACCATTGGGTTAATATCCGGCATCGCCACATACCCCTCTGCATTTGCATCAGGATGAGTTGGGTCATGCTTAAATATAACCTTATCACTATGAACAACCTCAGTTGCATGAACCGTCTGAGCATTCTCGGCCAGTTCACCTTCCAGGATCTCAGAAAAAGCTTCTCTTTCCGGCTCTGAGCCGAAAACAACTTCTTTTCTTCTGTAAGGGCCACCCTCAGCAGTTCTGGTAGTCTGAGCATTCGCAATGTTAGAAGAATGGGCTTCCATTCTTTTACGTTGAGCAGCCAGACCACTTGAACTAATACGTAAGCTAGAGAGTAAATCCATCTATATTCCCCTTACTTCTCAGAGTTGATGGCATATTTCATTATGCCCATCTTTTTATTAATCAACTGAACCAAAGCATCGTACATCAATTTATTCTCTGCCATTTGGGCCATCTCAGCTTCTACGTCCACCGTGTTTCCATTTTCTGAAACAACACCGTTTGGATTATCATAAATTTCTGGCTCAAGATTATTGAAACCGCCATTGCCCACATCGTGATGACGCCCATCAGACACGTTCATACCCATTTGACCATCAACGTCCAGAGCTCGTGCCAACGCCTCTTCAAAGTCTATTTTTTTAGCTTTGAATCCTGGCGTATTGGCATTTGCAACGTTCGAGGAAATTAATTCCTGGCGCATCTCTCGAAAGTTCAGCGCGGTCGTTAGTGCCTTAAGTGTCTTGTCATTCACATCCATGTGACTGGCCTCAACAATTTATATAAAAATTATCTTAAGTTAATGAAATACGTAGTGCCTTCGCCTCTGTACTCATTAATTTTATTTCTAAGAGTACGGATAGAAACACCAAGGATTTTTGCCGCTTGAGTTCTATTCTCAGAAGTGAAAACCAATGCTTTCTTAATAAGAAGCTTTTCAGCATCTTTAAGTGACATAAGCTTGAAGCCATCTTCATCTATTTCATTTGAAGTGAATTCAACTTTACGCTCACCGTTTTCGATTGCAGCAAGATCCAAAGTGCTGCCTTCCATATTAGAAAGTGTCTTACGAATGAAAGAACGAAGTTCAATTAGATTTTGATTCCAATTGTAGTCAGAAAGTTTACGAGCAGCTTCTTCGCAAAGTGATAGCTCACCAGCAGATGTCTCAGTTGCGTACTCATTAATGAAGTGACGAGCGATTAACTCCACGTCTGTCCCTCTTTCGCGAAGTGAGATCATGTCGATCTGCGCTCCGTTGAAATATGTGTATAAAGCACGTGAGAACTTTCCAGCACCAACTAACTTAGAAAGATTCTTCGAAGTTGTAGCAAGAACGCGAACATCTAACTCGTAATCAGGAAGCTCTTGAAGGATAGTATAGAGCCGTTTTTGAAAAATATCATCCAGTGCGTCAATGTTGGCAAATATTACCGTACCACCGTTGGCAACTTCTAGTACGCCACGAATGAAACGGCCTGTTTCATCACAACGGTAACCAAGGACAATCTTCTCTACGTTTGCCGTATCAACACTACAGTCTACAACTTCTAGACGAGCATTCTTGCGAGCAGAATTTTGGTGAACATACGAACCAATCGCCTTTTTTCCAGATCCTGTTTCTCCTGAAATCAGAATAGGAGTCTTTGTCACGGCCACATTACGTGCCATTTCAAGGGCTGAATTGAATTTTGGGTGATTGCCTACGAGATTTAAACCTTGAGATAACATTAGACCTCCTGTCCGTTGTTAGTGGGTTCGTTTATAATTTTTTTTCTACTAATTCCAAAGTCGCTAATTCACTTCTACACATTTCCTTAATATGCAGAGGAACTTTTTCATCACTTGTTAAAAGGCTAAGTACCTCCTTACCTTCCGCGATTCGCGAACTCTTAATCAATGATAACCCGTAAAGGTATCCGATTCGTGCAGTGTAAGGAGATTTTTGAAATTTTTCTCTGAAACCCTTCGTCATCATTTCGATCTCCTTCCATTCTGGCTTTGCCTCTCCAGCGAATGATTCGATGAGGAGGTAGTTAACTCGCTCAGACACATTCAAGATCGGTGCCGACTTGGAGGCGTTGATGTCCTGACTTAGGGCCCGGACCACAGTTTTAAACCGTTCCTGGTCCTTTAACTGATAAAGAGAGTCCACATAACCCATTAAAAGATCAGCCGTTTGTCGAGGCGTAAGCTGGTTTTCACTGTTTTGTTTAACCAACACTTTTTCGAATTCTGTTATAGCTTCTGGGTACTCTTTCTGGTGAAAGTGAACCAATCCTATGTAGTACGGATAGTTTAAAGAGTCCCTAAGTGACACTGGATATGAGGCCAGCTTGTCACTTGCGCCCTTCCAGTCCTTATCTGCCACCATTCTGATTAAGCTAAGTTCTTCCACCATCTCTGCCAGGTTTGTAGTTTTTACTCTCTCAACCCAGATAGGAAAGATGCGTGGTTCTTCACCTTGAACAGTCTTAAAAGTGTCTAGTGCACGGTCATAACTCTTATAGAGGCCAAGCTTAATAAAGGAATCACAAACAACAAAGTTCAGGTACAAGTTCTTGGCAACTTTTGACTCGTATTTCGCTTTATACACTTCCCAAATCTTAACTACTTTTGCGTAATCTTCTTTAAGGTAAGCGTCTTTGATAATACCAAAAACAATTTCAGCACCGTCACCTTCAAACACTCTTCTCTCAGCTGGCTTAATAGTATCAAGCGGAATTGAGGTCAGGTAAGCTAGGGCCTTCTCATAATCTTTTGTGCCAATAAAAAATCTTAAACGAACGAGCCACAGAAGTTTCTTGAGGTCTGCCGTTATCGCCTTCGACTCATCCGGTGACTGCTCAAGGAAAACAGCTGTTTCCTGGTCTTCCTCATTTGGATTTAGTTTTCGTGCGATTCTGAGTGCAACGTAACGGAGTTTCGCTTCATAGCGAGCTGCCGGATCCGTGGATCTATCAATGGCGTTTCTGTAAAGAACAAGTGTCTCACCAATCTCACGGTCCATAAGCTCATATCCAAGTGCAAGTCGTAAACGAGCAAAGGGTGCTTGAAGGAGGTATGAGTATGAATTCAAGAATTCATCAAATAATTTATTGGCAGCGAGGTAGTCCGAACGGCGAAAATAGCTCTCAGCTACGTTATAGAGGATCGCTGGGTGAATGGGCTTGGCCAGGGACTTAGAAACTGTATTGTATCGTTTAATGGTCTCTTTTGTTTCCCCTTTTGAAAGGAGAGCAAAGGTCGTATAAGCAATGCCCATCTGTGGCGGCAAGATGCTAGCTAGTTTCTTGTCACTTAAAAACTCTTCAATTTTTTCAACTTGCTTTAATTCGGCCAGTGCATGAAGGATCGTGAGGGCGGATTGGATCACTAGGTTTTGATCAAATTCTCCCCTCGCCTCAACAAAAAGTTGTTTTGAGAGTTCGAGGGTCCTTACATGATCCTTCATATCTACACTGTACTGAATGAGATAACGGAGAATTGAAGCTTTCAGTTCATAGTCAGTCGTCATTTCTTTGATGTTAGAAAGAATAACCATCGCAGACTGCGTGATTCCACGGTTTGGCTTGGCTATATTTCCCTTCAAAAGCGCATTGGCCTTAAGAAATTCGTTTATGACTGCGTTCGTATCGCGACCATACTTCTTCTCATAAAGAGTAATTGATTTGTTAAGTAATCCCCATTTTCCCTCACGGTAGAAGTTCACAGTCAACTGCATGTGAGCTTCTTTAGGGTCATCTAAATTCGTTCTGTCTTTAATAGGATAGAGTGAATCAGGAATTTTTGAGGCGAGATAAATATCTTTCTCTAACTGTGGAATCATCGCCCGATAATCCCAAATAAAACTCGCACCATATCTAAAGTCACGGTACCCGGGGTGTGGAAGTTTTTCGTTGGCGATCTCGTTGGTCACTTCAACCATAGGAAGAATGCTGCTCTTTTTTGCCAACATAGGATTTGTTGGAGCAATATTCTTTTTCGGGGCCATGACTGAGGCTTGATTAACCGGCAGCGGGAGCGGTTTTTTAAATGCCGCTGTCTTCTCAGTCACAAGATCAGTGTTAATCCAAAAATCTAATATGTACTTTTTGTCAGCGTCCCGATAAAAAGAAAAAAGTTCTACCGAAGGGTCTTTTAACTTAACCGATACGGTAGCTGGCTTGGCAGGAAAGTTCTCTTTAGAATAAGAAATGCTCTCTATATATTGTCCGTCTGCATTTAACTTGGCCATCTCACCGGCGAGCGTATGGAATAGTTCCAGATTGACTGTTTCAATATTAAGGACGCCTTCTTTCTTGTTAATGAAGAACTGATCTTTGGGAACTAACAGATTCCAGCGGAGGTGAGTTTTGAGGGCTTCTTGATTGAAAATCTCGGCCAACGCAATTTGCGCAGTAAATATACTGCAACAAAATACCGTCATTAATAGAACTGGCAAAATTTTCATTTTTTGAAGACTTCCTGTCTTTCATCTGAGGCGACCACTTCTTGTGGTCATTTTTACCTACCTCAAATCTGAGTGTAGCCTACTTTTGAGATTCCAAAAGACATATTTTACCCATAGGCAAAAAAATCCTGTCGATGATTTGACATATCTTTATATGCAGAAGGATTACAATAACTTAATATGTATGACATTTTTATTAACCGCTCAAATCGGTAGAGTTATGTGGGTATGGCTTCTTTTATTCATCACAGGTTGTTCTCTCTCTATGGGACCAAGTCAGCCGGAAAGTGCCAAGGGTAGCGGCTATAAAGTTAAATTCCAATCAGAAAACTGGACCCAGAAAAATGAAGATCGATCTGACTACGTTTGGGTAAATAAACTTGATGGACGCATTCTCCTTTCCAATAGCTTTTGTGATGAATTTCAGGATCAGCCTTTAGACAAACTCGCCAATAAAACTTTTAATACTGTCGATAAGCTTAAAATTGAAAAAAGAGACTATACGACTTTTAAAAACCGCGAAGCTTATCGTCTTGAAGGAGAAGGCTTGGTGGACGGCGTCCCTGTCGGTCTGAATGTCCTTAATACGAGAAGAAACAACTGCTATTTTGATTTTGTTTCAATTACACCACTTGAATCGGCCAAAGAAGTAAATACTGACTTTGAACAATTTCTAGATTCAGTGGAATTTAAATGATTGCTCAAAAAATAAAAAAGAACCTGCAAATTACTGGCGAGATCACTGAACTCTTTTTAGCATTCGTACGCTGCACATTTTCAAAGCCATTTTATCTGGGACGACTTTACGAGCAAATTATACATCTTGGAATTGGCTCTATCTCGATTACGCTGGTGATTGGAATTGTCACAGGCATGGTCATGACTCTCCAATTTGGTTATGGCCTTGAAAAATTTGGTGGCACCCTTTATGTACCCGCGATTGTCTCATTGTCTCTTTTAAGAGAGCTGGCCCCTTTGTTCACCTCCCTCTTAGTTGCCGGCCGGATTGGATCAGGGATTAGTGCAGAAATTGGAGCTATGAATGTGACTCAGCAGATTGATGCGATTCGGGCCCTGGGGACCTCTCCAGTGCGTGTTTTAGTCGTTCCGAGAGTCTTGGCAGCTGTTATTTCACTTCCCCTTCTTGGCACGCTTGCGGGCTTCATGGGGATTGTGGGGGGGCTGCTCATAGCAAACTCTGAATTCAGTATGCCCGCGGGCTTTTACATCAATAAGGTCCTTACAACCATTAAGTTCATGGATGTATTTGGTTTAATGATTAAATGCGCTTTTTTCGGTTTGGTCATTTCACTTCTTGCTTGTTATCGGGGATTTTTAACCACCGATGGAACTAAGGGCGTGGGTAACGCCACCATCTGGGTAGTTGTGACCACATCAACGATTATTCTCATTTCAGATTTCTTTTTAAGTAAAATACTTCTTCTATTGTTTGGATAATATGGAAACACTTTTAGAAATTAAAAACGTGACAAAAAGCTTTGAGGACAAACAAGTTCATCAAGGGGTCACTTTTAATCTCTATAAGGGAGAAACAATCGGACTTCTGGGAAATTCAGGAACCGGAAAATCAGTTTTACTAAGGTCACTCATAGGTCTGGAAGAAATCGATAGCGGTGAAATTTATTATAGAAAGCAGAGGATAGATAATTTATCAGAAGAAGAACTCTTTAAGATTAGAACAAAAGTATCCTATTCATTTCAAAGCGGGGCCCTATTTGATTCTGCTTCTGTTTTTGAAAATGTCGCTTATCCCCTATTTGAGCACACTCAGCTTAAAGAAAGTGAAGTTGAAACGAGAGTAATGGAAATCCTAAATCTCGTTAATATGGCAGAATCCAGGGATCTCATGCCCCCGGACCTGTCAGGGGGAATGCAAAAACGAGTGGGCCTGGCACGCTCCATGGCGCTGAACCCAGAAGTGCTGCTTTATGATGAGCCTACAGCGGGACTTGATCCCCTTAACGTAGATCTTGTTTTAGATATCATGAATCAATTTAAGAAACGCGGATTTTCTGGAATATTTGTCACCCACGATATCCCTGCAGCTAAAAAGATCTGTGACCGATTACTGATACTCAGAGACGGAAAAATATATTTTGAAGGCACGATAGAACAATTTGAAACGAGTGATGATATTTTTATTAAAAACTTCTCCAGCTCACTGTAAGGAAGAGAAATGAAGCTTCGAAAAAAAGATGAAAAGAATTTTATTAAAGTAGGTCTATTCATATCCGCCCTAACTGGCATCCTCATGGTTATGATCGTTAGCATCGGAAAGGAAAATTCATTTTTTGAAACCAAAATAGAGATGAAAGCGCATGTAGAGAATGTAAAAAACCTTAAACCTGGATCCTACGTTGAACTTAAAGGGATTAGAGTTGGTAGTGTTCATGATATTGAAATTCTTGGTGAAGAGAATGTTGAAATCAGATTTACGATGTTGGAATCTCAACTCAAATGGATCAAACAAGATTCAAAGGTTTCAATTTCTACCGCTGGTCTAGTTGGAGATAAATATCTTGAGATTTATGATGGCACCAAAACATCCAATGTTTTCAATCCTGAAAAGGACGTGCTGCAATCTGAAAACTTAGCCGATATGAAACAAATTATGACTAAAGGTGAGTCCATCGCGACAATCACGGAACGTATCCTAAGCCGTCTTGATCAGATTATTTTCAATATGGATGACGGAAGGAAGCTTATTGAAACCGTCAATTCACTCAGTAAGGCCAGCCAAAACGTTGAAAAGATCACCCAGGAATTGCGAGAAGCTCAACTAGGCCAGACTGTTAAAAACGTGAATCTTAGCATGGCGAGACTTGAAAAAGCCTCTGGGTCCATCGAGAGAATCATGGCCAGAATTGAAAGTGGTCCAGGAACTATGAATGCTCTTATCTATGATGATAGCCTTCATGAAAGTCTTCGCGCACTTCTCGGCGGAGCCTCTCGAAATAAGGTTATAAAATATTTCATTAGAGAGTCTATTGAAGACTCAGAAAGAAAAAAGTCGAAGACTGACGAGTAAGAACGTAAGCATTATAAAGCTCACCCACAACACTGAATTCATTTAAGCATACTCCTGTCTACCTATAGGAATAATGGAGATGCTAACCACTCGTCAAAGGTGCGTTTTGACAACACGACAAAGGTTTAATTGCCAGTAAGATTGATACTAAAAACAGGGGATTTACTGAGGTTTCTTACTTAGAAGTAGGGGCCACAATGGCCCCTACAAGTTGATTCATTATTCTACGATTAAAAAAAGATCAAGAGCAGCTGTCTTCTTCATTTCAAAACCATTGTCATAAGAGAATTTTCTCCAACGACTTACAAACTTACAGTTTGGAGTCATCTTGATCACTTTCTGACGGAAGATTGAGCGGCCAACAGTTTTATATTCAGCACAAGTTGTAATTTTCCCTTCAAAATCAACATTGATAGCACCAGTTTGCTGATCATATGTAATGCCTTCCATTTTAATGCGCTCTACTTCTGAAAGACCACCATCTGGATCATTGGCCGTCACTGTGACTTCTATCCATGCGCGACCCATATCTGGATTGATTCCGAATGCCGATGAAGCATTCGCAGAACCCCAAAGTTCATACTGGCTGATTGATTTAATTTTTATTTCTCCTGCCTGAGCAGCAGACATGGCCAAGAGACTGAGAGCGATAATTAGTTGTTTCATTTTTTTCTCCTTTAATGAGATTTGTTTTTGTTTCACTTATGTGGCGCTCTTGTAGCGAACTCAAAAAAATTTTTAAAGGGGGGTGAGCCGAATTAACTTAAGCCTAAAACTACCTTGACACAATCCTGACAATCAAAAAAAAAGCCACCCGAAGGTGGCTATATTTTTACAATTCTAAGTTCTTTTTCTTCATTTTCTCAATCAGGGTTGTCCGATTAAGGGTCAGAAGCTTCGAGGCTTGATTTTTATTGCCTCTGGTTCGATTCATGGCCTGCATGATTAAAGAGTCTTCTATATCAGAAAGAATCTGCTTCAGGTCTACCCCAAGATCAGGCAACTCAAAAAGTGTTTTATAGGTTTGAGTGGCAAGTGGGTTAGAACGGAAGATTTTGGCCGGAAGATCCTCAGGAAGGATTTCATTTCCTCCACGTAAGATAACCAGACGCTCGATCACATTCTCAAGCTCACGAACGTTTCCTGGCCAATCGTAGCCCATGAGGAGGTCAATCGTAAGAGGAGCAAAAGTAATTTCGTTCGAATGATCGGCCGAGACAAAACGGTCAAGGAAGTGAGAGATCAAAAGAGGTATGTCTTCACGACGATCTTTAAGGGACGGCATTTTTATAGGAATAACATTCAGACGATAGAACAAGTCCTCACGAAATTTTCCTTCCGTTACGGCTTTATCAATATCTCTATGGGTTGCTGCGATCACACGCACGTCAATAGGAAGAATTTCAGTTGATCCAATTGGCTCAATCACTCGTTCCTGGAGAACACGTAAAAGTTTGACCTGAAGAAGCATTGGCATATCACCAATTTCATCCAGGAATATCGTTCCACCCTGCGCCAGTTCGAATCTCCCCTTGCGGTTAGAGATAGCACCCGTAAATGATCCCTTCATGTGTCCGAAGAGCTCACTCTCCAAAAGTTCCGAAGGAATCGCTCCGCAGTTAACTGAAATGCGATTTTTCTGATTACGATTAGAAAGCTTATGGATAGCAGAAGCAACAAGCTCCTTACCAGTTCCTGATGGGCCCATGATAAGAATAGTTGAATCCGTCTTAGCAACTTTACTGATTCTTTCAAAAACGTCTCTCATCACTTTTGAGCGGCCAATCATGCCTTCAAAAGTATCTTCAACCGTGGCGCGGTCCATTTTAAGCTTAGATGGTAGACGGGTGCGGCTTCCATCGGCGAAGAGCCCAGCACCATCGTTCATAATTTCAGCAGGAAGATTGGCAGATAGTTTTGCTTGAAGCGCCTGGATCACAAGTCGCTTTAAATTTTCTGGTTCAAAAGGTTTAGTTAGATAATGAAACACACCTTTCTTAGTCGCCGCAATCGCTGTCTCAATACTAGCAAAGCCAGTCATCACGATTGAAACAAACTCAAAGCCCTTCTCTTTAAGAATATCGATGAGCAAAAGACCATCTGATCCCTGCTCAAGACTGATATCGGTAATAAGACAGAAAGGATTTTCGAGCGGATGGTTCTTAGCGAAATCCATCAGACAATCTTCAGCGCTGGTATAAAGTTGCACTTTGAGTTTCAAAGTCTGCTCAAGATACCTCTTGAGACTCATCCCAAGAAGCTTGTCGTCCTCGACAATAATGATGGGCGGAAAATTGTGGTCAATCGACCCATCAAAGCTCTGATGAAGAAAGTTCATGTCGTCCATAGATCCTCCAAGATAACTCAAATTTACTAGAACCTGAGTCTTAGTGTCAAACTTTAGACCCCTACGGTTTCTTTTGTTTTCAATGAGTTAATTAATGGGGTGTCAAATGTAAGACAAAATTACTTATGGTCGCGGTGCATCTTTTTGATAATTTTCACAGATTTCTCTGGCCCACCGGCCCAGATATAAAAGACGTTAGCGGCTAGGCCAATAACGACAATCATTAAGCACAAGGTAGCCGTTTTTTTCTTCTTTTTGAGCCAGAAAAGATAACCGAACTCTCCCCCAAGAACAATTAAGGCTGTGGCCCAAAAGGGAATATGTCTGGCGAGGAAAAAGATTTCGGTCATTGAATTATTCTAAGGGATTTTGGGAAATTAACATAAAAAAAAAGCCCTCCGAAGAGGGCTTTTTTTATTAGAAGAAACCTTTAAGAGCATCCACCATATCTGTCTTCTCCCAATTGAACCCTTTGGCAGAAGTACGACCGAAGTGACCGTAAGCAGCTGTTTCAGAGTAAATAGGACGAAGAAGATCAAGGCGCTGAATGATTGCCTTAGGACGCATATCGAATAGTTCGTTGATAGCTGCAGTTAATTTTTTCTCATCAACTTTAGCTGTATCAAAAGTATCGATCAAAAGTGACATCGGCTTAGCTACACCAATGGCGTAAGCAACTTGAACCAAAGCGCGGTCAGCAAGACCAGCGGCCACTACGTTCTTAGCAATGTGACGAGCAGCATAGGCAGCTGAACGATCGACTTTAGAAGGATCTTTTCCAGAGAATGCACCACCGCCGTGAGCACCGTGACCACCGTACGTATCAACGATGATTTTACGACCTGTAAGACCGCAATCCCCCATTGGTCCACCGATTACAAAGCGGCCAGTTGGATTGATGAAGTATTTAGTGTTTTTATCAATGTACTTAGGATCAACAACTTTCTTGATTACTTCTTCCATAATTGCTTCTTGAACTTGCTTAAGAGTCATCTCTTCAGCATGTTGAGTAGAAACTACGATAGCGTCGATACGAGAAAGTTTTCCATCAATGTACTGAGCAGTCACTTGAGTCTTACCATCAGCGCGAAGAAGAGGAACTTTCCCATTATGACGAACTTCAGCTAATTTCTTAGCAAGTTTGTGAGAGAGATCAATTGTCATAGGCATGAAAGTTTCAGTTTCATTGATGGCGTAACCGAACATCAAACCTTGGTCACCAGCACCTTGGTCAAAGGCGTTCACTTCACCTTCGTTTACACCAACAGCGATATCTTGAGACTGTTTACCAACTGCGATTGTTACGCCGCAAGTGTTACAGTCAAAGCCTTTATCTGAATGGTCGTAACCAATTTTTTTGATAGTTTTACGAACTGTTTCGTTGATATCAACGTTAGCTCCAGTTGTGATTTCACCAGCAACAACTACTAGACCTGTAGTGATCAAAGTTTCGCAAGCAACGCGAGACTTAGGATCTTGTGCAAGCATGGCATCAAGAACGGCATCAGAAATTTGGTCTGCGATTTTATCCGGGTGACCCTCGGTAACAGACTCAGAGGTAAACATATAATCTTTCAACATATACTTGCTCCTTGCAGGCGATAAACTAAACAAATAATAAACTATAGTGGGGGGATTTATACCTTGCTCTATGCGTTTTATCAAAAAGATTTTCGGGGTTTTTTGGGCTAAATTAGATCTATTTTCCGATTTTGGTGAAATATTTGAAGTAGTGAGGATTTCTGTGCTTGTAGAAGATTTTTATACCACTCTTCTCGCCTAAAGCGTAATTCTCACCACCTATCTCAACGACTTGAAAGATTTCCCGCTTAGGATCCTCAAAAGAATACAAATAGGAATAATCACCATTTTTAAAAGCTTTTAAAAGCTTCTCCTGTCCCGCGGCCATAAGTGCTGGCCGCTCCGGATAGACTTCGTAATCTTCCCAGATGCTGTCCATATGAATACGTCCAATCATACTGGAGCGAGAAAAATAGCGGGTAGCTTTAAAGGGTGTTTCGCCTTCTTTGAGGACTTGAAGAGCAATTTCCACGTTTTTGGCCCGAAGCTTGCGGGCACTTGGCGCCATATCAGGGCAAAATATCTTCGCCACTCCACTCATATAATAATAGGTGAAAGAGAATTCTCCCTGCTTGAAAAGAGCGTTAAGCCATCTTTCATTTTTTAAATGAAAATCAGTCGTCACATTTTTCAGATAAGGATAGATGAATTCTTTTTTACCTATCGAGAGATACTTGGGTTTATCCTGTCGATTCTGAACCACTCTCGCTACGTCCATGCGCTCCAGAGCATCTTCACCATCAACTCCCCCCACCTCATTTAAAAGAATCGTCTCAATAACGAAAATTGAGCGGGTGAGTTCCGGCTGGTTAAGCCAGTGATTATAAACTTCAGCTTGTTTGGTATAAACAAACTTCTTAAGCTGATCGGCTGCCTTATTATGTTCTTTTATGAGTTCACGGTTTGGCGTCGTCTTAATTTTATTAACAATAATTGATTTTTGATTTTCTTCTAGAATCTTAGTTTTTCCCCGTTCAAGCTCTTTTTCAATTTTGCTTAAAACAAATTCAAGATCGTAACGAGCATCTTCAGTTAAATAGAAGTCATGCTCTTTAAGTTCAAAGTGAAGGGTATCAATGGTTGTGCGGAGATAAATATCCGATCCAGTATGATCAGGGTTATAGGCACCATCTTCCAAAATTTTACGGTAAAGAAATGTATAGTTGGCTATTTCAACCGATGGCGCGTCTTCCTTTTCTCTAAAATCATCAAATATCTTTCTGTTTTTTAGATGGTCTACTGGATATTTATAGTTTGAGAGGAAAGAAACTTTTTTAATGAGTGCTTCATAGGCGCTCGACAGCTTTTCTTGAAGCTTTAAAGACTCCTTACGAGAAGATACTTTTTCTGCTTCATTGACTGAAAGCTCACTCTTTTTCAGCTGTAAAAGCTTCCTAAGAATAAAACGAATATCCTTGGTAATGGCCTGGGAAGGAAGCCCCGTTTTCCCTACCTGTTTGGCCTGCTGACGAATCCAGATAAGTTTCTTTTCGTATTCAGGGATAAGCGAAATGATAGACTTAACATCAACATCATCCTCAAGCTCAGGAATCCAGTAGCCTTGGCCACGGTAAGCTTTAAGATATTCTTCAAAAAGGCTTTCTGCCTTCGGAACACAAATTCGTTCACGGAACTTATGAAAAGAATCCATATAAGTGGCCACGTGATTCGACATGTCCCCCTGCCATTTAACGGAGGGAGATGCGCACGAAGACAAAGAGAAAATCATCGCGAGAAAAAAAGATCCCTTAAGCCTTAAGTTCTTGAACAAAACTCGACTCCCATAAACCAAGACATGTACGGTTACTTAGTATTAATAAAACAGCATCTGGTTCAGCGAAGGCATCAATCGCTTTTCTCAGATCATCAAGTTTACTTACGCATACAGCTGCCTGATTTTTCTGAGCAATCTCTTTTGTGAGTTTATCACTATCAAGATCCGTTCCCCCCAGAGCGGTGGTGGCAATTTCAGCTTTGGCAATAATCACTTTTTCTGAAGCAGCAAGAGAGTCTCTGAATTCGTTTTGAAAAATTGAACTTCTAGCTGTCGCAGAGATGGGCTCAAAAACTGTAATGATTTTTTTATTTTTAAAACGAGCACGAATCGCATCCATAGTTACAGTGATGGCACGAGGGTGATGGGCGAAGTCATCAATGACAATCATGCCTTTATATTTTCCACGTACTTCCTGACGACGTTTAACCATTCCGATTTCATCAGCAGCTTTCTGTACGTCACTAACTTTAAATCCCTCAGAAAGAAGAAAAATCAAGCAACTGGTAAGGTTAAGCACATTATGCTGTCCAACGACCGTTGATTTGAAAGGAATATTCTCTCCGTTCCAGGTCACCGTGAAGGTCGATCCATTCTCAAAAGTTTTTACTTCGTGAGGACCCATTTGTGAGCCTTCGCCGTATAGGAACCATTTTTGAGCTGGATTCTTCCCATAATAATCTTTATATAACTTCATCGCCGATGGGTACTCTTGGTTGAAGATAAGCGTCTTCATTTTCGGAATCACATCTCTGAACTCATCTTCAATTTTCTCTACATTGGGAAAAATATCCGCATGAAACGAAACTTAGAGATTTTGTGAAAATAAGCGGAGTCATATTCATCTGACTCAATTGCAAAATACTTATCTCCCAGCATCGAAGGATCTCGTCCTTCAATAATTCCACCAATAAGGTTTCCAGGATTCTGATGAAGTTTTTCCAACAGCTGAGTCATGAAATAAGTTGTGGTCGTTTTCCCATGAGTGCCAGCAATACCCACGACATTCTTATCTTTTAGAACAAGTGAGCCGAGTGCCGAAGGAAATGAAGTAAAAGGAACGCCTGTTTTTTCAATCATGCGAGCTGCTTCAGCTTTACCAGACACAGAATTTCCCACAACGATGAGATCATATTGTTTTAAGAACTCAGGAGTGACCTGATCTAATTTGAATAAAGGTATGCCGGTGGTTTCAAGAAACGTACTCATCGGAGGATAAAAAGCCGAGTCGGCCCCTTCCACCTGAAAGCCAGCTTGCTTCACCAAAACAGCAGCTGGACCCATTCCTGCACCACAAATTCGGTAGAAGAAAACTTTTTTAATTTGAGAGCGACGAGCAATGAGATCGTCTTGAGAGATCAAGTTTGTTAGTTCCATGAAAATCCTTTTTCAGTAGAACGATTATAACAAAAGCCTATTTATCTAGCGATAAAATAAGGGTAACTGACAAGACTAGTATACTTACTTTTGAAGTGCAGATTGGAGGTAATTAGCAAATTCAGCTCTCCAGGCTTCATCCACTAACCTGCCCGGGGCGCGCTCAGAAGAAACCTCCAGCGCCATCAGAGATTTTGAGAGCGACCGATAGCTGGCGTAGGGTAAACCTTTAGATTCCTCAATTAGATAAGGAACCACACATTTCACCCAAATTTTGACCACATCCAAAACACGGACTCCTACTGGAATTAAGGCGATTGTCTCTTCCAGTTCTTTTTTGGTTCCAGCATGAACAGCAGCGAGACTCCAGTTTTTGAGCTCTTGGGAAAATTCAAAGTCAGAAATGCCTATAAAACTTTTGGGGAAAGCTAACTGGATTTCACGATAAAGATCTAAATTTGAAACTTGAATATGATAAAGCATGCTGGCAGTTTTTAACTCATCTGAAGCGGTAGATGATTTAATTTTTTCCAGAGTCTGATCCCAGGCTTCGTTTCTCTTCAAAAAGTACTTTAATTGCTTCATGTCCAACTTAGGGCGTTTATGGTCGATAAAGCTCAAAAACTTATTAATAACATTTGAACCATTAAGAACAAGAGCACTCATTTCAGCTTCAGTGATTTTTTCCATCGGTACAATCAGACTTCCCTTCCCTTTAAGATGAAGACTTTTATTTACCTGCTTATGAAGTTTTTTATAATAATGAAATTGATCTTTGCCACCATAGAGCTTGATCATTTTCCGATGATTCACCACTTTAGTGAAGGCCACAACACCAATCAAATAGACCGAACCAGTGGGAAAAGCCGTAATAAGGGCCGCCAACTGAGGTTGCCCGGCGGCGACTAAGAGAACAGGCACAATATAACTCGTGATTGAAATGGTCGCGTAAGTTATTCCCGTGGCGATGCCATATTTTCTTACGATGGTGCGTATTTCATGGGCCAGACCAACAACGGGCTTTCTGACGGCTTCAGAAAGTTTAAATTTCACACGATTTGGCAGACCCTGAGATGTTAACTCCTCAATAGCTTCTATCAACTTAGTAGGATCTTCATCAGTAAGAAGCTCAGGTCTTTCTGAAAAAACCTGAATCAATCGGTTTTCAAAATCAAGACTCACCAATTGATTGTTTTCAATAACCACCGTCTGGGCCTTGGCCAAGAACTCATAGTCGTCGAAATTTTCCTGAGAAAATGAATTACCCAGGGGCAACAAAAATAAGAAAAGAAGAATTAAAAATTTCATGCGGGGGCTTAAATACGAATTTAGAAGATATGAGTCAAGGAGGTTGGCCTGGTCCACCCAGAAATTGGCCTTTGCAAGGGATCCCCCTCAAAGACCCTGAATTTTTTTCAATTTAAGAAATTACAGCTGCCAAATCGTTTCCCCGACTGCGCGCCTAAGATCATTAAGACCTTGTTTGTCATACCAATGAATCTTAGTGGCGTTGGATAAAATCACGTGTCCCAGCATTTTATCAGGATCAATCCAAATCGAGGTCCCAGTAAAACCAAGGTGCCCGAAAGATTTTGGTCCACACCCTTTGCCCGCCAAGCTCGTTTCTGGGTTTTCAACTCTATCCCAACCATAAATAAAACGATGAGTGTGCTTACTCAAATCGTTTTTCACTTTTTCAATAAAGCCAGTCTGCTTTTGATAATTAAGCAGTGTTCGGCAAAGTCCATCCACAGTAGAGAATAACCCAGCATGAGAACAAAAATCATGAATCACCCAAGCGTTGGGATCATGAACCTGCCCAAAGTTTGGCAAAGAGTTTTTGAAACCATATTGCGGAGTCGGAAAGTGGTCGGGAAGATCTAGCCAATTCATAGTCTCTTTATCCCAGACCTCAGAACAAATCTTTTTCGAACTGATCCCCTTCTTTTCTAGCTCCAACATGACTCTCAAGGCCGAAAAGTCTGAATAGAGAGTCTCGCTTTCTTTGATAGGATAACTTAAAATCTGCTCTTTCCATCCCTTACGCGGCAGAAGGCCCCAAGCAGGTAACCCTCCTCGATGATTCAAACAAAGCAGGGCGTCTGCATCAAAAGCTTCCGGTTTCAAAAAATAGGACAGAGAGTTCGTGAGGGGTTTAGTCAGTGACGCGAGATCAAAATATAAAGTTGGCTCAGGCCTGAACTTAACTTCCCCTTCAAATTGATTGGCCTCTAAGGCCTGGAATGAATTTGATTTGAAATCAATAACACCTACACCCAGAGCATCAAATGCTTCATGTGGCATGAGTGTTTTAACAATTTGAACAATCTTTTTCATGCTTTGAGCTTAAATGAGATGCCTATAAAACTCAAGGTTCTATTCAGTTCCCAATAATCAATTAAATGACTACAACGTCCTACTTCCGGAGGGAAAAATGAAATTACTTTTTTTGGTATTTGTCTCTCTCTTAATCATCATCAGCACCAGGGCCTAAAAAAAAGCCCCTCTCAGGAGGGGCTTAATCATTAACTTTTTAAAACTGCCTGGGCCGCTGCCAATCTGGCGATAGGCACTCTGAATGGAGAGCAACTAACGTAGTCGAGGCCAATTTTATGGCAATATTCTACAGAAGCCGGCTCACCACCATGCTCTCCACATATGCCCGCATGAATGGCTGCATTGGTTTTCTTTCCTTCAGCAATAGCATGCTTCATTAGAAATCCCACGCCGTCGGTATCAATTGTAACAAATGGATCTCTTGGATAAATCCCACGCGACGTATAGCTTGGAAGAAATTTTCCAGCATCATCACGTGACAAGCCAAAAGTCGTTTGAGTTAAATCATTGGTACCGAAAGAAAAGAACTCTGCTTCTTTAGCAATCTCACCGGCCATGATACAGGCGCGAGGAAGCTCAAGCATGGTTCCCATTTTGTATTTTACGGTGTGATTTTTTTCTTTGAAGACCTTTTCAATTTCGGCCTTACACTCTGTTTGAATTGTAGAGTATTCGCGAAGTTCTGAAATTAGTGGAATCATGATCTCTGGAAGAACTTTAATGCCTTTTTTATCAGACTCAACAGCTGCTTCAATGATCGCACGAACTTGCATCAAATAAATTTCAGGATAAGTAATCGCCAGACGACATCCACGGTGACCAAGCATCGGGTTGAACTCATGGAGAGCATCATTTCTTTCTTTAACAGCTTGAATGGTAATGCCTAAAACATTGGCCAGTTCCTGTTGATCTTTTTCCTGGTGAGGTAAGAACTCATGAAGAGGTGGATCAAGAAGACGGATATTGACCGGAAGACCACTCATCTCTTTGAAGATTCCGTTGAAGTCATCTCGCTGGAAGGGAAGAAGTTTATCCAGAGCTTTTTTACGATCCTTATCTGTTTCAGCAAAAATCATTTCACGAACAGCAAGGATACGTTCTGGAGCAAAAAACATGTGCTCAGTACGGCAAAGGCCAATACCCTCGGCACCAAATTCTACAGCAATTTTTGAATCTTCAGGAGTATCAGCATTGGTTCTGACTTTGAGTCTGCGAGTAGCGTCTGCCCATTTCATGAAAGTCGCAAAATCAGCAGTGATCTTGGCTTCGATAGTAGGGATTACACCTTCGTAGACTTCCCCATTGGCCCCGTCAAAAGTGATGTAATCACCTTCTTTAAAAACTTTGCCTTTAACTGTGAGAGTTTTATTTTTTTCACTAATCACGAGTGCCGTACAACCAGCAATACAAGGTTTCCCCATACCACGGGCCACCACTGCTGCATGGGAAGTCATCCCACCACGAGCTGTTAAAATACCAGTGGCCGCTGCCATTCCCCCGATATCTTCCGGAGAAGTTTCGGCACGAACCAGAACCACTTTTTTACCATCTTTGGCCCAATCTTCTGCAGCTTTAGACGTGAAAACCATTTGACCAGAAGCCGCTCCAGGAGAGGCAGGTAGTCCAGTGGCGATAACTGTTTTTTTAGCTTTTGGATCAAGGCGCGGGTGAAGAAGTTGGTTTAAGTCTTCCGGCTGAATGCGAAGGATCGCTTCTTTTTCAGAAATCATGCCTTCAGCCACTAAATCAACAGCAACTTTAAGAGCAGCGTTAACAGTTCTCTTCGCATTACGGGTTTGAAGAATATAGAGTTTATTATTTTCAATCGTAAACTCGATGTCTTGCATATCTTTGTAATGCTTTTCCAGCATTTTATAATCAGTCACCAAATCGGCGTAAGCCTTAGGCATAACTTCTTCGAGAGTTTTCTGATGTTTGTTTGATTCCATTTTTGAATCATTATTAATTGGCTGAGGAGTTCTGATCCCAGCAACAACATCTTCACCTTGAGCATTAACTAAAAACTCTCCAAAGAATTTTTTTTCACCAGTGGACGGATCACGAGTAAAACAAACTCCAGTAGCACAAGTGTCACCCATGTTGCCGAATACCATCGACTGAATATTGACGGCCGTTCCCCAGTCATGAGGAATATTGTTCATTTCACGGTATTTGGTAGCACGATTGTTGTGCCAAGAACCAAAAACAGCAGCGATCGCTTTCCATAACTGCTCAACAGGATCTTGTGGAAAAACAATTCCGTGATCTTCCAAGAGAACACTCTTATAAACTTTAACCAGTTCTTCTAAATCAGCAGCAGTCAGCTGGGTATCTTCATGCACACCACGAGCTTCTTTCAAATCTTCCATGTTGGATTCAAGGTGTGAGGTGTTTACCCCAAGAACAACGTTTGAATACATTTGAATGAAACGACGATAAGAGTCCCAGGCAAAACGAGCGTTGTCCGTTTTCTTGGCCATTCCAATAACCGTCTTATCATTTAAACCTAGGTTTAAAACAGTATCCATCATTCCTGGCATTGAAGCTCTGGCGCCTGAGCGAACAGAGAAAAGAAGTGGATTTTCAATATCACCGAACTTTTTATTCGTAAGTTTTTCCACCCAAGCTAGGGCCTCAGTCACTTGAGATCGTATCTCTGGGGTGATTTCTTTACTTGCCTTGTAGTAATCAAGGCAGGCTTCTGTCGTAACCGTAAATCCCGGTGGAACAGCCAGTTTAAGGTTGCACATCTCGGCGAGGTTAGCACCTTTGCCGCCAAGCAGACCCTTCATGTCTTTGTTTCCGTCAGTTAGGTCACTTGAAAATTTATAAACCCATTTAGTCATGAGATATCCCCAGTATTAGAGAGAAAATTTTTCTTTTAAATATGTTTTTACTTTATCCAGTGCAATTCGTTCCTGAACCATTGTATCGCGGTCACGGATAGTTACTGAATGATCAGTTAAAGAATCAAAATCAACAGTGATACAGGCCGGAGTCCCGATTTCATCCTGACGACGATAACGTTTACCGATTGAACCAGCTGTGTCGTATTCGCATTTGAAATCTTTTTGCAGATCACGAAGTAAACTTGTGGCCACTCCTTCGAGTTCTGGTTTTTTCATAAGCGGCATAACCGAAGCTTTAATAGGAGCAAGAGATGGTTTAAATCTCATCACAACTCTTTCTTTTTCTGCGTTTCCTGGAAACTCTGTTCGGTAAGCATCACTCATGATCGCCAGCATACAGCGGTCACAGCCCACAGAAGTTTCAAGAACGTATGGAATATATTTTTTGTTTCCATCCATCTGATCTACGTACTGAAGATTTTTCTTTGAAAATTCAGCATGCTGTTTTAAATCGAAGTCAGTTCGCGAGTGGATCCCTTCCATTTCTCCCCAACCGTGAGCAAATTCATATTCGATATCAAAAGCTGCATCAGCGTAGTGAGCAAGGGCATCGTGTTTTTTAAATTGAAGTTTTTCTTTGCGAAGACCATTATCCAAATGCCATTTCCAGCGAATTTCTTTCCACTGCTCCATCGCTTCCATTTGAGTTCCTGGTTTGATGAAGTATTGCATTTCCATTTGTTCGAACTCACGAGTTCTGAAAATGAAGTTACCAGGAGTGATTTCATTTCTGAAGGCTTTACCTATCTGAGCAATACCAAAGGGAAGTTTTCTTCTCATGGTTGATTGAACGTTCATGAAGTTTACAAAAATACCCTGAGCTGTTTCAGGACGAAGATAAACAACTGAAGCTGTTTCTTGAACTGGACCCATGTGAGTCGTGAACATCAGGTTAAAATTTCTTGGTTCAGTAAAAGAGTCTTTGGCCTTACAAGTCGGGCATGGTGCAGTCAGATCAATGTTATCTGCACGAAAGCGTCCCTTACAGGCCTTACAATCCACCATCGGATCAGTGAAGTTATCAACGTGACCAGAAGCTTTCCATACCAAAGGATGCATCAAAATGGCAGCATCAACTCCATCAATGTCATCACGAAAGGTCATCGCCTTCCACCATGCATTCTTAACGTTATTTTTTAACTCAACACCAAGTGGACCCATGTCCCAGCATGATCCAAGGCCACCGTAGATTTCTGAACTTTGAAAAACAAAACCGCGACTCTTACAGTGGGCGACCAGATCGGCCATGGATTTCAGATTTTCTTCTGACACATTTCTCTCCTGATGATGATTTTGACCTCAAAGTTTTATCATAAACCTAAGAAAAAAGCCCGTCTTACCGAAGAGCTTTATGAGAGGAAACATGACGCAATTATTCTTAATTTTCTTTATCCTGAGTACATCACTCAGCTTTGCAACAGACCCTGTTTGTGAAGAGGTTTCCCCAGAGGAAGTACTTACATCTGTTAAGCTTCATGGATTTAGTTGCACCAAGCAAATTTTAGCCGACTGCGCCTACAACGAGTGTACGGGCAAATTGGGAAGTTACCCAAAACCCGTTCTCATCACTATTCCCCAAACCATCGACAGCCTAAGACTTCATTTTCATGGCCACATCCTAGGTCTTGCTCAAACCAAGCCCTACGAGGGAAGCCTGCAAAGTATGGTCAAAGCTTTTGGTATCCAAAAAAGCTTATGTGAAAATTCTGAAATCACAATTATTCCTCAAAGCACTGGCGCCAACGCGACCTACAAGGAATTTTTTAAAGACAAGAATTCCTACACCCAGTTTCTTGCTGATGCGCAAAGCGCTCTTGGGAACCACCTTAAAGATTCTCCCCTTCACCTTTCAGGCCATTCGGGAGGGGGAAAGTATGTCGCCGCAGCGTTAAATGCAGAAATCAAAACTGCTAAGGTAAGTATTTATGATGGAATTTATAGCGTCACAACCAAGGACGCAATTAAGTCCTGGTATCAAAAAAGTCAGGGCAAACTCACCCTCGCCACAGTCAAAGGCATGGATCCAGAAAAATTCGCGAATCAATTAAGAAGTGAAGTTGGGGTTAAATTTGAATCGGGAAAAAGTACCATTCAAGGAACAAACTATGACGTACATAAAAATGGAAATTTTGTTCATTACAGTCGGGGGTATAGTGATATGGCCCACTTCAATTCTGTTTCAGAAATCTGGCCAATAAATAATTAATCTCGCTGAGATAATTCAAAAAGCTTTTTATACTCGCCGTTTTTAGCAATCAATTCAGGATGACTTCCCTCTTCGATTTTCACGCCGTCCTTCATCACCACAATGCGATTAAAATCTTTCAAAGTTGAAAGTCTATGGGCCACGGCCACCACTGTTTTATGACCGGCCACGCGCTCCAAGGCTTGCTGTACAATTTTTTCCGATTCGTTATCCAGAGCAGAAGTCGCTTCATCGAAGAGAAGCACGTCACGGTTCTTCAAAAAGGCACGGGCAATTGTGAGACGCTGACTTTGGCCTCCCGAGAGTCTTACACCTCGGTCCCCAATTTGTGTTTCAAGCTGACCTGGTAAGTCTTTAACAAATTCCCAGGCATAGGAAATTTCCAGAGCGTGGAGAATTTCCTCATCAGTATGTTTATCACCAGTGGTGAGATTTTCCCGGATTGTATCGTTAAACAGGAATATATCCTGACTAACCAGACCGAAAACTTTCCGCACAGATGAAAGGCTGTATTCATTGATATTAATCCCGTCGATCAGAATTTCTCCCTGTACAACCGGATAAAGTCTAAGGAGTAGACTGACCAGTGTCGACTTACCAGATCCCGATAGACCAACCAGACCGATTTTTTCGCCTTTATGGATCAAAAGATTAAAACCATTGAGAACTGTGCCTTCGCCGTAAGAAAAAGAGACATTTTTAAATTCTATCGTCTTATGAAAACCAGGCAGTTCTTTCAAACTGGCCTGTGGTTCTTCTTCCACACTGAGAAGTCCAAAAATACGGGTCGCAGCCGCTTGGGCCTGATTAAGTTTGGCATTGGCCTTACTAAATCTTCGCACAGGGTCCATAAACATCGCGAGAGCAGCAACAAAAGAGATGAACCCACCTGTAGTTAGTTGACCAGAGGTGATGCGATGATGAGCAAAGATGATCACTCCAGCAAAAGCAAAAGAACCAATCAGCTCAACAAGCGGATGAGAAATCTCTTCTGCAGAGTTACTTTTTGATCGATTGGCGAGAAACCGGGACTGGGCTTTTTCAAATCTCTCAACGATATACTCTCTTAAACCAAAAGCTTTGATAATTTTTTGTCCACCCAAGGCTTCACTCACAATGTGTGTCATTTCAGCATTTTCTTGTTGGGCCCGACCAATATATTTGCGGATTCTTTTACCGGAAAAATGAAGAGTGATCATGAAAAGTGGAGCGGTGGCAAAGATAATCAAAGTGAGTTGCCAGTCATGGTAAAATGCGACTCCTAATAGGGAAAGCGCAGTAATCGGCTCACGGATGACTTCCAGAGAGTTCTTAAAGGCTTCTGAAAAAACCATGGTGTCACTCATAATGGTTGAAATGAGTGTCCCTTGCTTTTGCTGGGAATAGTATTTTGCCGGTAGAAGCTGAAACTTATCATAAATCTTAGACCTGATCAGTCGTGTGGATTTATCCACCACCTGTCTGAGACCAAAATAGTGATAATACCTTAAAGGGAAGTTCAAAATACCTAGACCCACCAACAAGAGAGCGAGGCCAAGAGCATCCTGAGAAGAGGAGCCAGCCGCAAACCCCTTGTCAAAAATATCCTTCACGAGGAAGGCTTCATAGGCCTTAATGGCAGCTAAAGGGAAGGCCAAAAGAGTCGCGAGAAGCGCCTCCTTCCAAAAAGGACGAAGATATGGGAACATTAACTTGAGAACGTGAATCATGCGGATATCTTAAGCTTTAACGGAGGCTAAGTAAATTAAAACACGGAAGGCCATCTTCCTCGACCGCGATGGGACTTTGATCCAGGATAAGAACTATCTTTCGCGAGTAGAGGATATTGAATATTTCTCAGATACCATGAAAGCTTTGCAGCTTTTTCAAAATCTAGGATATGAACTTTTTGTGGTTACTAACCAATCCGGTGTAGGTCGCGGTTATTTTTCTCTCGAATCAGTTTATGTTATCCACCGCCAGCTGCAAAATGATCTGCGAGAAAACAAACTTCAACCTTTTAAAGATTTTGCCATTTGTCCTCACTCACCCGATGAGAACTGCCATTGCCGCAAACCTTCGGGCCAAATGATCCAAGAATTAATGACCAAATACCACATTGATCCAAAACACGCCTACATGGTTGGGGATAAACTGATCGATCCCGAGTCGGGAAAAAGTGCAGGGATTGCCGGGATTCTGGTCAGGCACGAGCAAAAGTCAGAATTTCCTTATTATAAAACCCTACTCGATTTTGCCAATCACCTTAAAAGTAATCCATAAGACTTAAGCTCCACTGGCCTGAGCTGGAAATGATGGCAGAAGAACTGAATAAGTTTATCAGCTTCCTGGAAATTAGTTCCAGTGAGCTCCAGATAATCCTGATACTTTGTTTGGTAACTCTTTTTGATCCGTAGTAAAAAGCCTTTTTCATTTTCAGCGTTTACGCATTGAGTGCAAGAGAACTGCCCGTTCTCTGGCTGGAAAGTCACCCCCAGAGATTCCATTAGACCTGTTCCACAATAAGAGCAGTTATCAGTCTCCGGCATAATCCCCAAGTGAAATAAGAGCTTCACCATATATAAAGTTAAATGTTGGTGAGCGACGAATTCTTCTTTTTTCAAAGAATCATTCATATGAAAAAGAGCATTACTAATAACCGAAAAAATTCCTTCATGCTCCATATTGTCATAGTCACTAGTGTTGACCTGAAAATTCATGGAAAACTTTTGTAAAATTTCGAGATATAAACACACGAGGTAGAAAGCTTGGATATTGTGGCGAATGAGTTCTGGTTCCCAGAGTCTTTGGCTTTCACTCGCCATCATTAACTCATTGCCTTCGATCTTGCCGGCCCTTTGCTCTCTGATTTGAATTTTTACCATTGAGCCGATTTCAAAAATAGTTGGCTTATGGTGTTTACCACCGCCCTGACCACCATAAATATAGAAACTACCCATCATCCCATTTCGCATGAGGAGTTTAACGATCAGATCCCGCTCTTTGTAGGGAACCTTATGAATAACTACGCCTTCAAAAACCATTCTTCTATCTGCTTGAGTAAGTGTTGCCCTTTCATCTTTAAACTTAATCTCGCGATCGCCAAGGAATTTAATAATTTGTTCCATTTAATTCCAACTGGATTCTCCAGAGCAAACACTTCAAATGTCTCCCCCCTGCGTCCTCCCCTGGCCACCATCTGAATCCAAAAATCCAAATTCTTGACTTGATAGAGAAAAAATATCCTGGAAATATTTGGAAGGTTGACTCCATGAGAGAGAACTGTGGTGGCCACAATAAACTGAGGAGGTTTCTCACTCTGCACCTTCATGGAAAACAAACTCGCTTCCCCACCTACGCAGGTCCAGACTGTGAAACCTCTCGCCTTCAGCAACTTTTCCCATTTAACTACTTCCGAGCGATAAGCGCAGAAAATAAGATTGCCGCTGGTTGCATGAGTAAGATTTAAAAGATAATTCTCAATCCATCTTACTGAAGAAGCCTTGTAATAACGGAGGGGTTTATTTCTGAGCTGCTGGTTGCCGTAATCTGCCCAGATGATTTGATCAAATTGGCAGTTATACTGCTTAATTTCATTGGTCATTTCTTGCGTGAGGGTCGCTGTGAGTAAAATCACTAGTTCAGCTCCCTGAACCATTTCATAGAAGGCTTCCCACATCTGTGGTCTAAAAGTATCTCCCCAATAAAAATTGAGATGAAACTCATCAAGAATGAGAATCTGCGCGACTTTTCTTTTTTTCAACCACTCCTCCGGAGTCATCACCAAACAACTGGACCCCCATTTGGAGAGGCACTCATTGGCCAGCGCGCGCAGGGGTGATATAACCAAAAATGATTGATTTAAATCCTGAATAAGTTTTGAAATCAGGTAAGTTTTCCCTGATGCGGGAGGAGCCGTCAAAATAAGTAGGTCACACATTCCAAAGCTTTACGATTATACGAGGTCAGAGACGAAACAATTTTGATAACTTATAATTTTTTTTGCATTTCGGAAAAAAAAATAAATAGCTTTTATTCACACCTAAAAGCCTAGCCAATAACTCATCTGAATGGTCTAATACAACGATCGTACTTTTAATGCGAGGCTGCTTATGAAATTAGCTTTTGTTTTCGCTGCCGTCATGGGGATCATCGCCGCTGCCTATATCAACGCTAACCAAACAGTGACCCAGAAAGTTGAGTTAAAAGCTCTACGTTTGCAAATGACCGTAAGTGAAGTTGAAGCTCATTTCGGCTCTCCCGTTTCTCGCCAGAGAAACACCATCACTTATATACTACCGGATTCATCCCAACTCACCATTACTCTTCGAGATGATGTTGTCGCAAGTGCCGTGGTTAAATTTCATAATCCGTTAAGAATTGAAGATCCTGAAATGAAACAACTCACTCTGGTGCAGATGTCACTGGCCGATCAAAATGACGACGCCAGTTGGTTCTTTGCTGGAAAACCACAAGAAGGCCTGATTTATAAAATCACTCAGAATGGGATGGTTGAAAGTCTGACTTGGGTTCCCCCATTCACTTATGGAAGTAACCAAGCAAAAAACTTGCAGGTACTCCTTCAAGATTTTAAAAGCCAACATTTGTCCAAAATGTGATAAAAGAATCCTATGATTGCACAAATTGAAAAACTTTTTGATCAACAAATTCGACCAGCACTTGCCCAACACGGAGGCAACGTCGAGGTGGTTGATATTGATAATAATATTCTTTTTATTAAATTCTTTGGCGGATGCCAGGGATGTTCTAGTTCCAAGGCCACATTAAAAGGCGGTATGGAGCAAGTAATAAAGAAAAACTTCCCGGACATCGTTGATGTCGTAGATGTAACGGACCACCAAAGTGGAACTAATCCCTACATGTAGTTAGTTTTTTGGGTTTCTAATTACGTCTAATCTTTCTCTGACAGAACTAAGACGATCCAAACTGAATTCAGCAAAAACTATTTTTTCGCCCTCACCAGCATCAGCAAGAACCTCGCCCCATGGATCAACTACTAAGGAGTGACCGAAGGTGCTTAGTTTCTCGTTGTGTTTTCCCCATTGGGCACTGGCCACAACATAGGATTGATTCTCGATGGCGCGGGCGCGGATGAGAGTGTGCCAGTGCGCTTTTCCCGTTGGAACAGTGAATGCAGAAGAAATGGAGAGAACGTTAGCTCCCTGAGACGAGTAAGACCTAAACAATTCAGGGAAACGAAGATCAAAACAAATTGAAAGACCGATCTTATAGCCTTCAACGTCGATCATCTGAGGCTTGTTTCCCCGCGTGTAAACTCTTCCCTCATCAATGATTTGATTGCTTGAGTGCTTGGATAGATCACAAGCAAATAGATTCATCTTATCGTAGAACGCAATATCATTTCCCTTAGGGTCAAAATTGTAAGAACGATTCATGACCTTGCCATCTAAATTGGTAGCAGCTGAACCACCCAGTATGTAGAGACCAGAATCGATAGCGAGAGATTGGATCGCCTTGTAATGCTCATTATTAAAATCTACTAAATGGGGCGTTGGCCTTGTGCCATCTGACATAGAATAGAAAGCTTCCGGCAAAAATACGGCGACAGCATTTTCTTTTTTTGCTTCACTGAGAAATTTTTTAATAGTCCCAAGATTGACCTCTGGATCAAGGACTGACTGCAGCTGAATAACACCGATCTTCATGACACATATCCTTTTCGCATTTACCAATTTAGGTACAAGTTATAAGATCTGCACAGCATGCTGAAAACAATTTTCATTAATCTTCTTAAATTCTCTATCGCCGCCGCCCTCGTTGGGTGGTTATTGTCATCCGGGAAACTGGATTTCAAGCTGTTAGCGAGTTTAAAAGACCACCCTCTGGCTGTCTTTTTGGCGATTTTCCTCAGTGTACTCAACTTTTTGCTTATTTCATTTCGTTGGAGAAGTATTTTAGGCGCACGCAGCACGGCTGAAATCCCAATCAGTGGAATGGTTAAAATTTCCTGGATTGGACAGTTCTTCAGCAGTGTTCTTCCCGGCAGCGTGAGTGGTGATCTGGTTAAGATACTTTACGTGCAAAAATTTGATCAGGCCTTCTCGAAGCAATTCCTTTTTGCTTCGATACTCATCGACCGAGTTATGGGCCTCTCAGGTCTGATTCTTCTGGTAGGAATCAATTCCCTGTGTTTTTCAGGTCACATTTTAAACAATGCACCCGCCATGGAGCCTCTCTTACGATTCAATTATTTTTTAGTCATGATGATAATCGCTTCAGTCGGAATTTTTATGTACTGGCATAAACACATCAGGTCAGTTCTGATTTTTCTGCAGTCAAAATTTCTTTCAGGTTTATTTACGAGAGTCATTTCTCTTTGGGACGATCTTGTGATGATTAGGTCACGAATGCTTAAGGCCGTGGCATTATCTATCCTGATTCAACTGATCGGTGTTGTTATTTTTTGGTCACTGGTCTATCCGTTTGTGGGTGGGCACATGGACTTTGTTCAGGCCCTCGCATTTATTCCTCTGGGTCTCATGACACTCGCCCTGCCTATTGCTCCATCCGGACTTGGAGTCGGGCATGCCATCTTCCAAAAACTTTTTGAGTACTCAGGAATTGAAAACGGAGCTTCGCTCTTCAATATTTATTTTGTCGTCACACTCTTAGTGAACGTTCTGGGTGTCATTCCCTATCTGCTTAGTAAAAGAAAATAAGAATTAAAAGATGAAGATTTTTGCTGGATCGATGTGACCGTAGTGAGTTGCTTTGGTTTTAAGACTTTCAAGTTGAAGGAGAAATTTTAACTCTTCTTCAAAGCTATTGAGCTTTCGGACTTTCTTGGACTGTTTTTTCAGAATGGATTTTACGCCTTGAGGCAGAATACAAACCCCACGAAGAAGATAGTGAGCGCCCTTGAACTTAATAACTCTTCCTGTAAACACATCCCCTTCCATCAATGAAATAGTTGGATGATTTTTCACAAGAACAATTTTTTCATCATGAAGAATATCGTGAAGAACAATTTGTTTTCTGAAATTGATTTTAGAAAACTCAAAAAGTGAGTGATTCACATTCAAAAGAGCTTGAGATAATTCAACATCCAACTGACTGCTACGAATGTAATCTTCAATAACTTTTGATCCATCCTTATTACGATGCTGGAAGATGTACCAGTCATTAAAACAATTCATGCGAGACTCAAACTCTTCTTTATCTTCGTCGAGTTTACCAGTGATGGAGAAATAGTTCTCCTTCGCTGATTTTAAGTCATCGAAATGAGAGCCCTCCGTATAGAGGCTTAAAACTTTATCTAGGTGTTCATGAACGATTTCGAGCATAGGGTATTCTACTCTTCAGTTTTAAGAACTGCCAAGAAGGCTTCTTGAGGAATTTCAACATTCCCGACCATTTTCATCCGCTTTTTCCCTTCTTTTTGCTTTTCTAAGAGCTTACGTTTACGGGAAACGTCACCTCCATAACACTTCGCAAGTACGTTTTTACGAAGGGCCTTAATCGATTCACGGGCAATGATCTTAGACCCGATGGCGGCCTGGATGGCGATATCAAATTGTTGGCGGTCAATCACCTTCATCAGTCTGAACGTTAGATCTTTGCCTCGTTGTTGAGCGTTGCTACGATGGGTGATCATAGACAGGGCATCAACCTTATCTCCGTTAATCAATACATCAAGCTTAACCATGTCAGATTCCATGTACTCATGAAGCTCGTAATCCATTGAGGCATAACCTTTAGATAGAGATTTCAATTGGTCGTAAAAATCAAACATCATCTCAGAAAGCGGAAGAACATAAGTAAGTTGAACGCGGTCTTCAGTAATATAATTAATATTCTGATCGCGCCCACGGCGGTCTTCACATAGTTTAATGATTTTACCGACGTAATCATTTGGTAAATGAATAGAAAGCTTAACTGTTGGCTCTTTGATCATTTCAATCTGAGTAGGGTCAGGTAATTTTGCCGGGTTATCGATCATGTAGACGTCACCAGTCGTGGTATGAATTTCATAATTACACGAGGGAGCCGTTGAGATCAGAGCAAGATCAAACTCTCTTTCGAGACGAGTTTGAATAATATCCATATGAAGAAGACCTAAAAATCCACAACGAAATCCAAAACCAAGAGCTTGAGAAACTTCTGGCTCATAAGTAAAAGATGAATCGTTAAGGGCCAATTTTTCTAGAGCCTCTTTTAAAACTTCATATTCTTCGGAATCCACCGGAAAAATCCCGCAGAAAACCATAGGCTTAATTTCTTTATAACCAGCAAGCGTAGGAGTGGTGTCTTTTTTATCTGTGTGAACAATTGTGTCCCCGACTTTAACGTCACGAACCGTTTTAATTCCACAAACAATCATGCCCACTTCTCCAGCGGCCAATTGTGGAACTTCCAGATAAAAGGGCTGGTTGACGGCAAGCTTTAAAACTTCGTAATCAGATCCTCTAAACTTAAAGTGAATTTTATCCTTCACTTTAAGCGTGCCTTCCATAATACGCGCCAGAACCACAACACCTCTGTACGGATCAAACCACGAATCAAAAATGAGGGCTTGAAGTGGTGAATCCACCTGACCTTTTGGTGGTGGAATTTTTTTTACGATTTCTTCGAGCAAAATATCTACACCGAGACCAGATTTCCCTGAAACCAGCGGAGCCTCTGAGGCATCAATGCCAATAACATCTTCAATATCTTTTTTAACTTTTTCTGGATCTGCGTGCGGAAGATCAATTTTGTTGATCACTGGCAGAATCTCAAGATTGTTTTCCAAGGCCATATATACGTTGGCCAAAGTCTGTGCTTCGATTCCTTGAGAAGCATCAACAATTAAAAGAGCCCCTTCACAAGAAGCAAGAGAACGGGAAACCTCGTAGGTAAAATCTACGTGTCCCGGAGTATCGATTAAATTGAAATAATAGGTGATTCCATCTTTCGCTTTATAGGCCAGGCGAACTGTTTGGGCCTTAATGGTGATCCCACGCTCTTTTTCAAGATCCATGTTATCCAACATTCGATCAGACTTTTCACGATCGGTAACGGCTTTACACATCTCTATAATTCGATCCGCTAAGGTCGATTTACCGTGATCAATGTGGGCGATAATTGAAAAATTTCGGATGAGACTTGTATCCATAGCTGCTGCTTGACCCTTTTTGTGTGAGGGGTCAAGCATACACTAATCAGTGGGCTAAACAAAGACCTCTTTAGAGATAATCATCATGTAATAGTCCAAATTTGACTCTTTAGCGCGGATAGGAATAACAGTGGCGTAACCATGGTAAACCTCTGAAGTTTCCTCGAACATGTACTCGCCAGTTTCCGTGTTCAGCACTTTCTTACGCTTAGGAATGGTAATCTCGGCATTTTCAATTTTAGAGCGCCGCTTAATTGCCACTTCGAAGGTTTCCACAATGGAGTCAGGCATCAGGGTATCTGTGATGATTTTATTTATAATATCATCAGACTGCATCTCTAATAAGGCATACATGGGGTTGTTCATGTAGATAAGTTCACCCTTGGCATTAGCAATCATGATGTTCTTTTTCACCATGTTGGCGAGGGTATCAAACTTGCGATGCTCAACCGAAATTCTGTCCGTACGAAGCTGTTCAAATTTCTTCATATTCACAATCATTTTATTCAGTTCGCGGGCCAACTCTCCGATTTCATCATCTAAATCATAATAAATGGATACATCGAAGTTGCAGTCTTGTAGTTCTCTGACAGCATCGTTGATTTTTTTAAAAGGCATGGCAATTTTGCCAGGAACAACCAGGGAAAGCAGAATCGTCCCAAGGAATGTAATAATCAGAGTTATCAACATATTCCTGCGTGTTTCACCAATGATTGATTTAACCTGTTTGTCGCGTTGTTCATTTTGAAAATACTGAATATCTTGAAACTCTGAAAATGCTTCAAGGATTTTATCTGTTAATTCGTTAATCGTAGATAAACCTTCCCCATCCCGGTAAAAAAGTGACGATTTTCCGACAATCGTTTTGAGTGAATCAACATATCCCTGTAAACGAGAAATAATTTTCTTGGCCTCAACTTCGGAATAAAAGCTATCAAGTCTCTGAAGTTGGGATTGAAAACCTTCACAAAGATTCTCAAGTCGTTTTAAGTCCTCTGACGTCGGCTTGGTTGTGAGGATTTTCTTTTGCATTTTCAAAATTGAAACCGCTGAAATTCGAACTTCATCCGTTAAAAGAGAAATCTTATTCGAGTTAACGGTAATGCTGGAAATCTGATTATTCAGGGAATCCAAAAAGAAAAAAACCATAAATCCCATCACCAGCACCACAACGTTGGCTATAATGAAACTGAAGGCGACTCTGCGTTTTAAAGATAATTGCATGACTTTCTCCGTTTACACTTCTTCTAGGTCCTGGAACAAACGATCCAGGTTTTTCTCACTACCAACCAAAACAACGATGTCATCGGCTTCGATAACATCCATAGGTAAAGGAGAATCGTTAATAACTACTCGGTAAGCGGCTTTACCTTCTTCATTGATGTAGGGAACGCGCTTTTGAAGAGCAACAATGTTTAATGAATAATTCTGACGAATCTGAGACTCAACAAGTGTTCTACCTTCGAAGGATTTCCCCAACCTGATTTCAACAATGGAATATCCTGCAGCAAAGTTATAACGTTGCAAAACGTGGGGAGCAGCAATTTTACTGGCAACGATTTCTCCCATTTCTTCTTCAACTTTAATAATTTCGGAGGCCCCAATTTCACGAAGCACGTGTTCATGTAATTGAGTTGTTGCACGAGCTATTACTCGCCCCACCCCGAGCTTTCGCAGCATCGCTACCGCCATGATACTCATCTCGATGTTGTCACCAATGGCGACCACGGCGGTATCGACGTCGGAGATATTGACCGCACGAAGAGATTTCTCTTGGGTAACATCAAAGCAAATGGCGTGAGAAACCTTATCTTTAATCCGGTCCACCAGCTCAGGCCTTGAATCGATGGCGATGACTTCAGCTCCCTTCTCAAAAAGCCTGACGGCAGTCTTCGCTCCAAACGTACCTAAACCAATTACAGCAATGATCATAAAATTATCCTATTAATACTTTCCCTTCCGGGTATTCAACGTTACTTGGTAAAACAACTCGGCTTCCTACTGCAAGAATCAAAGTTAAAGGACCCACGCGGCCCAAATACATCATGGCAATGATACACATTTTCCCCATGCTACTTAAGAAAGGTGTAATCCCTAAACTCAAGCCAACCGTGCCAAATCCGCTCACAACTTCAAAAATTAGAGAAAGAAAACTTTTATCCGGCTCAACTCGAACCAAAACAAGTACGCCGACACTGACAACAATCAGGCAGATAATAAAGATCGCAATTGATTTTACGACTGTCTGAGCGGGAATCGTTCTCTCGAACATTTCAACTTCTTGTCGTCCCTGTAGAGTCGCTTTAACTGAGTATAATAAGATCGCAAAAGTAGAAGTCTTAACACCACCACCGGTAGAGCCTGGTGAGGCACCAATAAACATGAAAAGAATCATCAGATAAATACAGTGGGGTTGGAGTGCCACTAAGTTGATTGTATTAAATCCTGCCGTTCGAGTAGTGACGGACTGAAAGAACGCAACCTGGAATTTTCCCCACATCGTGTAGTCTTGAAAAGCGTGTAGAAATTCTCCGAAGAACAAATAAAATGTCCCGCCAAAAAGGAGTAGCGTATTGGTGACTAGAACAATTTTTGTATGGAGTGAAAGTGAGCGTAGTTTCCGTTTCTTTTTGAACATATCAGTTACGTCTTTCATCACTGAAAATCCAATCCCCCCTAGGATAATAAGAAAGGCGATCGTGAAGTGAATGAGAGGCGTAAACTTAAAGTCCTCAAGGTTATTATTCCACAGGGCAAATCCAGCATTACAAAAAGCCGAGATAGAATGGTAGAACCCGTAATACAAAGATTGGCCGATTTCAAAGCCTTCCTGGTAAAATCCGATGGTGAGCAGGATCGCCCCCACGAATTCTATCGCGAAAGTATACCTGATAACATTCACAACCAGATCCAAGAGTTCCTCTGAACTAGAAGTATCAAGCACGTCATGCATGATCACCTGCTCTCGCATCTGAAGGTTTTTTCCCATGATAACGGCGAGAGAACTTGAAAGAGTCATGATTCCTAGTCCACCAACCTGTAACAAAACCAGCAAAACCATTTGACCAAAGACACTTAGGTCATCAACCAGCGAAATTGAGGCCAATCCGGTTACGCAAGTTGCTGAGGTGGACATAAAGAGTGCATCAATAAATGAAACAGCTCGTCCGGGGTTGGCCGATACAGGCAGCATCAGAACCAATGCACCTAGTAAGATCCAGCCCGCAAATGACAGGAGAACAACCTGAGTTGGCTGAAGCTTAAGCCTAAAAAGAAAACTGCTGGTTCCAGAAACATGGTCCGGAGTTTTGACCTCCGGTTTTTCATACAAAGAAATAATTGTAGAAAACAAATGAACAGCAGATAACCAGTAGACGAATTCAATATCACCCCAGGTTATGAGGACTGGCACAAAAATGATAAGGGAGAAAATAAACCTTCGAATGAAATCCTCAAAACCTTCACTTTTAAGAAAATTGGCGATGAGAGAAGTGAATAACACAACTGGAACAACCCAAATTGCGTACTGAAAAATCAGCTCGAGCGGCAACTTACTAAGAAGTTCGGGTACCTGTTTAGATTTTTTAAAAGTGTATAGGAGTACGAAAAAGCCATTGATGACAATCTCCAGCAAGAATGGCAATCTTCCCATTAAGTAATTC
Source organism: Halobacteriovorax sp. (assembly GCA_020048985.1). GTDB lineage: Bacteria > Bdellovibrionota > Bacteriovoracia > Bacteriovoracales > Bacteriovoracaceae > Peredibacter. Next base: position 643 of record JAIFLR010000049.1, on the reverse strand, counting down.
ATAGCTTAAATCTTACTGTCTTTTTAAAATATTCCTAGGGATAGTTCATGCGACAACAACGAATGCTGCCATTTAAAATCCTCAGTATGGATAGCCTTGGGCAAGGAGTAAGTAAAGAAACTGATAAAATTACTTTTATACCTAAAACCTTGCCCGGCGATACCGGGGAGGCGCGCGTTGTATCTGAAAAGAAAGGCGTTTGTTTTGCCAACCTCCATCATCTGACTCAGCCTTCGCCTCTAAGAATAAAGCCCCTTTGTCCTCACTTTGAAAATTGCCCTTCATGCCATTATTTGCACACACCTTACGAGCAGGAACTTGTCTTCAAAAAGCAAAATTTAGAAAAGCTTTTTCAAAAGGTTTCTCATCCTGAAATACGAGTGACTCCTGCAACCAGAAGAACCCACTACCGTAACCGAATTCAGCTTCATTACGACCAAAACAAAAAACGTATGGGGATGTTAAACGTAAAGGACCACTCCATTGCCCCTATACCTAATTGTATTATTGGACGCGATGTAATTTTGGAAACAGTTCAAAAACTCTATCAAAACGATGCCTGGCTAACGCTGCCAAAACATGAGCCTCAGCAAGGACATGTCGAAATTTATGAGTTTAATAATGAAGTCCTTGTGAGCTGGAA
>JAIFLR010000105.1 GCA_020048985.1 Halobacteriovorax sp. | reverse complement strand
TCATCCTGCAGTCCCTGCTTGGTCTTGCCACTTTTATGTATCAGTTGCCGACGATCACCACCATTTTGCATTTGGTTTTTTCGCTCTTATTTTTATCTTCTCTGGAAGGAACCCGCCGGTTGGATTTCGACGAAAGTCTTAAACCAAATTGGAATCCTAAGCTTAAAGATGTGGTGGGCTTTTTCTTTTTCCTGCTCATTTTCCAATTTATTCTGGGTGGAATACTTCGAAAATCTTCACTTCTCGCCAGTTGCGAAGACACCATGCAGTTTTGGCAATGCTGGCAGGAGCAGTCCCAGATTCCTCTGGCCGGAAGCTTATCTCTCATCCACCGGGTGATGGGAATCCTGACGACTTTGAGTGGTTTTTTCGTTTTTATTTATCTTTTGAAAAATCTTCCTAAGTGGAGGCCGGCCGCCGCTATCGGACTGCTCGCCATGGTGGCGCAAATTTGGCTTGGTCTCAAAATGGGAAGAAGTTCCAGTCGCGAAATGATCATCTGGCATTATGGGGTGGCACTCATAAGTTTTTGCTTGGTAAAGCGGTACCGACATATCTCAATGACCTGATGGATCTGTTTAAGCCTAAGTTAACTATTTTGGTGGTGGTGACACTTTTAGTAGGTGTTTTCCTGGCCCCTCTGACGATAAATCTCATTTATCTTATTCTTTCACTGCTCGCGATTTGGTTTCAGGCGGCGGGAAGTTTGAGTATCAACTGCTATATTGAACGAGACTTAGACAAAAATATGGAGCGAACCCGTGACCGTCCGCTGCCGGCCGGAAGGCTTCATCCAAACGTCGCACTGTATTGGGGATGGGGACTGATTATCGGGGGAACCATTATTCTCCTCTTTACTGGTAACTTACTCACGGCCGGGCTGGGTCTCTTTTCTGCTCTGTCTTACATATACTTTTACACGCCGCTAAAAACCAAATCTCCTTACGCTCTTTATGTTGGAGCCGTGCCCGGAGCACTTCCGACATTAATGGGCTGGACGCTAATGACTGATTCAGTGAACGGTCTTGGGATTTATCTCTTTGGAATTTTGTTCCTTTGGCAAATTCCTCATTTTATGGCGATTAGTTATTACAGAAAATCTGAGTACGAAAATGCCCTTGTTCTGACTTTTGCGCAAACTCATTCCAAGAGTTTCTTGCAGGTAAATATCCTTCTATATAGTCTCATGATTCTCCTTTATGGACTCTTACCCTATGTTTGGGGCTGGAGAGGGGAAGCTTATTTTTACACTTCGATAACGGTAGGCGTTATTCTTTCGGTGTGGGCAATGTTTGGTTTTAAAAAAGATGACGAGGAAATGTCCAAGTGGGCCCGAAGTTACTTCTTTTTAACCATCTTCTATTTACCGATTCAGCTCGGAGTTCTTCTTATTCTAAGGTAATTTTTCAGTCCTTTTGAGTAGATGAACCCAAAACTTTGAGTTACCATTCAATGAGTTAACCTTATTGCATATTAATTTTTTCACAGGATGTTGTGGGATGAGCATTTCATTTTCTGAACGTCTTCTTGGATTGATCTCCAATGCTTACGAGATTTCAGCGAAATCTGTAAGCTTTTGGGAGAGTTTTCAACCACCAGAAGACATTTCTAGTAACGGTCACTTAATCGAATGGCTTTTTTACTACACGACTTATGTAAACCTATTCTGGTTTGCTCTTGTAGTTATCGGGCTCTTTGGTTTTTCATTTCTTTACTCTCAGAAGCGCCACAAAAAACCGGTTTACACTCACGGAAATGAGAAAAAGCATTTGTTTATTACTGCTTTTATCGCTGTCGGAGTGTTCCTTTCAGTGGACTTGGTTATCACCAAAGTTTCTTCGCGAGATATGAAGGAATCATTTTGGAATTTTGATGATTCAGGAGACACAGTTAAGGTTCAAGTTTTGGCCCAGCAGTGGGCATGGAACTTTCGCTACGCTGGCACTGATGGAGAGTTCAATACTGCTGATGATGTAGTGACTCTCAATAACTTGCGTGTGCCAATGGGTAAAAAAATATTCCTTCAAATGACATCTAAAGATGTTATTCACGCTTTCTACCTTCCAAACGCTCGTATTAAAGCAGATGCGATTCCTGGTCGCTTCTCGAAGCTTTGGTTTGATGCAAACAAGGCCGGTGAGTACGAAATCGCTTGTGCTGAAATGTGTGGAACTCATCACTATTTAATGAAAGCTCAATTAACAGTTATGACACAGGAAGATTTCGCTTCTTGGGTTAATGAATCTCAAAGTATGGCAATCGCTACTAACGACACCGAGGACGTCAATCTTCGTTGGGGTTGGAAGTGGGGGAGTAAATAATGGCTTTTTTAGAACAACACATTCACGACGAACCTAAGACGTTCATCTCGAAATACGTAATCTCTTACGATCACAAAGTGATTGGTAAACAATTTCTTTGGTACGGAATCTTCTGGCTTTTAGTCGGTGGTCTTATGGCGATGTTGATTCGCTGGACTCTGGCCTATCCTGGGGTGCCGTTTCCTTTGATTGGAAGTCTACTTTTTCCACACACTGGTGGAGTGGTTCCCCCTGATACTTATGCCATGCTTTTCACTATGCATGGAACAATCATGATTTTCTTTGCCATTACTCCCATTCTGATTGGAGCTTTTGGTAACTTTTGTATCCCACTGATGATTGGTGCTAGGGATATGATTTTCCCTACATTGAACATGCTTTCTTTCTGGTTCTCAATGGCATCAGGGGCATTGCTTTTGATTTCACTTTGCTTGCCACTTGGTGCAGCTGCTGGTGGATGGACTTCTTACCCAACACTATCTACCACTCTAGGTTCACCTGGTGCTGGTCAGACATTGTGGCTTCTTTCACTTTTCTTGTTTGGTGCTTCATCTACGATGGGTGCAGTTAACTACATCACTACCGTAATCACTCTTCGTGCTCCTGGTATGGATTATTTCAAAATGCCTCTTACGATCTGGGGTATCTGGCTTACATCAATATTGAACGCTATTTTTGTTCCGGTTCTTGGTGCTGGTCTTATTCTTCTTACTTTTGACCGTGTTTTTGGAACAACTTTCTTCCTAGCTGGTGCTGCTGCAACTTCAGGCAAAGGGGATCCAGTTCTTTTCCAACACGTGTTCTGGATTTTTGGTCACCCGGAAGTTTATATCTTGATTCTTCCTGCATGGGGTATCGTGAGTGATCTTCTGTCATTCTTCTCTCGTAAGCCAGCTTTCGGTTATAAGATGACGGCTCTGTCTCTTACTGCAATTACTATCCTCTCAACAGTTGTTTATGGTCACCACATGTATACGACTCAGATGTCACCACTTCTGACTCAGTCCTTTATGACCCTTACCATGTTGATCTCAATGCCTTCAGCGGTGTTTTTTGCCAACTGGCTTGGAACTCTTTGGAAAGGATCGATTCGTTTTACTTCACCAATGCTTTTCTCGTTGGGCGTTGTATTCGTATTTGGATTGGGCGGATTGACTGGTCTCTACCTTGCTTCTACATCAATTGATCTTTACCTACACGATACGTATTTCGTTGTTGGTCACTTCCATTACACAATGGCAGCTTCAGTTCTCTTGGGTGGTTTTGCAGGTACTTACTTCTGGTTTCCAAAAATGTTCGGTCGCATGATGGATGAGAAATTGGCCAAGATTCATTTTTGGACAACTATGATTCCTCTGAACGGAATTTTTACAGGGATGATGATGATGGGCTGGGCCGGTATGCACCGCCGTCTTTATAATCCATTTATCTATGAGTTTACTCAAAATCTTATGCCGCTTAATAAGTTCGTTACTTACTGTGCGATTGCGATGGGTTTTGCTCAGTTCACTTTCCTTTACAACTTCTTCAAGACGATCTTCGGGAAAAACATTCCTCAAGCATCAAGCAATCCTTGGGATGTAGGAACTCTAGAGTGGACGATTCCTTCTCCAGCGCCTCACTATAACTTTAAAGAGATTCCACATGTTAAATGTGGACCACACGAATTAGGAAACCCTAATCTTACAGATGGTAAAGACTTCCAATACCAGACGGAAGAGTTGGTTAAAGCATAATGGCCACAAAAGCGCAGATTCAGGAAGAAAAAGTATTTCAAAACTCAGTTGCGATGACGGTGACGTTGATTGCTTTTGGGATGATGTTTGCGACTCTTTTTTTAGGGTACTTCCTGGTACGTGCAAACACTGCGGTTTGGCCTCCGGTAGAAATTCAAAATATGCCGAAGCTTCTGCCTTTCCTCAGTACGCTGGTTATGGGTTTAAGTTCTCTGACTTATCTTAAAATGGAAAAGTCAGAGTCTCAGCGCAGTCTTTATTGGATCCTCACTTTTGCTCTGGGAATTGTCTTCCTGGTTTTGCAGTGGATCCTCTGGGGTGCTTTGAAGGAGAAGGGGATCTTGGTTTCTAATGGTAACGTGCCTTCAATGGTCATCGCTTTTACCTGGATCCATGCTGCTCACATTCTTCTCGGACTTATTGCTCTTAGTTGGCTTGGAAAATATGTTTTAAAGAAGAAAGAAGAACTGACCGTGATTAAGCTCATGAACGTGGGTAAGTTCTGGCACTTCCTCGGGGTTATCTGGCTGCTTATTTATTTAATGATGTTTGTTTTATAAAGGAATATGACGATGAAACTTTCGCTCATTTCAATCTTTGCCCTTTTGTTACTCGTTGCCTGCGATGGCACTACTAAATTTAAAGAGAGCAAGATTTTTGCCGGCGCTAAGGTCGTAGAGCCTAGCACTTTGGCCCTTGGTCAAACCACTTACATGGAATACTGTATTCAGTGTCACGGTGTAGATGGAAAAGGTAAGGGACCTTCTTCTCAAGGTTTGTTGCCACCTCCTAGAGACTTAACTCAGGGTCTGTATAAGTTCCCATGGGTTGCTTATGGTGAAATACCTCATGATGAAGATTTTGTTCGCATTATTCGCCACGGTCTTAAAGGATCTGCGATGCTTGCTTGGGATATTTCTGATGAGCGTTTAGATGCTGTTATTCAGTACATTAAAACTTTTGCTCCACAAGTGTGGGAAGTAAAAGATGCTGTTCTTGGTGCAAAGCTTGATCTTCCGGCCGATCCTTTTGGCGATACATACCGTCACCAGGCAATTGTGAAAGGGAAGAAAGTTTATCACATCACTGCTGCTTGTACTCAGTGTCACCGTGGATATGCGACAAAGGCTGAAGTTGCTGAATGGAACAAAGAATTAAGTGGCACTGCAGAAGTCGATGCCGCTTTCTACCAGCTTAAGCCTCAGGATGGAGAGTATAACTATAAAGTACTTCCCCCTGATTTCACTTACCACGAACTTCGCAGCATCACTGATGTTCCTTCAATCGTTCAGCGTCTAATGTACGGTGTGACTGGTTCTGGAATGCCTGGCTGGAAAGACGTTGTGACTGATGATGAGTTATGGGCACTTGCTTATTACGTCGATAGCCTAAGAAACTTGAAGACTAATTTGCCTGAACGCAAGGCGCTTCTAGCTCCAATCGAGAAACAATAATTCATGAGCGAGAACGTGATGACTGGGCCAGAATTTGTACGCAAGAATAATCTCCTTGAGAAAGTGGTTGCAAGCCGTTTGTTCTGGTTATTTTTTCTTGTTGCCGGATTCACTTACCCTATCTACCGATCGTTGAACCGGATTCTACCTCCAGAACTTCCGATCATTGCTCACGTTCCTGACTACACCTTGATATCTGAGAATGGAACACCCTTTGGCTCTAAAGATCTAAAGGGAAGAATTTATCTGGCGAATTTTATTTTCACTCGCTGCCCGAGTGTTTGTCCGAAGATGTTGACTGAAATTGAAAAAATTCAGAAACGTGTGAAGGGGACAGGTCAGAAAGTGGCGATTGTGACTTTTACTGTTGATCCTGATTTCGATAAACCGAATGTTCTCTTTGACCTTGCTCGTAAGCGTAAGGCCAATCCCTACGTGTGGACCTTCCTCACTGGCGACAACAAGGACGAAATGTTCAAACTTTACCGGGATGGATTCAAAGTTGGAGTGGAGCATGATCCAAAAAATTTGATGGATATCGCCCATTCTGAAAAAATTGTTTTGGTTGATGGAAGTAACAGAGTTCGCGGTTATTACGCATTTGAAGAACATAGTATTAATAAATTAATGATAGACGTTGGGCTTTTGATTAATCGCCCTTCAACTAAGGAGTAATCCATGAGTCAGCACGGCCACTCAAATGATCACGCTCATGAGCATAAGAGTCATAAAAAAGAATACATCGTTATTTTTGTCATCCTTGCTCTTTTAACTGCTATTGAAATTTGGGTCGCTGAACTTAAAGCACTCTCAACATTTGCTAAGGGTTCTTCTCTGACATTTCTTGCAGTTGGTAAGGCATTCATTGTTGCCTACTATTACATGCATTTAAAAGAAGAGACTAAGTGGATGAAGCTTATTGCTGCGGTTCCTATCATGGCCGGTGTCTACGCTACTGTGCTTTGCCTTGAAGCTACTTTCAAACCATTCTAATCTATTGATGACTAGGGGAGGATCAGTCCTCCCCAGCTAATTTTGAGAAAACATGAAACTTGATGAACAACGTAAGCACATCCACGATATGGCCAATTCAATATCCATCGTGGAAGCGTCCGTCGCTCGTGTTCTGAAACTTCTGGCAAAGGATCACCCTGAGCTTGAAGATGAAATAGCTCGATTAAAAAAAGCTGATGAATATTCCAAGAAATGTATCGATAGTCTTCGATCTCTCAGAGAGATCGTTCATGCGCAAATTAAATAGTTCCGGGTCTAATCATATCAATAACCTCTAAGACTCTTCTTTCTGCAGTCTCTGCACAGCTCACGGCCGCAGTTTTACACTCTTTAATAATACGCTTTTTGAGGTTTTTAATTAAAAACTTGGGTACCAATTTGTTGAAGGGAAGATTCATCACATTGGCAGTTGTTTCATGTGACATATTTAAGTCATCAGTAATCTGTGCTTCTGTTTGGAAGTAGGTCATGCCAGGCTCTTCCGTAAATAAGAGACGAGCGTCTCTGATGAAGACTTGCACATCTTTGAGTTGAGTCTCGGCCAGAAACTCACGGTAAAACTTTGGATCATGCTCTACGTTGTCACCAAACATGAGAAAACTTGCGTCCGGATGAGCGGCCGCAATTTCTTTTAATTTTCTTGGCTTAAATTCATCCGATTTATCTTTCAGGCACCTTTGCAAACTTTTGCCTTCAGGGAAGCCATTTTTTTGCGTCCATTTTGTTCCATCATATAGAAAGGGATAGGAGTTACTCAAATAGTAGAATTTAGCGTCTGGGTTGCTGAGCTGTATCT
>JAIFLR010000038.1 GCA_020048985.1 Halobacteriovorax sp. | reverse complement strand
CAAGTGATGGTCAAATAGAAAGTTATGATCTTCATCTTTAACGAAAGGGTATTCCTCAGTTCTGAAGGTCGGCTGAATAACTTCTGCGTTTGGAAGATGTAATTCTTTTTTTAGGACCTCTGAAGTCACCGCAATTTTTTTAAAGTGAGTCAGGGCCTTCTCTCGCCATTCATTGACGTAAGGAGCGAAAAGCTTCTGCCAACCAAGATGACTCTGGTCGACCATATTCCAATCTACAATGTAGAGGTAACTTTGAAGATGGGGAGGAAATTTCAGGCCATGGATATAACCACGGCTAATGACAATTACCTTTTCGATTGATGGATGAAGCGGAATGCCTTTAACGGCAGATGGCAAAATCCAAAAATTCTTTTTATAAACATCCAGGTTTTTAGCTTTGTGGGTGAGAAAACTTGAAACGATTGGACGAGTCTCAATAGTACCCAGAATAGCGCCCTGCTTATGGGCGATAGTATAAATTTCGGAGTTCGGAAATAGATTCAGTGCCATCTCAAGCAAGAAGATGGAGTCGTCACGAGTCAGCAAAGAATCAATACAAAGGGCTACTTTCATTTCAATATTTTTTTATCTGTATAACCAGGGAGCCTATCATAAGGATTGCTCCACCAAGAAGTTGCCAGTCATTAAGTTGTTTACCGAGAAAAAACCAGTTTACCAAAATTGCAAAGAATGGAAAAAACATTTCAGCGATCGCCGTGGTTCTGGCAGAAAGGCGCTGAAGACCCTGATAATAAAGCCACATCGCCAGAGCACCAGAAATAAGAACCATGATTAAAATTCGCAGATAATCTTCGCCCTGAGGGAGAATTAAAGAGCGGTTCCAGCTCACAAAAGGTATCAAAACCAGAAGTCCGGTTAAAAAACGGCCGGCCATAATTGATTTGGTTTCAAAACCGACCATGGAGAGGCGTTTTCCGAAAACTGTTGTGGCACCCCACCCGACAATTGAAACAGCTACCAGTCCGTAGCCTCGAAGTGCATTATCTGAGGTCACTGTATTAAAGTTGGATCTCATGAGGTCGTAAAATCTAACGATATCGGGAGAACTTATAAGCAGGCCACCAACTAAACAGATACCGGCCCAGATTATAAATTGTTTCTGGATCTCCTCTTTCAGGATGATCGCAGAGAGAATGATTGCCACCACTGGCTGAAACTTCTGGAGCAGAATCACCAAGGAGGGATTCAGATACTGAAAGGCTTCCGTGAAAGCAACGGTAGCAACCGCTGATCCAATGCCGCCCACAACAATGAAACTGAAGACATCTGCCAGTTTCAATTCGCCAATGCGTTTGATCGCCGGGATTAGGCCAAGAGAGAAAATCAGGGTTAGAACGATGTGTTCGTAGAAGACGATGGTAACTGGATTGATGCCTCTTTCAACTAAAGGATAACGGATGAGAGTATCCATTCCCCAGAACAAGCAAGCAAGTATGACTAAAAAAGTTCCAACCATGCATTATCTTAACGTGGAATAGAAGCTTTGGAAAACATCTTGTGCTCGTTTTGCGACCAGTTCTTTTCTGAGCTTCTTGCCGCCCTCGCGTCTTTGCTCGCGGCTCAAATCCATGGAAGGTAAAAGGCCAAAATTGATATTAGAGGGACAGGGCTTCTCGATTGTCATGATGTAATTTACCAAGGCGCCGATCGCCGTTTGGACCGGAAAAGTGATGGACTCCTCACCTTTGATTCGGCGGAGAAGCTGGAAAGCGACGTACAGCCCCATAGAAGCCGATTCGGTGTAACCCTCGACACCGGTTATTTGGCCGGCGAAGTAAAGTTCAGGATGTTTCTTACTTTTGAGATCATGATCCAAAAGTTTCCTGGCATTTAAAAATGAATTACGGTGGCAAGAACCTAAATGAATGAAACTGGCTTCCTCTAATCCCGGAATCAATCGGAATACACGAACTTGTTCCTTGTAAGTCAGACGGGTTTGGAAGCCTACTAGATTATAAGCAGACCCAAGAAGATTTTCTTTTCGAAGCTGGACCACAGCATAAGGCCACTTTCCTTCAATATCAGCATCTGGAATAAGACCAACCGGCTTCATACAAGAAAAGCGTGCCGTATCTTTCCCACGCTCGGCCATCAGGTCAATCGGAAGGCACGACTCAAAAAATTTCCAGTCTTCAAATTCTTTAGGCGGAACTTTTTCGGCCTTAGAGAGCTCTTCAACAAAAGCGTAATACTGCTCTCTGGTCATTGCTGAGTTGAGATAATCTCCCCCGTCGGTCTGGGGTTTGTGACGATCCTTGAAATACATTTTTGACAGATCAAGAGTGTCGGCATCAACCACCGGAGCAATGGCATCGTAGAAATAAAAATCATCACCAGAAATCTCTTTGAGTATCCATGACTCCAGAGCTTTTGAAGTTAATGGGCCAGTCGCCACTATAACGTAATCACATTCAAATTGTTTTTTAAGCTCAAGAGGATCCTGGGCTTCAAGTTCCACAACCTGAATGTTGGGATGAGATTTGAGTCCGGCAGTCACATCAGCTGAAAAAAGCTCCCGATCCACCGCTAAGGCATCACCGGCCGGGACAGCATTTTTCTCAGCGCACGAAATAATATATGAACCCATCGACTTCATTTCTGATTTAAGTAGTCCATGAGCAGAATACGGGTCGAGTGACTTGAGTGAATTAGTACAAACAAGTTCGGCAAAAGTGGGAATTTTTTGAGCGGGATTTAACTTGAGACTTTTCCCCTCAACCAGAACTACCGAAATACCATTCTTGGCCAAGTACATGGCCGCTTCCGAACCTGCTAGTCCGGCACCAATAACAAGAACTCGAGCTTTCGGGGAATTATTCATATTCACTCTCTTAAGACGATTATTTTTAGGCTATAGTTAAGAGGTTCCTCTTACCCTTTTATTAGGCAGAGTGTCAAGCAATCGAGGCATGGCTTATGAAAACGATGATACACCTTCACCAGACGCATCATACTGTGGCGGATTTCGCTGCTATCTATAAACATATCACTGAAGTTTTGGGTGGTGATGGCCTGCATTTGTTCCCAGAACTCTACCTCACAGGCTATCCTCTTCAGGATCTTGTTCTTCAGCGCTCCTTCATCGATTCATATATCGAACTCCAAAATAAATTAGATGAGTGGGCCAAAAAACAAACTGGAAGTTGGCGCGCCCTTGTGGGCGGACTCTTTTACGAAATTGAAGGTGAGAGCCTTCCTAAAAAAATCCAAAACGGCATTTACGAAATTGTTCCAGGGGTCGGTCTTAAAAGACTATACGCTAAACGTCTGCTTCCCAACTACGACATCTTTGATGAGCAAAAGTATTTTTCTGCGGGAAAAACGAACACTTTTTATGATTTTAATGGCGAGACTTACGGAATTCAGATTTGCGAAGACATGTGGGCCTCAAGCGTTCATGAAATCGACCCCTGCGAACTGATGCTGAAAGAGGCCCAGGAGAGAAAACTTAATCTCAAGGCCATCATCAATTTAAGTGCCTCACCATTTGAAGCCGCTAAAAAATCAAAACGCCTGGAGAGGGCACGAAATATTTCCCTACTGTTTGAATGTCCCTTCATCTACCTGAACCGAGTTGGCGGGGAAGATGAGATTCTTTTTGATGGGACAAGTTTTGTTATGAACGGTAGTGAGCTTGTAAAAGAGCTCCCTAGCTTTAAAGCAGCTATGGAAAGCGTCGATCTTTCACTGCTGAAGGGGCCCTACAGCGAAAAACCTAACTTTCATCAGGAAAATACCTGGGAAAGTCTGTTCTCACCCCGAATTAATACCTCACTCAATCCAGCGGTGCTTAAGTCATGGAGTGATGAAGAATGCCTTGAAGTCCTTCAAGCACTGCAATTTGGCCTTCAAGAATATGCCAGAAAAAGTGGTTTTAAGAAATTTCTTGTGGCACTTTCAGGTGGAATGGATTCGGCCCTGGTGCTGGCAATTACTAAACTGTGTCTAAAACCAGGCCAAAGTGTAGAAGCCATTTATATGCCAAGTGTCCATTCGGCATCCCTCAGTACTCAACTTTCAGAGGAAATGTGCCGCCGCTTGAACATCCCACTATCCTACTTACCCATTAAATTTTTGCATTCCACTGTAAAAAATACCTTCACCCAGACCTTCGCCGAGCCATTCGTCGGACTGACTGATGAGAATGTTCAGAGCCGTTTGAGAGGAGCTTTGCTCTATACTCGCTCGAATCAAACAGGTGCTATGGTGATCAATACTTCGAATAAATCTGAGCTCGCAGTTGGTTATTCAACCCAGTATGGTGACTCTGTTGGGGCCATCTCTCTTCTTGGAGACCTTTATAAAACAGAGGTTTATGGCCTTGCAAACTTCGTGAACAAGCATTTTAATTCTCCCATTCCTGAGGGGATTATTGATCGAGGCCCCTCAGCGGAGCTGCGAGCAAACCAACTAGACCAGGATTCACTCCCGCCTTATTCAAGGCTCGATACCATCCTTGAGGGAATCTTGAGCTACCGTTTAGGCAAACCTCAGTTGATGGAATTAGGTCTACCGGAAAAGGAAATCATAAAAGTACTGGAGCTCTATTCAAAATCAGAGTATAAGAGAGCTCAATTCTGCCCGATCTTAAAAGTGAAGGCAAAAAGTTTTGGTTTTGGTTATCGAGTGCCGATAAGCAAAAGCTACAACTACCAACTTGAATATTAGTAGGAGGATTTATGAGCGAACAGACAACACAGAAAGAAAAAGTAATGGGGAAAATCAACGAGATCAAAAAAAACGTAGAAACATTCATTGCAGATGTTAACGTTAACGAACTCAAAGAAAGCCTCAATACTATGGTTAAAGATGCTCAAAAAGATTTCAGCAGCCTCGTTGATAAAGATCTAGGCGCTCTTAAAACAAAATTTGCTAAAGAAAAAAGCATCCTAGAAAAGAAAGCTAAAAAATTCTACGAAGGCCATAAAAAAGAAATCGACGCTCTTCAGGCAAAATTTGAAAAAATGGTAAAGAATTCTGGTAAAAAGCCTGCTCCAAAAGTTGCTAAAGCAGCTCCAAAGAAAGCTCCAGCTAAGAAAGCAGCACCTAAGAAAGTTATTAAAGTTGTTCAGAAAATTTCTAAGACATCTAAAAAGAAATAGTTTTTCAAAGGCCCTCGAAAGAGGGCCTTTTTTTTTGCGAAGATTTTAAGCTACAACTTCTGTGATGTGAAAGACCTTGCCTCGGCCAGATTTTTTCGACATGTACATCATCTTATCCGCAAACTCGATGATGGACTTAGCACTATCTGCATCTGTCGGAAATTCAGCAATCCCAATGGAAAGTGAAAGTCGATATTTCTGATCTTTATTAATGTCAAATTCAGCTGCTTTAACCGCTTCCGAAATGCGAACGGCGATATTCTTGGATTCTTCAATATTGGATTTTGGAAGAAGGACAATAAATTCATCTCCACCAAACCGGTAAACTAAATCCGTAGAACGAAGCTGCGCTTTTAGGACCGCTGCCATATCAATCAAAATCTGGCTCCCAATTATGTGCCCAAATTGATCATTAACGTTTTTAAAATAATCTATATCCACAAACAGTAAGCTGAAGACTTGTTTTTCCTGAGGATAACGGGCGATATGAATCTCGAGATCTTCCACCAATTTTCTCTGGTTGAATAGACCAGTCACCTCATCAGTAAGTGAAAGCAAGCGGATTTGATCCACTCTTTTTGATTCTGAAAGGATGGAAAGAGATGTCTTTAAAACATTCGATAAGTAGTCGCTTAAAATGTCATGAATCTGAAAATCCGAAGTATTCCGGGCCACCAGATAGGAAATTTTATTATCGCCGTTTTTAACAAGAAAGTGAAATTTGTCTTTAACAAAGCGTAGACCAAAGATTAACCCATTCTTATCATCCAGGAATCTTTTGATTCGTTTTTTTTGACGGTCATTTAGCTTAAACAGTGAATTGACCTCAGAGACCATTTCGTTCGATGAAGTATAGAGAACATGTTTCTCTATTTGAAAAAAAAGATTCAAATACTGATTGAGGCTGGCAGAAATCTCTTCGATGGCAGAGAAATTTTCTGGTTTTGAAAAAAGATGGAGGACTGCACGTTCAGGATTCCACATACCACTTTGAATAACTTCGTGTAATTGAAGCCTGTAAATAATGGTTCTGATTTCACTCGCCTCAATCGGAAGAGTGAGGAAGTCAAAAAGCCCTGCTCTGAATGCAGCAATTATCCCTTGCTGATCGGCCCGAGGGGAAAGCAAGGTGATTGCGGCCCTAGGAAATGAGAGATTAATTTTGCGAAATTCCTGAATAGTCTTTTGACTTTGACGGTTAGAAAAAAAGAAAACGGCTTCAATAGACTTACGGTGAAAAGTCTCAAGCTCGCTTACGTCATGCAAGAAGCTAATACGATACTTCAATCCATTTTCTTTCAAAGCTTTTTTAATGGCTTCAATCGAGAATGAATCTAATCCTATCGCCAATATTTCTAAGTAACCTTCTAATTTCATCATTACATATCTATGTTTTTCTTAAGTGCTTCCAGTACTCCACTCTTATCTGATTCATCCTCTAATACCGTGATTGCATTCCTAAGAGTCTTTATCGCTTTATCAAGTTTATCCTCTAACTCAAACCTACTTTCAACTGATCTCTTTTCTTGCACTGAAATGGACTCAACATCAAACTCCATGGCATCCAACTTACGCTTTAATTCAAGGATTTTCAGATCCCTATGGCGAATTTGGCTTTCTGAGTCGGATTTAAGAAGTTCAAGCTTCTGCTCTAAATCCCTCTCGCGCATCTGGACTTTTTTGACATCAATCTTGTTTTTGTGAGCAGCTT
>JAIFLR010000020.1 GCA_020048985.1 Halobacteriovorax sp. | reverse complement strand
ACCAAGTTTTCAGATTATGCTGACTATCCCTACTCTGGAGAATGTTTTATTCAGAGAACAAATATGTATACCTATCAGCCCGCAGATCTTCAGATGAATGAGGCATGGAATTACACTAAAGATAAATTCATCATGAAGGAAGTAAAGCAGGCGTATCTTGAAGCATTCGATGAAACAATTTAAAACCAAGTGAGAAAATAAAAATGAAAAACTTGATATTTCTTTTTTCTATCGTTCTAACTTCGCTGATCCTTTTGGGTGGCTGTGGGAATTCTGATACCGGCGCAGGTATACTCAACGATGACCAAAACCAAGATACTGATGAAGAAGGCTCACTCGATGGCGCGACCATAGACGGGCTTTACATGGCAAAATTCATGACACTAAACCCTCACGTAAATGGCACGATCCCTGGGTCTCTCACTCTTTTCCGGAAAGAGGATAGACTTCTGACCTTTGTAAGACTTTTTGCTGGAGGACCGAGGACTTGGCACCAGCAAGGGATTTACCTTGGCAGAAGATGTCCTGATTTAAGCGACGATACAAATGCAGATGGATACATCGATATCACTGAAGCGATGAGTGTTGTGGGGAAAATGATCATCCCTTTGGATGCCAACATGAATTCACAGATGTCTGGAAGAAATTTCTTCCCGATTTCGGATTTATCTGGGTACTACCACTACGAGCGAGTCTCCTCTTTCCGAAGATTATTTGATGATTTACGAACAGTGGATTTAGATACTGAAGACCATATCACTAAACTTGGACCAGATGAGAAGTTCTCATTTCTAGGAAGAGTGATCCTCGTTCAAGGGGTCATGCAAGAGACCATTTTACCTGAAACAGTTGCAGGGATTGGCAAACGTAAACCATTTCAAACTCTGCCGATTACCTGCGGAATTATCGCCAAGGTTGAAGGAAGCCCAGCTGAACCTGACAGCGGTGAAATCCCAGGCCCTGTAGCAGAAGTTATTGAGGGGCAAGATCAACCGGCCCCGGCCGGAGAAGGTGAAACAGAGGGGGAAACTGGCGGAGAAACTGGTGGTGGCACAAATGAAAATGAAGAAGGCGAAGTGGGTGACGATACCGGCTCTGGTAGTGGCTCAACTACTGGCGGCGGAACAACTACCGGCGGCACAACCACTGGCGGCACAACCACTGGCGCCACAACCACTGGCGGCACAACCACTGGCGGCACAACTACTGGCGGCACAACTACCGGTGGCACAACTACTGGCGGCACAACTACTGGCGGCACAACTACTGGCGGCACAACTACTGGCGGCACAACTACTGGCGGATTTGTCGGTGGATTTATTGGAGGATTCGTCGGTGGCGATGATAACGGGATTTAAGCAGATTATTCACTTTTAACTTCAAGAGTTCCGCAGGCCACAGGATACAAAGCTGTGGTTCGCGGAGCTGGCGAGTTGATATTTTCAACATACGCCATAATGACATAACTTTTCCCCTCTAAATTGACTGAATCACCGTTAGAAGAATTCGCCTGGTTAAGATCAGCGAGGAGGGCCTCCCGAGACCCCCTATCTTCATAATTATAATTTTTAAATTCAAGAGTGTTATTAGTAATGGGGGCCAGTGGATAGAGTGCTGCTATTTCACTGCAGGTCTGATTGCTAATACTTCTTTGGCCAACCATCAAACTTTGAGGAAGATCAGATAAATTGGTTACCGTTATAACATCGGTCTCATTAATATTCATTTCGACACTTCCACTTATATTAGCAACGTCTTCTGAAAATGTTGTGATCACCGCTGTAAAGGAGATTTCTCTAATGACTTCCTCCGCCTTCTCTTCACTAGGTCCGGAAGAACTCCAATAGTCTTCATTAAACGGAGTACTGTCTCCGCATGAGCCCACGAGCAGAACTGAAAGGAAAAATAGGTAGTTCTTATTTCCCACTAATACGTCTCCTATTTTTCACTTCTCTTGAATGCTTATTCAAAGATAAAGCTCCAGTAAAGTAAAACACGGCCAACAGAAAATGTAGGACATGATCTACTGTTCCTAATTCCAAAAAACCTGGTGCAATTCGAACCAGTAATTCATCAGGAGCATCATAACCTACAGTTGGTGTTCCGGGCTCTCCCATTAAAAAACCTACCAAAGTATGGAGTCCAAAAAAAAGGCAAAAACCGATACTCGTATAATAAAGTCTCATTTTATCGCCCGTAGTACCGACCCAAATGGACAAAATACCAGTCGATGTCAAAACCAAACTATGCATCGCACTTAAATGCAGTCCCATGAATTCGGGATTAAGAATGCCTGATAAACCCAAGACCATGAGAAAGGACCCCAGCGATATAGACAAGGTCTGTGAGTAATTTTTCTTATTTGGAAGATTCCGTTCGTAGTGGTCGGTTCTGCGTGTAAGTGTTGTAGGCATATCCTTCTCCTTTACGCGTAACGAGACTTCAGACTATTTTTACAATAAAGCACAATAAGATCCCTAAAATATATCCTTAAGAACATAGGACTTGGCTATTTTGCTGATGGCCTTGTTGCCTGATGAGATCAATATAATTTTGCTTGAACCAATGTTGTTTAATTCCCTCATGGGCGTTGTTTACGTTCAAAATCTCCCATGATGAGTCTTCAAGGGAAGAGACATCTGGATCCATTTCGGACCAGTCCCTGATCTTAGTTCCCAAAATATCTGACGAATCTTGCGTGATATAAAACATGGTGCCTCCTTGCTTCAAATCATTTCTATAAAGCGAAGCAAAACCCCTGCCACTTGAACAAGCTGCATAATTAAAAGGTTATGGGACGTTAAGGATAATGTAGGGGGGCATTTTTTCTTAAATATCTGACTAATTTATGATGACCAAGCCCTTATAAGCCTATTATCATTTAATAAACTAAACCTTGGTAATCGTAATGAGATGCATTGTACTCGTAATCGTTTTGCTCGCAATATCTGCATGTACGGGTAGGAGTGCTAGTGCTGACCTCTACTCGGCTCAAGCGCCGCAAGAATTTGAGAAGTTTATAAATGCCAAAAAGATTCCCACTAGTCCAAATCTAACTGTTGATAAGGCATTCATTAATAACGATTATCCAATCGAAATAGCACTCTACCAGGAAAATCGTTTTTTCTATAATTTACCAAATTTAGGTTCGGGAACTGGTAAATGGAAATATAATGACGGAAAAATTGAATTGAGGGCCAAACGAAAAATTTTTGATATGTACATAGAGGTCTATGGTGCTGATCAGAACATCAAGGAACTTGCGATTCAATTTTCAGACCGCTTTGGTGCCAAAACGATTAAAATGGAAAACCTAAATTTACTGTAAAAAAGGTTGAGGACCTAAGTCCCCAACCCAAGAGCACATTCTATGCATGTTGTTCCCGGGAAAAGAACTCCCTAGTTGCCAGTGGCTTTCTGTAATTTGTCACCGAACCAAGAAGCCCTCCTAAGACTGCAAATATCGATCCTAGAAAGACTAATGAGAACAATGCCCACCCGGCGGATTTCAGCGCTGCTGCTGCTCCAACACGGGTTTTAACCAGGGCCTCATCTAGTTTAACTTTTGCTCCGGCGATTCTCTGGTCAGCCTCTTCCACTGAAATCCCTGCTTCACCAGCGAGATAGTTTTTCGCTCCCACTCCATCCCCTCTTAGTAATCTACCCACAATACCAGTAGCTACAGTTTGAGGATTATCTTTGAGTGTTAAGTCGCCCATTGCCTCGTTCACTAAATCATTCATGACTGCACTATTACCTATTGTGGCCACGCCTGTGCCAACGGCATCAACTGTTTTGCCGACAACCGAACCTGTTAATTTACTTAAACCACCAATGGTGTAAATCGTTTCATAAAGAAAAACACCAGAGAATAAAGCGGCAATGACTAGTCCCTGTGCTGAACCGACCCTGCCGAGCTGAAACTTAGAAATTCTCGCGGCAAAATAACTGCCCACAAAAAGGGAGATCAAGGCAGAGACAAGAAACCAAACACCCGTAAAGATGCCCGCTGATTTGGCAGTAGTGCCGTCACTCATGCCAATTCCACCAAGCACCATCCCAAGTCCTAATAATCCGATCATAAAGAAGAAAGATATCAACAGACCTGCAACCACTGATCTCCAACTTATAAGTGGATGCATCGATTGATATTCTGTCTCCAGATTTTCAGGGTCAGAACTGTCTTTTTTAAATATTGCAGTAACCATAAATTCTCCTTTTTGATATTGAGAAGGTTTCTCAATATCTTAAAGAGATCGGGATGATTAAAAAACCGCCACGTTTCACTACAAATATGTTTGGGTCCGGTTAATTTAATAGATGATGGTTGAGTAAGTTAGGGCCGAGTGCAAAGGATAGGAAACTGCTTTGACCAGGATCTGGCTATGAGGCCCCTCATCAATCCACTTAATAACATCTGATCCAAGTCTGTATGACAAAAACAACAAAATCAACCCTGAGCAGGCCGAAATAATTTTAAGGCTCTTGGCATTGGAAAAAATTGGCTTCATTAATGTGGATGCACTGGACAGAAAAAGAAACCAAAGCAGAGAGAAGCAAGCTGCCCCCAATCCCAACGTAAGTCGATCAAATAAAACACTATACTTGGTTGAATAACCTCCGATTAAAACAAATGCATCCAGATACGCATGGGGGTTGAAGATACTGAAGGTTATCGCTAATAACACGCTCCTTTTAATTCCATACTCAATTAAAGTATTTTTTTGGCAGTAAAAGGTTTCATTATTAAGGCATATTTTTGAGACACCATAGATCACTAGGAAGATAACACTGACAATTCCAATCGCTATTTTCACTTGGGAATAAGCTGAAAAAACTGCCCCTGCCCCCGCAACACCGAGAGAGATCAAAAACAGATCACATAAGAAACACACAAACGAAACAGCAAGTGGATTTTGTTGTTTCAGCCCGGATTCGAGAACAAATATATTTTGACTTCCTAAGGCGAAAATAAGACTCGCTTGCAAAAGCAGACCTTCCAAAAATAGGCTCCACATTTCTCCCTCTCCTGGTATTTATTTTTTGAAACAGAGTCCATCAGATACAACGTTGTCAATTTCAAATTCTGCTTTGTGATACAATTTGTACTCTGTAGTCTTGAGTGAAGCGTCTTGGGCTTGAAAAACCAGCGAGTGCATTCCTGACTCATGATTGTCCTGGTAGGCCTGATCGACTTCAAAGACTTTATTTGCCCAAATTATTTGAAATCGCCCCTCTCGGCACTCAAGGTCCAGCAACTCGACCTGCATATTCGAATGGATATAGCAGTTCATCCGGCCGCTAGTCTCTGAAGATCCATCAATCCGACAATCCATCCCATAGGCATAGAGAGGCAACAAGAGTAAAATTACTTTTTTCATGATTAATCCTTTCTGTGTTGGGGAATTATTCCCATTCAAAATAAAAAACGCAAAAAAGATTCTGGCTATCTTTCCATGTTGATTTGAGACTAAACTTTGCTTTGGCGCAAAGTTCTGCGAACTCATCCACATTATATTTATAGGAACTTTCTGTATGAATAGACTCACCCTCTTTAAAACGAAAAATCGTTTCATTGACTCTAATTAGCTGAGAGATTTTACTCACCAGGTGCATTTCAACTCTTCCTAGGTCTTCGTTATAAAATGCCTCATGCTTAAAATTATCCAAGTTAAAATTGGCCGATATCTCTCGGTTAAGCCTTTCTAACAGATTCATGTTAAAGTCAGCAGTCACTCCGTGAGGGTCGTCATAGGCATTCTTCAAGAGTTCAGGATTTTTTTTAAGATCCACTCCTATGACCAATCCACCACCACTACCTATTATTCGTCCAATTTTCTTCAAAAAATTAACGGCATCTTGCTGGCCAAAGTTGCCAATAGTTGAACCGGGAAAAAAAACCACTTTTTTATAATTTTTGGTATCCAGTTGGTGGGGCAAATTAATTTCTTGATTAAAATCTGCACATAGAGGCATCACATCAAGAGTTGGAAATTCTTCATGCAGCTCTTCCGTCATCCGAAGCAGTATGTCCCTTGAAATTTCTATAGGCACGTACCCGGCCGGATCAACAAGGTGAGGAAGTAAGTAGCGAATTTTATCACCGGCACCACTGCCCGGTTCAATAATAATGACTTCCTTTCCAATAAGACTTGATATTTCATTCGAGTGAGTTTTTAAAATCTCTGTTTCTGCTCGAGTAGGATAATATTCTTTGAGTAGACAAATTTTTTCAAAAATTTCTGATCCACGCTTATCATAGAGCAGCTTGGTCGGCAGACTTTTTTGGCATTTTGATAATCCGGCCAGAACTTCCCTCAATACGGATGTTCCAGCCACATGCTCCACATTTTCAATCATAGTATATCCTTGGCGAGTCTTATTCCCGCGTACATCCATCTCTGGTGAGGGTAATAAAAATTACGGTAAGTAAGGCGGTAGTGTGCCTTTGGCGTCAGGCAACTTCCCCCTCTCATCACAAATTGGTTACACATAAACTTCTCATTATATTCAGACATACCAAAATGGATTGGCTCAAATCTCGGGTAGGGATGAAAGGAACTTTGTGTCCATTCCCAAACACTGCCATGGATTTGAGAGAAGACCTCATATCGATCAGGTATTGCAACTGGCTCCAGACTGCTATTCTCGAGAAAGTCACCATCTATTCTCTCCAGTCTGGCCGCGGTCTCCCACTCAGCCTCCGTCGGCAGCCTGCACCCCTTCCATTTTGCAAATGCCATCGCCTCATAAAAACTGACATGAACAACTGGTGAAGATAATTCCAGTGGCACCATTCCTGAGAGGCTCATCGTCCACCATCTTGATCCATTTTTTTCCCAATAGAGCGGATGTTCCCATTTTTCTTTTTCTTTGAACTCCCATCCATCAGAAAGCCAATATTTTGGGTTTTCATAACCGCCATCATCCATAAAGCACATATACTCATCGTTCGTTACAAGATGTGATGCCAACGCAAAATCTTCGATCCACACCTGGTGCTGATCTTTTTCGTTATCATATGAAAACTCCTGAAATTCCAGGGGAACACCTATTTTGACCAGGCCCGAGTGAAACGTTCTCCATTCACTGGGCTCAACCTCACTTCGCGAATAAACCTCTGAATGATAGTGAGGGCGCAAAGGATTTTCATAAAAACTTCTTTTTATATCCATTAGAAGCAGCTCTTGATGTTGCTGCTCATGATTGATTCCAATTTCCAAAACCCTAATGAGATTTCCTTCTTCCTCAGGATCGATCTTATGCCCCAAGTTTAGAATCTCGTTCGTCACATGATGTCGATAAAGAAGAATTTCATCAGTCGACGGGCGACTTAATATTCCCCGTTTGTTTTTAGGGAGATAAGTTCCGATTTGTTTATAATAAGAGTTAAATAAAAAATTAAACTCCGGACGAAATCCTTCAAATGCATGTTGGTAATTTCTCAAAGCAAAATTTTCAAAAAACCAACTTGTGTGCGCCAAATGCCATTTAGCAGGGGATGTATCCTCGGTTCCGGACAACGAAAAATCCTCTACCGCTAACGGTGAACATAAATCCTCCGTTTTCTTTCTCACCAGCAAAAACCTTTGCAGTAGATGTGATAGCTGCATGTGCTGCTGGTTTTGAACACTCGATGTTCCCATTTATTTCAACTCTTTTTTTATGGCCCGCTCTTTTCTAAATGTGTCAGCGGTCAGAAGCAAAAAAATACCCACGAATAGATGAACTGCGTGGTCCGTGGTGCCAAATTCTAAAAAACCCGGAATAAATCGGAATAGATTTTGATCAGCCTCCATATTCCCCACTTCAGGGTAGCCTGGTGCTCCTAGGATAAAACCTGCAATGCCAAGGAAGGCATAAACGGTTCCGCCCCACAGAGAGTATAAAAAGGATCCCTTAGCGCTTGAGAATCCAAACAACATGGCCACTACACCCGAGGTAATGTGCACAAAATTGTGCAACATACTCAAGTGCATACCCAGAAGGCCCGGCATAAGAGTTCCAATTAAACCAAAAAGAATAAATGCGACACCAAGTCCCATACACACTTTTTGCGCAGCAGTTCGATCGACATTTCCGTGATGATGCATGCGGCGTGGGTTCATTACTATTGGCATAAGCAACTCCTTGTTCCTTAGGGCGCTATACCTTAAGCAAGGCGAGGGCCAATGGGCCGCTGGATAAAGCCATCAAAATGACGTGCAGAACGTTGTGCATTGATAGATCCCTCGTGGTGATTTGCCCCAACTTAACCGAGAAAATCGGAAGCTAGATTTGCTCCATCAACAGTGAGAGAATTTTTTCACCGGAGGTGGATTATGCCACAACAAAGGATTGCGATCGCTGTGCCCTTGGAAGAGAGTCTGCTCCAACCCCTCTATTCGTGGGGAGGTCGCTTTGACTGGTCTCATGTTCGAGAAGTTCATTTGGTTCATGTCGTGAAAAAGAATATCACTCCGCTAGAGTTCGGCTTGGTGGAAATGCCTGATGAAAATACCTACCAAGAAATGGCACCCACGCTTGAGAAATATTTAAGAGACGAAGCCCAGAAAATTATTCCCGACAAATATCGTGGCGAGGTCTTCTTCCATTTAACCCGCGACTTCAGCCCTGAAGAAGAAATGATTGGAGTTTTGAAAAAAACCAATGTTGACCTTCTGGTCGTCTCGACTAGAGGTAAGCATGGCTTTGAAGGCCTTTTTCACAGCTCCTTTACAGATAAAATGGTTAAGTACTCCCCCTGCGATGTCTACGTGGTAAGGCCCCAAGCTAAAAAGTAGCCAGAGCCCGACCAATTCAGTCCAGCAAAAACTTTAATCTAAATCTAATTTAGTTTTTAGAAGTGTCGATATGTCCAGAGTATGAACTACTCTATCATAATAGTTTTAAGTCTACTTCTCGCTGCTTCTTCTTGTGTTAAAGAAGAGGGAAAAGTTTCGTCTGGGAACTCTGCTACTGATACTGGTGGAGAAACTACCGGCTCACCCGAAGTTCCAGGTGCACCAGATCCACTCGCTACATATGCCTGGCACTTAGATAATACGGGTCAATATTCATTCAGCACTGGCGCAGGAACCTCAGGGGAAGATATTTCTCTGGCCGAAGCCATCGATGCAGGCTTTACCGGAACTGGCGTTCGTATCGCCATCTCGGATACAGGCACAGATATTGATCATGAAGATTTAACAGGTACTCAACTCGTTGGTGAACATAGAAACTACGGAATGAGTAATTCAAATCTCTGGAGAACTTCCCTTCCTGACTTTGTGGGAGATGATGCCCACGGAACAGCTGTAGCAGGTCTTATTGCTGCAGAAGCATTGAACGGGATAGGATCTCGAGGTGTCGCTCCGGATGCCAAATACGCAGCTTTCCGCTATATCGGCGATTATATGGCGAATTATTCTGCTGCCTCTCTCCTCGCTCGTGATGTCGATCAGGCCGATGGTGATTTTGATATTTTCAATTACTCTTATGGTTATGGACAGTGTGCTTACTCAGATATGGATCCCTTGTCAGTGGAAGCATTCGAACTTGGGATTACTGATTTACGAAGTGGCAAAGGTGCCATCTATGTCCAGTCAGCTGGAAATAGTTATATCGATGCTGATGATAACTGTGCAGGGAATACCAACGTCGCAGACGACTTAACTCTGCCTGGAAAAATTATTGTAGGCGCCATCAACGCCGCTGGAACAAAATCATCTTACTCAACTCCAGGAAGTGGTATCTGGGTCAGCGCTCCAGGTGGAGAATATGGAACCAGCTCACCTGCCATGGTAACTGCTGATATTTCCGGTTGCAGTCACGGCTACAGTCAATTGACCTACGTGCTTAACGCCTTTAACGGCGGAAGAAATTCTCTCAATGCCAATTGCTCCTATACAAGTTTGATGAATGGAACTTCTTCAGCTGCTCCTGTTCTGACTGGGGTGATTGCTCTGATGCTTCAAGCAGAACCTGATCTGACATGGAGAGATGTAAAACATATTTTGGCACTGACTTCAGATGAAGTTGATTATTCAATCCTTCCCATTACTCATCCACTTACCCTGGATGCAGTCACTTATGTCTATGACTATAAGTGGATTGAAAACGCTGCCGGAATCGATTTTTCAAACTGGTATGGTTTTGGAAGAGTGAATGCTCTGAATGCAGTCCTCATGGCCAATACATATACCTTTCCACTTGGGCCATACGAAAAAACTTCGGATCCACAAACAGATGAATGGTACTACGATTCAGGAGCTATCAGTGTCGCGATACCTGAAGGTGACAACAACGGAACCTATGGCATGCCTGGTTCAACTTTAGCAGTGAATCACAATTTCTTCGTTGAATCAGTTGAAGTTGAAATAAGTATCACTCACTCAGAACCTTC
Source organism: Halobacteriovorax sp. (assembly GCA_020048985.1). Lineage (GTDB taxonomy): Bacteria > Bdellovibrionota > Bacteriovoracia > Bacteriovoracales > Bacteriovoracaceae > Peredibacter. The sequence continues at coordinate 93,723 of JAIFLR010000020.1, read as the reverse complement.
AGATATTGGGATTATTTTAACTTCCCCTAGCGGAACTGAAAGTCGACTCCTGCACTTCAATAGTATGGTGACTTCGACTTCATTCCCGGCCGGTAAAAAACTTCTCACGAATGCTTTTTATGGTGAAGAATCTTTAGGGAACTGGAAGCTTACTGTTTTAGACGGTACCGCCCAAGGTGACTTGGGTACAATAGACAATTGGAAAGTTCGCGTTAATGGTCACCGAATTACCGGTGATGGAAGTAATCCTGATGAGCCCACGGCTATTGTCATAGCGGGATCCTTCCCTTCATCAAGTGAAACCCCGACAATCGCCTTCACCTATGCCACAGCTATCGATGTTGAAAGATATGAGGTCTCCGTTGGTACTGCCCCAGAGCTAACTGACGTAGCAGATTGGACTAGTATCGCGCTTAACAATACCAACGCTCAATTAAGTGGCCTCACACTTACTGACGGCACCACTTATTATTTAAACATCAGGGCAGTTGATAATATGGAGAACACCTCCGGTATTGTTTCGGCGCCTTGGGCTGCTGACTACTGATGAAGCACTGGTGGAAGTTAATTGGAGTCGGTGTTTTGTTTTTTGTTAGTTACCAGGCATGGATGGTAGACTCTGATCCAATCTCAAAAGCACCAAATAAACCGAAATCGAAGGCCCTTACCCATTTTGTGACTCGCAAGTATCCCCCAGTTCCTCCGGCCAGACCTTTTCGCTCACCCGCTAGCTTGGTTCAAAAGAAACGAGTCAAAAGAAGTATCAGTGTTGCGCTTGGTGAAAATCCCATCAAAATAGGGAAATCATTTCGTGTCGTAGATGGAGTCCTGTCTCTTCAAAAAGATCAGTACAAATCAAAAATGGGAAAAAAGATTTCAGAAAATGGTCGCCTCGTGTTCTTTCAATCTGCCTCGAATAACTTCAAAGCTTCGCCAGTGGCCATTGATACAGTTAATCAACGACTCTTCCCGGTTTCTCATATTCTTCACGTTAAAGGCGCTGATGCTGAGCTAAGAGCACAATTCAAGGCGGAAGGAATGGAAGAGTACTACTATAATGCCCGATTAAAATTGATCTCATTGGAGACCTCACCCGCAACCGTCCTAAAACAATATCAAGACCTAATGGCCCGAGGTTTGGATGTGCGCCTGGAAGTTCTTAAAGACGCCCCTCGGTCGAAATAGTCTAAAAACCGCAACGCATCAATATCGACAAACCACTGAACATTCCCCACAATAGTAACACCTATCTTTAACTGATTCCTGGAGACAAAAATGGCCAAAATAAAAGTCGCAAATCCTGTCGTAGAACTCGACGGCGACGAAATGACCCGCATTATCTGGACTTTCATCAAACAAAAACTCATCACTCCTTATCTTGATATCGATATTAAGTATTACGACTTAGGAATGGAAAATCGTGATCTCACGGATGACAAAGTAACGATTGAAGCAGCTGAAGCCATTAAAAAATATAACGTTGGGATTAAGTGCGCCACCATCACTCCTGATGAAAAACGCGTAGAGGAATTCAAACTTAAACAAATGTGGAAATCTCCTAACGGCACCATTCGTAACATCTTGGATGGAACAGTATTCCGTGAACCTATCATTATTAAAAATATCCCTCGTCTTGTTCCTGGTTGGACTAAGCCTATCGTGATCGGTCGTCATGCTTATGGTGACCAATACCGTGCCACTGATGCTGTCATCAAAGGTAAAGGGACTCTTAAAATGAGTTTTACTGACGAAGCAGGAAAAACTCAGGAATGGGAAGTGCATAACTATAAAGGCGACGGCGTTGCCATGTGTATGTTCAACACTGACGAGTCAATCCGTGGATTTGCTGAGTCATGTTTTAACATGGCACTCGTAAAGGGCTGGCCACTTTACCTCTCTACGAAAAATACGATCCTAAAAAAATACGATGGTCGCTTCAAAGATATCTTCAATGAAATCTACGAAAAAGATTATAAGAAAAAGTTTGAGGCCAAGGGCATCGTGTACGAACACCGTCTGATCGATGATATGGTTGCTGCTTGTATGAAATGGTCTGGTGGATACGTTTGGGCCTGTAAAAACTATGATGGTGATGTTCAATCAGATACGGTTGCTCAAGGCTTTGGTTCATTAGGACTTATGACTTCAGTACTTATGACTCCAGATGGAAAAACGGTTGAAGCAGAAGCTGCTCATGGTACAGTGACTCGTCACTACCGTATGCACCAGCAAGGTAAGCCAACTTCTACGAACCCAATGGCATCAATTTTTGCCTGGACTCGTGGTCTTCTTCACCGTGGTAAGCTTGATGGCAACAAAGAGCTCATCTCTTTCTGTGAGACTTTAGAAGCTGTTTGTATTCAGACAGTGGAAGATGGAAAAATGACGAAAGATCTTGCTGCATGTATCTATGGCGACAAAGTGACAGATGATAAGTATTTAACAACAGAACTCTTCCTTGAAGCGATTAATCAGAATCTTCAGAAAAAACTTAACGCATAATTTATTCATGGCCCGCGCAAGCGGGCCTTATTCAAAAGCTGTATTTAGTGCCTAGTTTCCTCATAAAAGCCCAACAACGCGAAGCCATCGCCGCCATTGATCTTGGCTCAAATGCCTTGCGTGCAAGTATCGCGATCAAAATCCCCGATGGTCTGGAAGTAGTTAAGAATGTGCGAGTTCCACTGAGACTGGGAGAAGACGTTTTCGCTTCTGGAAAAATTTCAGATGAAAAGATGGACCTGACCGAAGAAGCCTTTATCAAACTTTTGCATCTCTTCTCTGAATACAACGTAACTGTAGCGTCTGCCATGGCAACTTCAGCGATGAGAGATTCAACGAACGGACCGCTACTGGCAGAGAGGATTTTGCAATCCACAGGGATACAAATCGAGACGATTTCTGGGCTCCAGGAAGCGAGGATGATTTTTGAAGCTGTTCGAGGCCAGCTTCCTATGAAGAAAAAAACTGCTCTCCTCATGGATATCGGCGGCGGGAGCACTGAACTGATAGTGGTTAAAGACGATAAAATTATAGGAATCCACAGTTTTAACGTGGGCACAGTGAGACTTCTTCGCTACAAAACCCAAGAAGACCTTGAACGTAAAATAAGAATACAAGTTCAGAAGATGCTGCTGTTTATAGAAAAGCATCTGGGCAAGAAAAAACCAGATCTCTTTGTTGGGACTGGTGGCAATCTAAGACGAATTGGAAAAATAAGAAAAAAGATTTTGGGCCAGGCAACTTCTCAAATGGCACTTTTTAAAGAGATTGCCCATATGGAGGAAGCTATTTTCAGTATGTCCTTTGTAGACCGAATCAGAAGGCTTGAGCTGGATCAAAACAGGGCCGACGTTATTTTACCAGCAATCATGCTGGCCAAAATCCTGATGGAAGAGCTTAAGCTTGAAAAAATTAATTTACCCAAGGTTGGTCTCAAAGAAGGCATCATGCTTTCAATGTTAGATGAGCGCCCAAAAAAATTTATTTTAAAAGATTAGTCTGTAACAGCTTTTAAAAACTTCGGGCTAAACAACAATTCCATCGTAAATCCTTCCCACATCTTCCCCTCTAAAACACAAATGCCACCCTTTTTAATCTTCATAAAATCATGCTCGGGGTGAAGGGATAATAAACTCGCAATAACCCGAGTTAAATGCGGATCATGCCCAACAAAGGCGTAACAGCCGTCTGAAGGGAGGAAGGAAATGTATTCAACCAAGTGAGTCGGGTCATCCAGAATGTCCAGATCCCCCATCACTTCAAGGTCTGAATCCTGGTAATAGGTCCAGAAAATTTCGGCTGACTGAATCGCCCGTGAAAGAGGTGAAGAAAAGATCACGTCAATTTTAGGTTCGGCCTTCTTAAAAAGTTTAAATGTTTTGTTCAGGCGACTAATCCCATCGGCAGTTAGCACTCTTTCAAAATCGGCATATTGATTCTGAGAAAAATGCCCTTCAGCAAGTCCATGGCGGATAAAAACTAATTTCATGAGTGGGCCTTTTCACGCTGGATCGTTTTATTCATTAAAATGGCATGAGTGCTTTTTTCTTCTGTGCCTTCTTCAGGAACAACCTGAGTATAAGACCCATCCTCGTTAAGTAGCCATGCCAGGCGATTATCCTGCAGCATAATATCGATAAACTCCCAAAGTTTGTCTTTGAGTTTTGGGTCATAAATCGGTGTGATCAACTCGACTCGGTTATGCAGGTTTCGGTGCATCCAGTCCGCAGAACCGATGTAATAATCCCCTTCTGAAGGTGTATCACTACCATTAGCAAAATAAAATACGCGGGAGTGCTCTAGGAACCTTCCAATAATTGAGATGACTTTGATATTATCAGACAGCCCTTTAATTCCAGGTCTAAGACAGCAAAATCCTCGGACGATTAAAATAATTTCAACCCCGGCGACACTCGCCTCATACAGAGCTTCTGTGATGATTTCATCTTCCATGGAATTCATCTTCGCTATAATGCGAGCGGGTTTACCGGCCTGTTTATTTTTTATTTCCTCTCGGATTTTATTCATGAAAGTTGATTTCATGTTAATCGGCGCGATCAATAATTCATGGTAATCAGTTTTAAGGGAACTTCCTGTGAGGTAATTAAAAACTTCAATCACTTCGCTGCACACCCTCTGGTTACAAGTGAGTAAACCTAAATCCGTATAGAGAGATGACGTTTGTGAATGATAGTTACCAGTTCCGATGTGAGCGTAACTCATAATTTCACCATCACTCTCCTGACGAATGACAAGAGTTGTTTTGGTATGAGTTTTTAGGCCTAGAATCCCATAAACAACATGGACACCCGCATCTTCAAGTTTCTGCGCCCATACAATATTTCTTTGCTCATCAAATCGGGCCTGGAGCTCTACTAGTGCCACAACTTGTTTGCCTTTTTCAGCGGCTTTGATCAAGTTACGGATGAACGGAGAATTATCCCCCGTACGGTAGAGGGTCATCTTAATCGTCAGTACGTGGGGATCATCCGCTGCGGCCGATAAAAACTTCTCAACTGTCCCCACAAAACTTTCATAAGGGTGATGCAAAAGAACATCCCCTTGTCTGATAAGGGAAAAAATATTGGGATTTTCTGCAAAAGCTTTAGGGATAATCGGAGACCATGGCCTGAACTTAAGATGAGGTAAGTCTAGGTCCACAATACTTTTCAGAATCATGAAATCGATAGGGAAATCCATTTCATAAATATCCTCTTCCAAGATCTCGAGGGACTCTTTGAGAAAACTAGTAATATTCGGATCCGTAGATTTATGAATTTCCAGGCGCACGCATTCAGCAAGTCTTCTTTCTTTAATTCCTTCTTCAACCAAAATCAAAAGATCCTGTGCCTCATCTTCTCGCTGATCAAAATTGGCATTTCGAGAAACCCTAAAGGGTACAGTTTGCTGAATATCCATCCCAGGATAAAGCATATGTAAATTAGAGCGAACTAAAGTCACGGTTGTTACAAAACGGTATTTCTTCTCACCTTCTTGACGAGGGAGTTGGATCAGACCAGGAATAACTTCCGGTATTTTCACACGAGAAAAAAGGATGGAGTCAGTCATGGGATTTTTTAAGATCATCCCCAGAGAGTACGACAAGTTGGAAATAAAAGGGAAAGGGTGCCCGGGATCAACAGACAACGGAGTCAGGACGGGAAAAATTTTTCTTTTGAAATAACTTTTCAGGAACTCCTGATCATCGAGGGCCAATTCCTCAAAATCATAAATAAAGATATCCTGGCGTTGTAGCTCAGCAACCAGCCCAATATAAATCGCACGCTGACTCTCTAGATCCACATTAATATGCTTTCTGATTCCGATCAATTGCTCCTGGGGAGTTTGCCCGTCAACTGAGCGATGAGTGAAACCCGAAATGATCTGATTCTTTAGGTAGCCAATTCGCTTCATCACAAACTCATCTAAATTGGATGAAAAGATGATTAGGAAGCGCAACCTTTCAAGCAGAGGATTACGTTTATCTGAAGCTTCATGGAGAACACGGCGATTGAACTGAAGCCAGGAAATATCCCGGTTCAGAAAGTGAGTTGGATCGACGTTAAAATTGATCTTTTTTGGTTGCCTTGAGGCACTTCGCCTTTTGCGCATAATCTCTCTAGTGTCTAAAGTTTAGTCAGTAATAGGTCGACTGTGAAATAATTAGCCGAATTCCCTACCCTAAGTTTATTAATCCAACAGGCCAGAAGCAAGAAAATAACCCCCCGAAATGAAAGGATTCTGAGGGTGTTTAGGCGGCAATTTACGAATTTGTGCCACTTGGCATAAATCTTGGAGTGTAAAAGGAAAATTAGTTACTTTTATTGGGGGTTTTATGTCACGTTCACACTCAAATTTTTTGGCCTTATTGCCATTATTCTCAATTTTGACCATGTCACCTATGCAAATGGAAGCCAAACACGCTTCAAGATCTATAGCCTCTGAAGTGATCTCGGCGCACCCTAAATATGAAGCTCGGGCCTCAAAAATCGACCGATCAAAAATTGAAATAGATAAAGACTTAGATCTGAATTGTTTCTCCGAAAGAGGAGAGGCCCTTCGAGAAAGACTCTTACAAGAAAGGAAAGACTATAAGGTTGATGTCGTTGAAAAAGACGCTGTCGCCGGCCAAAAAGCAAGACTTGAAGGCTTAGTGCTCGGACTAGTTTCTTTAGAAGTTGATATGGTTGCCTTAAAAGAAAAGAAAGCATGGGTACCTGAAGGCGAAGAGATAGCTGATAAAACCATGGCAGAACTTAAAACAACTTTAGAGAGCCTTCTTCAGGACGAAATTGAAAATGAACTCGCTGTCTTAAAAGACTCAGTTAAAAAAGACGAAGAAAAACCAGTGATCGTGGTCAAAGAAGAAGAAGGGCCTAAAAAAGATGACCTCATTTGTGACTTAGAAGAAAAGAATAAGGTTCTATCTAAGCAAGTTGAAGATCTTTTGGCCGAACAAAAGAAAATCATGGAAACCATGTTAGGCATGAGTAACATGATGGTTCAGATGAATCAAAATATGCAGGCGCAACAACAGCAGCAGCAATATGCTATCCCAGGATGGTTAATGTCGGGATCTCTGGTTAATCCTCAATTCCAGTACCCTTACTATCAGTCACCAACCATCATCATTATGGGTGGACAGGGCGCTCAACAAGGCCAGCAGAGCTTCATTGGTGGGGATTCTCAGATGGGCCCTCAAATGGGGCAACAAAGTTACCAACAGAACCTCCAGTCAGGTCAATATCAGTACCAACCAATGAATGATGCTCGATATTCAATGCCGCAACCGATGATTCCTGGGACCTTCGGCGCTGACCCCTTCATGTATAACTTTGGATTAACTGTTTAATCAATTGCCTATACAGACCGCTTAACTCAACTACTCTCTCCGCTCACTTTCAAAAGTGGGCGGATTTTTTTTCTCATGAAATCTTCTTAATCCCCGAAAAGCCATTTAATCCACCAGGAATGGTTTAAATGAATGAAATAAAAAACATAGATAAAGAAAAATTACTTATACGTGCCTGCCATACCTGTATGAAAGTTACAGAATCTTTCCAAGAAATTGAAAGATGTTCGCACTGCAAAAAAGCCTTCCTTCCCCTTCGTTATTTTGAAAAGATTCACGACTTTAAAGGTGAAAGCTGGAAAAAACACTTCTCCGATGCTCACGAAATCGATGAAGAAGATCTCATCAAAGGTCTATTTGTTCTGTGGTGAACTATGCTAGTTTCAAAGGATGGAACTAACATCTGCCACTACGACTACACAGCTTAATCCTGTCCTCATTCGATTGTTTCAAAAGCGTGGAATCTCCCCTCAGACCGTGCAAGAAATGCTGTCTTGGAACCTCAAAGAAATTCCTGATCTAACCACCATGATTGATCTAGCGAAAGCTTCTGAACGTATCATTCGTGCTATGAGCGAAAATGAAAAAGTAGGAATCTACGGTGACTATGATGTCGATGGCACAACTTCATGCGCTCTGCTTTGGCATTTTTTCAATATGCTCGGAGTAGAAGTTGATATCTGCCAACCCAGCCGCTTTATCGAAGGCTACGGTGTTCATAATTCTTCAATTGATTTAGCAGTCGAAAAAAATATAAAAGTTCTCATCACTGTTGACTGTGGTATTTCGGCGACTGCTACGGCCGACTACGCCAAAGATAAACTCGACCTCATTATTACCGATCACCATAGAGATGCTGCCCCCCATATTCCTCACGCCTATGCAGTGATCAATCCTTGCCGCCGTGACGAACCAGAAGAATCCCCACTACGCGCCCTTGCCGGTGTGGGTGTGGCCTTCGCTCTAGCTCTTCAAATTAAAAATGATTTGGCAAAGATGGGACGCGAGACACCAAGTCTTTATCCCCTTCTGCAATTTGTGGCGATCGGAACCATTTCAGATCTGGCCCGGATGACATCTCTAAACTTGAGACTGACTCGTCATGGCCTGAAGCAGATTACCAAAACTCAGTATCCAGGAATTCGCGCATTCTTCTCACCTGAAGAGTTGAATGTGGATTGCATTTCAAGTGAAAAAATCGGATTTCATGTTGGACCTCATATTAATTCCAAGGGACGCCTCGACCATCCGGAGCGCGCCTTCAGGCAATTAATCGCCAAAGATTTTACCGAGGCCCGTGAGCACTATGCCCATCTTGAACTCGCGAACCGTGACCGCAGAACGATTCAGGCCGAAGTCGTAGCTGAAGCCAAACAGGCCGTCATAGATACTTTGAATGGCGATGAACTCTTGATTAATATTCTCTATCAGCCTCACTGGCACGAAGGCGTGATTGGAATTGTGGCCTCAAAAATGGTTGATACCTTTGAAGTGCCGGCGATTATATTTACTAATGCGGAAGAAGAAGGCGTCATTAAGGCCAGTTGCCGAACTGCAGGCGAACTGAATATCTTTGATCTCCTCGAGCAATGCCAGGAACTCTTCATCAAGTTTGGCGGCCATAAAGCGGCTGCCGGGCTTTCAATGAAAAAAGAAAACTACCCTGCCTTCAAAGAAAAAATGAATTCGCTTTTAAAAGCAATCCCCTTGAGCCTCAGAACCAAGTCAGCATCATTTGATGTTGAAGTTGGTATCGAAGAACTCACTGCGGGGTTAGTTAAAGATCTTGAAAAACTAGAACCTTTTGGGCCAGGACACGCGCGTCCCATTTTCCGCATGAAAAATGCGAACATCTCTTCTTACAGAATCATGAAAGATGCTCACGTTAAATGGACTTTTAGCGGCACCGGCGCTTACAAATCCACCATTCAAGGAGTGAGTTTTAATTATCTTGGTAAATGGAATGAAGCCACTCCGGAAGAATTATTCCAGATGCAGGCAAAATCAGGACTCACGATTCAATTCACTTTAGGCATTAATCGCTTTAATGGAAATGAAACGATTCAGTTAATGGTAGAGAAGTTGATTCCGGGGCAAGTGAATTAGGTTAAGCTGCTTCATTCGTGGTTTTGACTTCAAAAGCAAATTTTAAAATTTCTTCTGACTTTTTCGCAGCAGCAATAACTCCTAGCCAATAGTTTTTTCTGTGCTCAAGAGGAAGTTGATTAAAAAAAGATTGTAAAGTGCCCAGGGACAGATCCATTACTACGACGATATCAACTTCAAAGGTACCATCTCTGTTCGTGAAGGCATCTGAACAAAAATCCAGGTCTTGAAAAAAACATTCCGTGAAACTAGTGAATCCTAAAATGAAATCTGGTCCCTGATCGCGAGGGCAAGTCCTCAAGACCTGCAAAGCCAAAAACTGAATATTAATTTCCTGTCTTCGTATAATCATCATCAAATTTATCGGAAAAAAACTTAAAATCTTTATGAATCAAAAAGGTCAGGTTCTAGACCTGTGTTTCCACAGGCCCAGAATATTCAAAAATTAAGCGCGTTTAATTTCGACAGAATTAATCACAACATCAGTCTTCGGACGATCCCCAGCACCTACTGGAGTGTCACCAATTTTTTTCACGACATCCATGCCTTTAGTCACTTTACCAAATACGGTGTGGCGACCATCAAGATGAGGAGTTGCTCCAAGAGTGATGAAAAACTGAGAGCCATTTGTTCCAGGACCAGCATTGGCCATAGAAAGGATTCCTTCCCCAGAGTGGGTAAGGTTTCTGTTAAATTCATCAGCAAAACGGTAACCAGGACCGCCGCGGCCAGAACCTTCAGGGCATCCACCTTGAATCATAAAACCACGAATCACTCGGTGAAAAACAAGTCCGTTATAATAAGGACCTTCTTTAACTGTTGGTTGGCGACCTTCAGCAAGATTTACAAAATTCCAAACAGTCAGAGGAGCTTCTTTCACATTAAGTTCAATCTCAAAGTCACCCATAGTTGTTTTAAAAACTGCAGTCAGGCCTTTCACTTCTTCTTTGTAATCAACCAAGTCTTTTTTCATCATTCCAAACATCTTTTTCTCCTTATGGTAAAATCAATTCGTTAGTTTTTTTATTTAGAAATGAGTTCATATGTAATTTGATGTTCTTCCCTAAAACTTCGGCGAGTTCAATTTTGAGTCCCGCTCGCAATTCACCGATACTCGAATAGGGACTCAGCCACTCGGCGCTTAGAGTGAAAAAACCGGCGTCCTCCAACTGCTCCTGCTCTATCCACTGATTAAGACTTTGTTTGGAATGGCAGCTACTGAAAAGGATCGGAAGCTTTTGGCTAAAGCGCTCAGACTTCACCAGTTTTTTAAGTTCTTCAACACTATAGCTTTCCAGCCAAATCACTTCCGCTTCTTTAACCTCAGGAAGCTTAAGGCTGCGAACTCCCCCTCTCACTTGCTCCAAGGTATTAGTGAAGAAGCTGGCCTCTTCCATCGGTTTTAAAAAACGAACAGCAGTTGATCGGTAATAATTCTCAAGTCGTTCATTATACTGGGCCTGAAGCTCTATCATCTGGTGGTAGGTGAGTTGATAGGATTCTTTAATTTTGGGGAAATTTAAATAGATGAAAGAGTTTGATTTAAAACAGCTTCCCTCTGAAGAAAAGTTCGCCCAAGTCGGGAGTTCTGCAATAAAAAACTGCTCCACTCCAGATGTTCTGTAGCTCGAGGACTGATCCATATCTTGTTTTTCGCCAGTACTGCTGCAACTAATGAGAATCAGCAGGGCTAAACAATTTAAAAATTTCATTTTCAATACCTTTCAATTTCTCGAGGTCTTTTGACCAGGCCCGCGCCATATTGGGAAGATCCAAATCAACATCAAAGTGACCCACTTCTTGACCGGCCAGATGAGTTTCGATTTTTGGCTTCTGCATTTTATTCGCAACTAGAATTCGGTCCACTCCGATCGTTTTTAATTCAAGCGGATTGTTTTCAGGTTGTCTGAGTCCCTCTCTAAAATCCGGTTTTTCTAAAGTAAGAAAGAGTCTTCGTTTATCTAACAGCTGATCAACTGCAGTTGCATTATGCCCAGAGAAGAAAACCAGTCTCGGTATGGGTTCTACTGGCTTTGACATTTTGGCCTGAACAAAATCATCTAACTCTTGCCACTCGCGAAGTTTATGGTGGAATTCGTTCACTTCGATTTGAAATTCTTGATTGAAATATTCAAAGAGCTCTTTTAGCTCGGTAACACTCCTAGCATCGCCCTCTTCCAGATATTTTTGAAACGGCCAGGCTTCTTCACTTACGATAAACAAACGGGAACGTAGGTCTTTTAACCACTCGGTTAATGTCATCAGTATTTCTGCTGCCAGAGGGCCGGAGCCAACAAGTGCCACTTCACGGACGTCGTTTGCATCAAGATTAATTTCACGTGCAAGTTTTAAGGCTTCAATGCCGTACTTAAGCTGATCCTTTGAGACTCGGCCTTCGCCTAGAGCTCTCCCAGTCACAGAGACCGAGGCGGACTCAGAAGGTCTTCTTAAATCTAAGACGAGATCAAAATCCTCATACATTTCCAGATTCTTCTGAAGGGAGTCAACCAACTCTTTGGAAAGTCTCTCATACGCTTCAGGATTCGTTATCTGCTGCTCTTTAATAAACTCTTGAGGATTTACCTGAAACATAACCCGGAAGAGATCCAGAAAGCGAGTTCTCTTCTCTAACGTTTCTGAAGGTGCCAGATACCTTTTTGTCACGCTCACGACATCGTGAGTGCGGACTTTCTGCTCACGCATCATCATTTCAGCTAGTGGGAGAAAATAGTTATTCTTCCAGTAATCAAAATTAACTGCAGAATCTGCAGAATAAGTTTTGCCCGATTCTTTCAAGAAATTCAGACCTGTTTCAGAAATATAGGTCGCCGCCTGAAAATGGCGGGCGAAGTATTCTTCATATTCAATTTCTGGCGCATTAAACCACGTCAAAGATGCCCCATGGAGATGAAATCTCAGGGCAGCTTCCAGGGCCAAAGGGGATGAACCAAGTATCGCCAACTTCATAAAAAAAGACCTCCAAAGGAGGTCTTCATATTAACAAAAAACTTTTAAGAGGGCGACGGTTAAAGGAAGTAAACCTTACTCTCACCCTTATCTAGGCATGAAAATTCAGCGTATTGATAGATGAATTGGATAAAATGAGAAAGGGCCTGAAAACTAGGAAGGCTTGTGTCGAATTCCCCACCCAAACGCAACCAAGCGTCACCCTGCTGGTCAATATATTCAGATGCGTGTCGAACAGTTACCACCGCTGGAAGATATGTCCCTTTGGTAAAATAAAGTTTCAACGACACTTCTGTTCCAGATTTAAACTGGTTTTTGGCCTTAAGGCTAAACGGAAGCTGCAGCTGGCAGCCATCACCTGAAATATCGATTAGTTTAATAGGGAAACTTGAGCCCTGGTCATCTACGACGGTATAAACGCCAAGAAATTCCTGGAACACAACTCGCTCAAATGATCGACGTTTTTGTTCGATGGATTCTTTTCTTTTCTGGCTAAAATCGACTACTTTTTTATCATCAGACATGGATTCTCCTCTGGTCATTCACCTTCCTATCGGAATTTGAATTGGCGACCTGAGGAATATTTAAAGAACTACTCGTTCTAAATCTGTAATCGGTTCAGGAAACATCAGCTTATGAGCAAGTCTCTCAAAGTGATCAGTCAGGTCAGTAATGCACACCCTGATTTGTCGGGTACCGACATCAGGAATGAGAATATTGTCCTGATATAAAGCCTTTAGCTCATCGGCCAGGGCGTCCCCTGACTCTACAAGCTTAACATCTTCGCCCAAAACCTTAATCAGATCCGTTTTGATGACTGGATAATGGGTGCAACCCAGGATCACGGTCGAAAAATTTTTGCTCTTAATTTCCGACAGGTATCGTCGGGCAATTTGTTCGGTTATCGTGTCATCCACCATGCCCTCTTCAACTAACGGGACTAACAAAGGGCAGGCCTGCTCAATCACTTCCACCCCAGGCGCCATGCTCTTGAGAGTGTCCCGGTAAGCATGAGACCTGATTGTGGCCGATGTTCCAAGGACCGCTATTTTATCATCAGTTGTCACTGCCAGTGCAGCAGCTGCTCCTGGCTCAATCACGTTCAATAAGGGGATTCCCTCAAATTCTTTTTCCCCCAGAAAAACAGTAGAAGCCGAATTACAGGCAATGATTATGGCCTTCACGTTTTGGTTTTTGAGAAAAGCAAGAATTTGTAAACCATAACGTCTGATTGTTTCAGGAGATTTGTTGCCATAAGGTAGTCGCGCAATATCACCTAAGTAACAAAACGATTCATTCGGGAATCTTTGGGCCAATACTTTTAAAACAGTCAGCCCACCTAGTCCAGAATCAAAAATACCTATCGCTTTTCTCATATTATCTCTTTGATAGTAGATCTTTTAATTTTCCTACTTTCTCCAAATTCTTCAACAGATCGGGAGAAAGAAGACCTGATTGCGTGAGCAGTTTATCGGAAAGAAGAATACGTAAAAAATCTTTCTCCCACAAAGTCGCATAATGCGTTTTGGAACCAGACCGGGCAACATCCATCGCTACCCTTAGGGGTTCAGGCTTAATATCTGGAAACGCCACCAATGCATCTGCGTTGGTCACAACGGTTGGGTGTTCCAAACTCTCTGCAAGTTTTTTTCCAGCATTGGCGTGCTCAGGGATGGTGTATTCCATCACTTTCATCAGAACTTTAAGTTCTACTTCTGGGATTTTTATTTTTTTTCTTTTTAGGCCCGCGAGCTCAACATACAAGTCAAGGAGCTCGCCGTATGTCGCAACGTCTGGCCCACCAATTTCAAAGATCTCGTAACCTTTTTGTTCTCGCTCCATAGCGGCTTCAAGATACTTTAGTAAATCTTGCAAAGCCAGAGGCTGACAAGGCTGATCCAAAAGAGCGAACAGAGGTCTGAAAGGTAAGCGCTCTGACAGTGCTTTAACCATTTCAAAAGAGAGTGATCCCTCACCCATAACAATGCTTGCTCTAAATTCAGTGGTAGGAATGCCACTAGCTCCCAAAATTGCTCCCGTCAGGTGACGACTGCGTAAATGAGGAGAAAGAGGGACATTTCTGGGACCCAGACCACCTAGATAAATAAGGGATGCTCCTGTAGGTCTGATCCAATTAATAAAATTCACGGCCGATACGGCTTCTTGATTTTCAAAAACCTGACTTCCTTCTTTCAAACCATGAATAAGGTAAAATGCCTTATCCATTTTTTTGAGTTTAGGTAGGCCATCAGGAAGTAGAATATCACCTTCGATCCAATGAACTTTTTTTGAAGTATGTTTGATTTGTTTGATTGAACGAACAAGTGCTGTCACTTCATGCCCACTTTCGAGTAAACGATTTATCAGAGCATGGCCTACAAAACCATTCGCACCAGTAACTAAAACTTTCATACAAGAACCTTTTTATTTGAGATTACATGCCACTTTAAATGGTCACCAAATGCTTTCATCACAATGAGGTGAATAATCGCCTGAGACCATCTGTAAATAAACCACGGGAGTGCCGGCCTGAATTCATGAATAGCCGCCATGACATATTTTCGATCCAAGACTTCACGAAATTCCAATCTACCGCGCTCCTGCTTGGCAGAAAGCAGCCCACCAACAATATAAAGCAACTGTCTGTCAGGTGTACTACGCTCCTGGCTTTTTTGAAGAATCAGTAATTTTATCGAAGGATCGAAAAAATAAAATGTACATCTGTCCCCTTCGAGCTGGACCTTTATCAGTGTCGAAAAAAAAGTTGAGAGCCAATCAAAATACTCTGTTGCCACCCACTCGGCATTTCGCCCAGGCGGAAGCACCAAACGCTGAATGGATCTAACGTCCTTTTCTTCAGGAACGTGGCCGCTGAATTTTTTTATAGGATCATCATGCAAAGACAATTGAAGGGCTTCATCAAGGGGCGTATTTAAATCCTCAGGATAGGGCCAGGCCCGCTCAGCTGCGGCCAGCATCTGGTAGCGTAAACTTAGCACGAGAGGATAAACCAACTTTTTAGGGACTCCCGTTACTAGTGAAACCCAGAAACGAGAAAGAGAAAGCGGAATAATATTCAGAGTGATGAGGGTACTGCTCTTCTTAATTTGACGACCGGCCTTCTGAATCAAGCCTTGGTAAGTCACAATCTCCGGCCCACCCATGTCATAAACCTTGCCCTGGATTTTCTCATCATGAAAAGCTCTCTCAAGCGCCTTGATAATGTCCCTAAGGGCAACAGGCTGGGAGAGAGTTTTAGTCCATGCAGGACAAATCATAATCGGCAGGCGTCTAATCAGCCGCTCTAATATGGTGAAGGAAGAACCGTGAGGGCCAATAATCAACCCTGCCCTCAGTACCGTCGTTTTAATGGGAGAACTCTTAAACGTTTCTTCAACTTCCAGTCGGCTTTTTAAATGCCAGGAAAGGTCAGTTGCCGGCGGGATCATTCCCCCCAGATAAATGATGTGACTAAGATTATGTCTAAGTGCTGCTCTGACAAAATTGTCGGCCATAATTAAATCAAAATCGTAGAAGGTTCCCTGAGATAATGAAGCAGAAGGTAGCATCGAATGAACGAGGTAATAAGCGGTTTCACAACCCACCATCGCGTCCGAAGCATCTTTCAGCGAAAAAAGATCACATTTCTTCCAAGTCAATCGTGGATGATGAGAATCCTTGTGGCTTCGTGAAAGTCCAACAATCTCGACGTCTTCCTCTTGCAGTAATTTATCAATTAACGCATGCCCAATAAATCCACTGGCGCCTGCTATAAGAATTTTTCTCATTTAATCCCTAGCGAATGTTTCACCGAGTGTAGCATAATCAAACTATGTTTTTTATGAGAATTTTGCCCGGAGTTCTTAAAGAGTTGCTAAAGCATGTCCCGACAGTGCTATTTGAAGCAGTTGAATGGAATGTGCTGGCCTCCGAGATCCCAAAACTGTCCCGCCGTATCATTCAAAAAGAAGGATATGCTGAATTATTTGACTTGCAGGGCGCATTTCTGGCCCCGTTTAAGGTGAATTTCGTTACGCATTTGGAAAAAAACCACACCCTTCAAGGCCAAAAAATGGCGGCGGAAAAGATTCTCACAATCTACTTCGCCCAACTGCTCTCCCCCCATGGCCTTTTTCTCGACCTTAGTCCGTCTCATTTTGAACTCGATAAAGACCTACTGAACTTTAAGCCATCCGCCATGTGGACAAAATTTAGTCCTGAGTTTTCTAATGGTCTAAAAGAAATCTATGATGGCTTCTACTTTGAAGATGAAAAGCTCTTTCATCAGGGTCTAATCAATTCCGGGCTCACCTCAAATGAATGGCCAGAAGCAGACAGAAAGATTCTTGCTGAACTTTTTAAATCCCATTTCGGTGCTTCACTCACGGCCGAAATGTCATTTGAACTTGAAGGTTTCAAGGAATCATTTTTGAAAGTAGCGGACTTCATGTTGGAGAAAAAAGTAAAAATCTCCACGGATTTTCTGTATCTTGGGATCGCTTTAGTCACAATGTACTCAAGCCTTGAAAAGACTCATGCCAAAGTAAACGTGAAAGAAGTTTATTTAAATGTCAAAAAGCAGCTAGATCCGAAGTAGACTTCTCGCTTCCGTAAAATCATGAATAATTTTTTCAGTCAGCGGCTTTAGCTCATAGCTCTGGTGAGATGTCGCCACGCCCACGATTTCACACTCTGCTCTTTTTCCAGATTCAAGGCCCGCAAGAGAGTCCTCAAAAACCACACAGTTCTTAGGATCGAGATCCAACATCGTGGCACATCTAAGATAGACTTCTGGATCAGGTTTTCCTCGATTGACCTGTGGGCCGTCAACGATAGCGTGAAAGTATTTTCTCAGGAAAAGTTTATCCAGTGTGAAATCCACGTTTGAAGTGGGAGCAGATGTCCCTAACGCTACTTTATATTTATGGTGGTTTAAATATTCCAGGAAATCGATCAATCCTTTAAGAGGCTTCATGTCGGCCTCATAGAGTTTCTGATAATTGGACTCTTTTTCATTAGCGTAAGCGTCCATCTGGTCTTGAGAAATATTTCCAAAGATCATTCTAAAAAGATCTTTATTGGTTTTTCCATTGAATGTTTCCCGATAGATTTTCTCATTCAGTTCAAACTTATATTTTGCTGAAAACTCCATCCAGGCCTGGAAGTGGTAACCATGATTATCCACTACCACACCATCCATATCAAAAATAAAACCTTTCAAATTTCTCATAAATTCATTTTACTCATTATTCTCAAATTGACTATCATGAAGCCATGATCCGATTTCAAACAGCAACTCTCTTACAGGCCCAGGAACTTGCTCATTTAGTCAACTCTGCTTATCGCGGGGAATATGCTGAACAAGGGTGGACTACTGAGGCGAGCATTCTGGGTGGGCAGCGCACTGATGCAGAAAGTTTGAGCGATATTATGCAAACTCCCGATCATCAAATTGAAATGGCTTTTGATGAAATTTCTCAACAACTTATCGGCAGTGTGCATCTGATTCAGGAAGCTCCGGATACACTCTACTTTGGGATGCTAACAGTGGAGCCTAAGCTTCAAGGCAAGGGACTAGGAAAAATTCTTTTAAAGCATGTTGAGAGTATTGCCAAGGCCCGCGGTCTGAGCCGCATACGTTTCACCGTCATCCCTTCCAGAACCGAACTCGTAGCTTTTTATGAGCGCCGAGGGTACACGCCCACTGGAAAAACGGAGGCTTTTCCAGCGAATGACCCCAAATTCGGTTTGCCCAAAGTAAGTGACCTCGTACTGAAAGAATATGAGAAAATTCTTAGTGTCTAAATCCTTGATAGCTTAAATCTCCAACTGCCTAGTATTTCATGACCGCTAATGGCATGAGCTTTGCTTTTACTTTAAACATGAAAACTCTTTTTCTCCTATTATGTCTTTTGCCTACATTAAACTGGGCCAAAGACATCAAAAAAGAAAACCTTCTCGGCACCGAGTATTTCTCTCTCTTTGATTATCAGGCCAAAGAAAAAATCAAATCCATTTTTGCGTTTGAAAATAAACTTATTGATCATGCTCTCTATATTGAGACCTTTTTGCAGGAGAATCCTGATTACAGGGCCCCCGGAAAAAAATATTCTTCCCACGTAAAACTAGCGATGAATCTGGTCTATGCCTCAATGATGCTTTTAAATAATAATAACGGCGCACTTGAAGGAAAACTTGGTCTTGAAGACATTACTTCTCACAGGCAAATAACCACAAATGGAAATTTAAGAGAAGAAGTTATTGCACGCTATGATTTGGCCGCAAGGTTTCTCAAAGTTGCCATGGCCACTGCCCCTGAGGATGACCGCATTCCAGCTTGGTATTCGGCCAATCTTCTTAGGCGGCAACTCTACATTGAAGGCAAAGTTGATGAGGCAATCCTAGATTTCATTACAGAAAATACAGTGAGAGCTCCTATCTTTCACCTCTTCAATGCACTAACCATGTCTTCAGATTATGACTTTGGAGATGCCCGAGAAAAGAAACTTCTAGAGATGGTAGATTTCATGAATTCCAAGGAATCCCCCTGTGCCCAACTCATTTTCCGACGTGGCGAGGCCAAGAAATGTAATACAACTTCTAAAACACCTTTTGCCTACCAGGGTGTCACTGTATACATGGGGGACTCTTATCTTAAAATGGCAGCGAAACTACACAAGAGCAATAAAGAGGCTTCAATCGCCTATGCTCGAAAAGCTCAAGCCTTATACACAAGAGTTGACTGGTTTATCTTCAAATCCAAAGCAAAAAAGTGGAATATGCTTAAACACTTGAGCCAAAGAAAAGACCTTGCCCAAGGTTTAATAGAGGGTGAAGATGAAACCGAGGGTTACTTCAAAACAAGGCCCTACCTCGATATTTATACATGCAATAGCTGCCATCAGAACGGGCAGAGTAAGCAAGCCCTCCATCTGCGCCTTCCCCATTAAAAGTGTCTATTTTTTAGACATAGTGAATAGAAACTTCACAGTCCTAAACCAATTCCTTCGGGTTGAAACAACCTATAGTTGGCCTTGACCTTGCAATATTCATTGCAAACAGGAGTGACCATGAAATCACACATTCTTTTTGCTTTAATGATCTCTTTCACCGCTCTTTCGGCTATGGCCCAAGAGAAAGCAGACTTTTCAGATATCTGCCAAGGGAAGAACATTCCAAAAGATTTGATCATTGTGGATAATGGTTTTTGTGCTGAATTCATGAAGGCAGAGGTTAAAGAATCTGTGGTTAAACTTGAGGCAGGCACCAATCCTAATAAATCATTAGACTGTCCTGAACCTAAACCAACTGATAAATGGAAATTTCGTCTATATGCCAGTCATTCTTTTACGACTTATTTTAACACTGATATAAAATTCTCTTCCACTCGCTACAACGTTGAAATCAAAGATTACGAGTGGGCAGAAAGAGGTTCTCGTGAATACTTTACCCCTGAGACATGGAAAGAAGAAGGCAACAATCCTGCTCAAATCATTGATGAGCCAACGAATACATTTACAGCAAGTATTGAAAAAAATGGTCATGAATTTTTTATCTCAGCTTTCCATCCTAAATTTCTTCAGGCAACTGATCAGGTTAAATACATGAAAGGCACCATCGACGGCGTCGCTGTAGACGGTGTCCAGGAGATCAGTAAGCCTTTTGATGGATATAATCAGACTCCAGGGGAGAGCGAACTCGTTCGCAACCAAAATACTCATAAGCAAATGACATTTGAAATTGGATACGGACACCGCTTCAAACTACTTGATACCAAATTCGGCTCAATTAGCTATGTCCCAAGCATTGGTGTTGGTGTGATGGTTGGAGAAAACTTAACTGTCATGATTAAAGAGGGCCAATGGTGGGAGTTTGAAGATCATTTAGACTCTTACGGTGTTCAAGGTTTTGGTGGAAGCATCACAAACCGAGTTGAAATCAATACACCTAAGGAGCGTTTTGGTTTGTTCTATGAAAACAAGCTCGCTTACTACAAACAAGATCATGGTTTTCTAGATGGGACTCAAAAGTATAATATTGGCTTTATGGGAAATAGTGTTGGGATGAAATTTATGATCCACAACCCCAACAATAAGAAGAATAAGGTTGCCTTAGATTAATTCTTTATTCTCTGATGATCTGTTTATAAGAGTCATCACTATATCCTCGTTGTAACTTTTCAACGTGACCAGGGATCTGCTCCTTTTGCTCTGATTCTTTTTGAACTGGAGCAACGGGCGTTGGTTCGGGGCTGACAAGAAAGACTGATCCCGCTGGAAAAATACTGTTCACCGTAGACGCAGCTTCTTCTGATTGAACCTCAGCAGGTGGAGGGCAATTACATTCACCGTTTTTTGTTTCTTTAGGTTCATCAGTAATCACTTCATCAACCTGCTCTAGGGGCTCCAGATCTATCTCTTCCTGAGCAAACAGTTGTAGGTTTAAGAAGAAAAATGGTAACAAAAAAATGAACTTCATATGTAACCTCACTCCATTCTAGAAAAAGCATCTAGAAGTTGGCACCTAAATGTAAGCTGTTTTTTGGTGATACGTGATTTAGTTTGTAAACTTAGTTGAGGGGCTGCCTGACCGGGAGTTCGAGGACAAAGAGCGTATTTTTTGAAGTAGCATCATAGTACAGTCTGCCATGATGTCGTTCAGCAATTGCCTTACATATCGTCAATCCAATGCCTGTGCCATCTTCTCGTTTTTTTGTGGTGAAATATGGCTTTGTCATGGATTTGGCGATGCTGTCACAGATACCTTTACCACTATCCATTACTCCTATCTTAATGACATCGTTATCTACGGAGACGTTGATTTTAATCCATTTTTCGTCCGAATGACTGATGGCCATCACTGAATTACAAATGAGATTAATTAAAACTTGAGAAATCTGAATGGGTTTGCACTCTAATGTTATTTCCTCATCACATATAAATTCAAATGCAACTGACTTCCACTTCATATTTTCCTGGCAAATAATAAATGTCTCTTTCAAGATGGCCTTTAAACTCGAAATTTCTAAATACTGTGAAGAGCCACCACCAGTGAAGAATTTTACTGAATGAACGATTTCAGCAATTCTCTTAGAATTTTTAGATATCCCTTCAACACAACGGTTATAAAGTTCCAAATCAGGACTGGAAGGAGAAATTTTTTGCAGAAATAGAGAGTAGTTTGTCAGTACTGAAAGGGGATTATTTATTTCGTGCACAATAGCCGAAGTCATCTCCCCGAGGGTAGCCATTTTTGAGAGATGCAACAAATCTTGCGTCTCTCTTTCCTTAGCTGAACTTACGTCCTCAAGATAACCCAAAACACTTAATGGAGCGCCATCACCATCACAATCTATGGATCCAGAGCACCGAACATGTCTCACTTGCCCTGCAAGACCAACTCTAAATTCCACCGTTTCTTGAAGGGTTGGCCCACGCAATGTCCATTTATTGATCGATGTACCAAGAGCTGAGTCTTGAAAATTTTCCAAGTCTTCTTTGAATATTTTAGAAACAAAATTCTCCACGGTCGCTTCATCAGATTCAAGGCCTAGGATAGTAAATATCTGGGGAGAAAAATAATGATCGTGATCTCGTTTAAAGTTCCAAAAACCTAAGCCAGAATGGGCCACAATAGATTCTAATCGTCCTGCACTCAATTGACTTGCCCTTGTTAAGATTTTTAAACATAAATCATCGTAATAACGAAGCCTTAAATGATCAACATTATTCCTAAACGAATTATTGAATAATCGTATTTTATCTTATAAATTAACAACTTATGAAAGAGGTCTGCATGGCAACATTCCCATCACAGGGTCTTGAAATTAACTATTTCGATAATCAGAGTTCGTCTGAGTTGGCACTAATATTCATTCATGGAAACTCACACAGCCTTAGAACCTTCAGGCACCAACTGGCCGATGAATCACTAAGTGTTTTTCGTTTGATTGCCTTTGACCTTCCCGGACATGGGCTATCTTCACCTGCTGCAAACTATGACATGAATTTATTCGTCAACGTTCTGAAAGATCTAATCGCAAGACTTAAAGTGAATAAATATATTCTGGTTGGGCATTCACTCGGTGGACATATAGCAGTTCAAGCTTTAAGTCAGCTAACCCCCTTGGGGCTTTTTCTTTTTGGAGCACCTCCTTTAAAAAAACCTTTGGATATGAATGCGTTCCTCCCTCACAAAGACCTCGGACTTCTGTTTAAAAATGATCTCTCATATCAAGAAGTGACAAATCTTATAAAGTCTTTTTATAAAAACCGCATCATTACAGATTTAGACATCTCGGAGCTCCAGAAGACAGATAGTAACTTCAGAGAATCTATGGCAAAAAGTTTTGGCGAAGGAAAATACCAAGATGAATGTGAGCTGCTTAGAACCTACAAGGGACTAAAAACTTATCTTATTGGGACTCATGACACGTTAATCAATGGTGAATTCATAAAAGCACACATTAATACTGTTCAAGAAATACCTTCGCCACACAATATGCACATCGAAAATGCAGTAGATTTTAATCAGCTCCTAATTAAATTTTGCCATCAATTTAGTCCGATAAATAATCAAAAACTAGAGCTAAAAAAAATCTCTCAGGTTTGGAAGGCGGGAAGACTTCTTTTAGGCTTATCGCAGAAAGAACTCTCCAAGGCATTAGGAATATCGCAAAGTGGGATTTCTAAATACGAGTCTATGCATTTAGAGCCAAGTGCCAGTGACTGGTACAACTTTTGCCAATTTGCCGGTTTTGATGCTCACGCAACTCTGGACCTAGGCTATATCGATGGAATGAAAAAATACAAAAACCACCTACATGCTGATTCTAGTTTTACTCTCCCCATGCGCTACCGAGTAGATTTCCTGCTCAAAATCAGAGAATTGATTCCATACAAACATTGTATCATTACGGAGCTGGGTGAAGAGATATGGTCAGAATTTCTTAAGGAAGCCAAGGTCGTTCCGGAGATGTTTTACGTGTACGACTTTCAACTCTCGCTTAATTTTCTTAATGATTTAATTAAATGGTGTAACAAGAACAATTTTGACTTAATCAAGTCCTCCAAGAAGTATTCCGCCATTCTAGAGAACCATGGCATACTCCAAAACGATTATGGGAAGAAACAAAAAAGATTTTCTCTAATCAAGTCTCTGTTTGATAACCAACCTTATTACCACAGAGTATTTACCGGAAAATTAGTTTCTGAAGATGAAGTTTCAACCTTCTCTATAAGTCCGACGGGTGAGGCACTTGAGCATTTCTCATTTGATGAATTTCGCCATTTCTTGGGCACCAAAACTGATTCCCTACAGGAAATCCTGAACACCATTACTGGCCAGCAATATCAATTTGAAACCAAAATTGAAAAAGATCAAATCTTTATAAAAGTCGCAGTCTAAATGAATGACCTCACTAGAACTGAAATTAATAAGAACATCGATTTCTTTTTCTCTTTTTCTAGGGTATTATTAGGCTCGAAGTTCGTTGAGCTTATGGATTCTCTGGGTATAAAAAACCATTCTCAAGCTTCAAAGCTACCAGTTACTTCCCTACTCTCAATATTTAATGCATTAAATGTAACCCTCGATAGTGTTGTGGCAAAAAAAGTTGATTTTAACGTCATTTATGCGCAATTCCATTCCCATGACATGTTACCAGAAAAATATACTCGCTTTGCACCTCTGAGTTCTCGTTTTACCGGCGCCTACATGCTCGACTACATTGAGAAGATTTTTGGGAGACGCTATCAGGAATTAGTGATGCAGCGGCATCAGTTAAGAAGAAGCCAGTTTGTCGATCATTCTCTTAAAAATAACATTCTACTTTCTACAGACCTTACCCATTACCTATATGACTTTCAAGGGCCTAAAGCCGTTGAAGCAATGGGTGCCAATTCCACTTCACTCTTGGCCCCCAATACTATTTTAACCAAAACCTTGAAGGACCTGAGGACCAATAGAGACATGTTTGAATGGTTCTTTGAACAATTTGCACCAGACCATGTTGAGAAGAACTACCGCTGGCAGATCGAAGAAAGTAGCACAAATTATATTTGCATTTCAGGCCGCCCTAATAAGCAGTTGATTGAGACGTTTGATGCCCAAACACTAATGTCACGTCCCATGGAACATTTGAGAAAAGGCTTTCTGCAGGGATTGCCAACATTGTTTGGAGATTTTGTTGTTCACTGTGACCAGATTCGAAGTTTTTCAAATGGAGATGACCATGATCTATACGAAATATCGTACTTTCCCAAAAATCATCTCCACAATTTAAACTACCACTAATTCAAGCCGCCTTTTTAATTTTTTCAATTGAAATTTTCTCAATCGACTCCCGATCTAAGGTCACCTTTGAGTCCCACATATCTTTGAACTTACTAGAGGGCTCCTGGCTTTTTGCTTTAATATCAATTAACTCCATTGGAATAAAGCTTGATCCGCATAAAACTTTGCAGTTATAGGCCTCAAGAATACCATTCCCGCCATCAATGAAATTCCAGCCCAGCTCAGCCTTTTTTTTATGAACGTTAAATGTCGTCGATAAAGACTTCATGAGTATTTTATTTTCTCTCAGCTGTGGAAGTATTGTGAAGGATCCGTTATAGGCCAATTGATCACTCCTACCTTCTTCCCTATATTTGTTCATTATTTTCAAAAAACTTTTTCTATACTCCGGATTAGGAGTTGTGCCCTCCACCATACCCAGAACGGGGAACGGAATTTTATAATCATCACACCTTTTTAAAGTCACAGATTTAAACCCTAAAACAGGACTCAGGGACCCATCGGTCATAATTTCCGTGAGCAATAGGTGTGAAGCTACAAAATCGGAACTATCGAAGGGTAAGACAAACTCACCATATTCTTTTTGGTAACCAGTTGTTTTAAGATTTATAACTTTGGGGAATAGCTCGCTAGTGAAATGATCATGCATGATTTCGTGAGGGGATCTTATCAAAACCATACGGTATTTCTCGCGCAGTAACTTATCAATTGTCATCCGGCACCTCCTTGGGCAAGGTTCATATCGGAATATTTGCCAAGATATAAAGCAATAGAATTAAAATAAAAAAACCTTTATTGACAAGCACTCCCGACCGATAACAGGACAACAAGGTGGTAAAAATGAGCTATATTTTACAAGGAAATAATGAAGCGAGACGACTGGATGAACAAACGACAATGGACCAATTCTCGCTCGATCATGAATTAAAAGATATCCAACTCAAGAACGGGTCAAAGGTCCTCGATGCTGGCTGCGGGTCTGGAGTCCTTTGCCGATTTATTGAATCCAAATATCCTCAAACCTTAATATCAGGATGCGATTTAAGTATACCGTCCCTTGAATACGCTAAAAAAAATCAAAAATTACTACAGACAACTTTTTTCCAACAAGATTTCGTCAATAATCCTTTTGATGAGAAGTACGACTTTATCTTTAATAGATTAGTAGCTCACCATTTAAATGAGGAGAAGCTAGTGAAGGCATTTTCCCATTTTTATCAGGCGCTGTCCCATGGAGGAAAAGTCTGTATCATTGATCCGGATGGGCTGTTTCTGAATTTAGGAACTCAAAATAAGGAATTATTAAAGAGGATGCAAATGGTAAAGGCTGCATTTGATGGCGACCTCAACGTAGCACGTATTATCCCTTCGATACTAAAAAGTGTCGGATTTTCCAATATTACCTGGAGAACAGAGGTGATGGATTTTCAAGGGGAAGGCCGTAAGCTTGAGGCGCAACAATGGAAAGGAAGATTTGAGAACTCACTCGAATTCTACATAAAACTTTTTGGCAGCGAGTTTAGTTCAAGACAGTTTTTCAAAATGTACATCGATGAAGTCTTAAGTGAGAGTGTTCCACTTTTTTATAATAAGTTCATCATCCATGCAGAAAAGAACTGAGTAACTTCTCAGTACGCTAGTCAATTGCATCTTCTACTTCATCGGCTCCACGTTCAATGCTGTGTTTACCTTTTTGAAATGCGCAGTCGACCTTCCCATTCACAATAGGACAAGCAGCTTCTTTTGCATCACGACCGACTTCCTTAGTCCCCCGTTTTGTATCTTGAACTGCTTCTTCCATATTTTGTTTAGCGTTTTCTTCTGATGTTTTCATGTCACCTGACGCATTTAAATTCCCGGCCATCAGTAATGTCATAATTAAGAATAGTGTACAATTTTTCATATAACCTCCTGCTTTAAATTCAGATCAGTAAGGAGCAAGCTTCGTGCCAACTGTGTGGAGGCATCATTTATTGGCCTTAGATATGCACGTTGTATGTATAGGCTAGCAACAACAAGGAGACTCATCATGTTCAACGAACAAACCCTCAAAGGTAAATGGACTGAAATCAAAGGCGAGATTAGAACTCAATGGGGCAAACTAACAGAAAACGAGGTGGATCAAGCGTCAGGAAACCTAACGTCTCTGGCGGGTATTATCCAACAGAGATATGGAATAAAAAAAGAAGAGGCTCAAGAAAAGTTACAAAAGATTGCTTCTAAATTTGTAAAAGTGACTGAGGATGTAAAAGAAGAAGTGCGTAAAAAAGTTTCTTAAACGAGGCTCCTACGGGAGCCTCACATTAATACTGCCCCTCATACTCCATCCTCTCTTTGTTTTTTTCTTAATCATGGAAGAAGTATGGACTCCTTTTTACGAATCAATATGACCATCTTTATAAAACTTTGATCTTCGCTCACAATCAAATGACCAACAAAGGGGAATTGATGATAAAAATATTAGTGGCATCAAACGATTTACTTCTTGAAAGAATGCTTAGTGTGACTTTGACCATAAATGGTTTTTCAACCGTCGCCACAAAAAATTTACGCGAGGCTCTTTCGATAATCGGAAACTGAAAAATTAACATGCTCTTGATTGATCAGAATATTGATGTCCCTGTTTTGCTGATTGGTGATCAAAGAGAGGGATGGTCGAGCGTCCCTAAGCCGGTTGAGTTTCTTCTATTGAAACAAAAAATGAATGAGCTCTTTCTCAAGAAAAAAAGTCTGTCCGAGAAATTCATTATGTATGGCGATTTAAAAATAGATGTTATCAAAAAACTGGTCACAATAAAGGACTGCATTCTTCATCTTGGGATGATGGAAATGGCAATTCTCATCTCACTGGCCAGAAAAACAGGTCAAGTCGTTGGCAGGGATATGATACGCGCCGATCTAGAAGCTCAAGGGCTCTTTTTTAACACTACAATTCAGCATCATATTTGGGGACTGAAACAAAAGCTACATGAAGTCGCCGGGAACACGTTAAAAGTGAAGCTTGTTTTAGGACAAGGCTTCAAACTAATTAAACAATCCTAGCACGTTACTTTTCAAAGCCCTTCGAGAGAGGGAGCCGCCCCTATACGACGCGGCTTGCGGTGCAAATATAGACCTTCTAGTTTCTTTTTGGCTCTAGCAAAGTAAGATTTTTTGTTTGAATTTCACCCCTTCACAAGCAAAGTGCCTTCGCTATAGTCAAATTAAGAGGCAACCAAGAAGGGGTCATATGAAAAATTTGAATTCAAAAATCGGCTTATTTTTTATCATTCTGTTAGGAGCAGTTAACTCTTTGGCCTGCTCAATTGAAGTTGATAACAACTATACCAAAAATCAATTAATCGCTCACGGAGTAAGTTTCAACGATCTTTCGTTATCAAATGTCTCTGACCTTTCTGCATCTGGCTTTCAGAGAACTTTCACAAATGATCCTGGCAATGGCGGGTGTCCAGAGTACATGAATGTTTCTGCTAGGGTCTCAATGAATCACTCTTCATCAGCGACTAAAAATTGCTCTTATTCTGTAACCGTTACTGTTAGAAACTATATGGGGGAAGGGTTTCCGGAAGGACCAATTGAAGAAGTGATTTTTGAAAATGCGGAAGCTGCCTGCTCAGTTACGATTTCGGGAATAAAGATTCCGAGAAAATTGCCAGTCAAACCTAAGAAACCAATCATCGTTCGACAATTTCCGTAATTTTTTGGACAAAAAAAAGCCCCAATAACTTGGGGCTTTTTTAAATGGCGCACTGGATAGGATTCGAACCTATGACCTACCGATTAGAAATCGGTTGCTCTATCCAGCTGAGCTACCGGTGCGCATTGTGCCGAGAAAACGAAAAAATCCATTGATTCCAAGGAGTTTAAGATTCAGAGCATTTAGGGCACAACTTTAACGACCGGTTCAAATCTTGTCAATCAGGGACTCACCTTTTATGCTAGGATCTAAGCATATATGACTATCCGAGCACGCATTTTTCGATCCTCCAAACGACATTTTGACTGTCAGCGTTCAGACAATAAGGAACTGGTTACGGCCACTGCCCTGGCGACCCTGCTTAAAGAAGACCATATTGTAGTGGGTGACTGGGTGGAACTTATCCCTCCCCCGGTTCAAGGTCAGGAATGGGTGATTGAAAAAGTCATCGAACGAAAGAATTTCATCTTCAGAAATATGCCACGGGTCCAGAAAAAAAATGTCATCGCCAGTAACATTGATGTGCTCTTGGTAGTTACCAGTGCGGGCACTCCGGCCTATAAACGTGGTCTGATTGATCGCTACCTGGTTCGCTCAGATTACTGGAACATTCCCTCTTACGTCATTTTTAATAAAATGGATCTCTATGATGGCTCGGAGTTTGATGTCGCCTTTGAAGCTGAAAGGCTTAAGTGGCTTGATGTTGAGTGCTTTGAGGTTTCGGCCACCAATGGCGAATATAAACCTCGTGTCTTGTCTCAGGGCTTTCATGAACTCTTTGAAAAACTCAAAGGTAAAACAGCAATTCTGGTAGGTCAGTCTGGTGTAGGTAAAAGTCGCCTCATTACAGAACTTTCACTTGGTAAAATCCAGCTTCTGAGTGGTGAAACAAATCGCGCGAACAAAGGATCTCATACAACAACCTGGGCGGAACTTATTGATGGGGAGCACTTTGCACTTATTGACTCTCCCGGAATCCGCTCCATGAGCTTGAGTGATCTCACGAAAGAGGAACTTATCCAGAGTTTTTCAGACGTTCAGGAATTTGCAACCAAATGTAAATTTGTGAGTTGTAACCACGAAGAAAATAATAAGGGTTGTTTTTTTCAGAAGCTCGACCCGGAAGTAAAAGAATCTCAGCTTATCCTCTCCCGCCTTGATTCCTATAAACGAGTGCTGGAAGAAGTTTCAGACATTCCTGATTGGCAGAAGAAACCTTAAGCACAAATAAGAAAGAGAGGCTTTTTAGGTCCTCTCTTGCTTTGGAATCTTTTAAACGCTTTTAGATAAAGTGCGCCGATTAACGGTACATTGATCCTCTTTCGTAACGATATCCTGCTTCTTTTTCGGCCTGATCAACAGAAGAAATACCTCTCTCATTGTGGTGAGAAGCACAACTAACCATTAAACCAAGAACGAAGAAAAGCGCTAATGTCTTTGCCATAAAGGCCTCCAGAATGGGGTTTTACGCACACAATCCCTATCGGACTTATCGGTTGAATCATGAGGAAAAACGAAAGGAACTTATTCCCAATAGAATTCAATCACTTAGACGCAGTAAAATTCTTACACATTAAGGAAATGTCTAATGAAGAATTCTCTAATGGGGGGTAAATTCGCCAAAGATTTAATATATAAGGACATCCAATGAAGGCAATTCATCTGCTAGTGCTTCTACTTTCACTTGTGCTCGGCGCTCTGGCGTACGCTCAAACGGAAGAAAAGAATGTTGAATTTACCGTTAGTCCAGGAGTCATCCAAGACGGAACTGTCCAGGTGGGATTTGAGTGGATCACCCCTCAGGATTTCAGAAAAAAAGAATTGAGCCTGATGGATAGTCCGCGCATCAATGCTCTTCATCCGAATAACAATCAAATGATTATCTCCAAGATAGCTTTCATTGTGAAAAAACCATTGGCCAGCTTCTCTTTTGAGAGAATGAATAATGCGGCTTATATTTCCTCCATGCTAAACTCAGTCAGCATCAGGCAAAAGACAGCAGACACATGGTCTGTAGCAAACAAAGTGAAGGCCTATAATATTCCATTTAAAGTTAGTTTTGAACTTAAGCTAAAAGAAGTCACGGCCAGTTCACTGGGCACTCAACTCTCAAATTATTTTAAAGACGAGTCTGCTGGATTTAAAGGAACGGGTTCAGAAAAGTTTCTTATTTTGGATATGACTAACTTTTCACAGCTGATGTATCGAAATTATTCTGTTGTTTACGCCAAGGAAGTTGGCCCTAATGAGACGATGATTGTAGCTGGAATTGTTGCTGGGTTTGATATCAATACTGCTAATAACTTGTTTAACCTTCCACCTTTCTCAACAACAAAAGGAACGATGATGAGTAATCTTCGCTCCCAGATATTGCAAATGGCCCGCAGTCTTCAAAGAAATTAAATCTCAACCTCACCTGGAATTGGTGAGATGGGCGTGCGTTGATTAGATTTTAGTTTCTTATAAGGCAACTCCACGAGAAGTTTGCCATCTTTGGAGTTCATCTTCACTTTTGTTCCATCACAATCATCAGGCACTGGAAAAGTATTTGAGAAAGCCGACACCATGGAAGTGGTAGCCGTTTTCTCCTGACTCTCCCCTTTGATGGTTATGACTGAAGCGTTTACATCAATATTAATTTTCTGATTAGGATCCTTCGGTGTAATAACCAAAGTTCTGCCATTTTTATCCTCAATCCATTCTGATTTATAGCTTGGCTCAAGCCCTGAAAACGAATCAGACATCGTGTCCTCAAATTCCTGTTCAAGATCTTTGAAGAGATTCTGATCGTCCCCTCTACCTGTGAGAAGTTTTTCCCGGATCCTTCGATGCATTTCTTCTCTAAGCTCCATCCGCCGCTTCATGCGATCAAAAGGCTGTTGCTGGGCCTGCGGGTCCGTCATTTGGCTAAGGGCCCCAAAGGCCCAAACAATGGCAATAAAAATGACCGAAAGAGTGATGTACATTCGTTTCATAAGAACAAATATGACCTGTTTTTTTTACTCGTCAAGGCTGACTGAGATTTTTTCTATGAGCCCAAACATCTGACTCAAACCGTCAATAAACAGTGCCGGCCCCGGCTGCAGGAAAACGGCGGGATCGACCTCAATGACTTGATTGTTTTGGATTGCCTTTATTTGATGGTAATTCGCTCTAAGCTTGAATGACTCTACGTTTACTTTTTTTCCACACCAGCAGCCGATAATTAGGTCTGGATTCAGGGCCACAATTTCTTCATCAGTCACCGCCCTGTCGGACGCCAGACTACCTGTTTTGTGTTTAAAAATATTCTCCCCACCAGAAGCCTCGATTAATTCCGATACCCACTGGATGGCACTTAGCCGCGGCTGATCCCACTCTTCAAAATACACTTTCACTCTCGGTCTAGACTGCACTTTCACCCTGAAGCTTTCAAGTTTCTGTGAGAAATTATGCACTAGCTCAGTTGCTTTGGATTCTTCCCCAATCAAGCGCCCCAATAAAAGTATCTGGTCCAAAATCTCCTGTAGAGAGCGCTGATTGCTGATGTAAACATTGAGACCTCTTCCCACGAGCTCCCGGGCGATATCTTTCTGAATGTCCGAGAACCCGATGACTAGATCAGGCTTCATCCCAACGATCTGTTCAATATCCGAGCGAACGAATTGACTGACTATGGGGTGATTCGATTTGGCCTCCGGAGGGCGCTCAACATACTTACTGACTCCCTGGATTAGGTCAGATCGACCTAGTAGATAGAGAGTCTCGACGGTTTCCTCTGTCAGGCATATAATTTTAGACGGAAAACTCATTTTCACTCCCCCGTAAGGATCAGTATGCTGAAGTTGTTGTTCTGTCTCATGTTAACCTCATTTTCTCTATTTGCCGCTGAGGAAAATGCCACTGTTTCCCTTCAGCGTTTTAATAATAAATTAGTTGTCTCAATTAACCATGATAAAGGGTGGCATACGTACTGGAAAAATCCGGGAGATGCTGGGATCGCTTCATTATTTAAATTTTCATCGGCAGACAAAAAGCCACTGACACTAAAATCTTATGAATGGCCTGCTCCGGAAAAACATCTTGAAGCTGGAGATATTCTGACCATTGGTTATGAAGGCATTCAGCATTTTTTCTTTGAAGATGTGAAAGGACAGATTGATGCCCATATTACTGTCCTCATCTGTAAGGATATCTGCATTCCAGGTGAAGCAAAACTTCAATTAAATAGCGACCAGAGTTTTGTTGCAAATCGAAATACTAAGCCCTTCCCAGAGAGTGAACTTTCAGCTGCGTTTGATGCGCTTCCATTGGATGCGGCCCTTCCTTCGAACTTTGAGTATTACCTGACGCGTGTGAAAGACCAAAACCTTCTCACTCTCCACTACTCAATCAAAGGCATCAAAAATACTGAGCTTCCCAGAAAACTATATCTCATGACAGCTTTTCCACATGCTCCATTTGGGTATAAAAGGGAATCCCTTTTTAAAGATGGGGATACTCTGTACGGCAAAACTGAAATTGAGTGGGACGGGGAATACCAAGAACCTGTAGTTCCACTTCCGGCCAGTGGAAGTTTCCCCCAAACCTATGAACTTCCTTTTTTACTAAATGCACCTGGATCAACCAAAATCCAAAAGGTCATACTCAAGATCAAAGATTTTTCTCTGGCCACTCCATCTCTGGATCAGTTTTATAAAAATCTTTCTCCATTAGACGGAAAAAAAAACTCTTCCGTTTCGACTGAATCCGCGGCCCAAGACATGAATCTCTTTCAGTATCTCCTGTTTGCCTTCCTGGGTGGATTGATTTTGAATCTCATGCCATGTGTGCTGCCCGTGATATCCCTGAAGCTCTTCGGTCTTATCAGTCATCAAAATTACTCGAAGAAACAGCTACTGAGACACAACCTCAGTTACACTGCAGGAGTGATTGCTACTTTTATGGCATTTGCCGGTATCATCGTAGTCCTTAAAGCAACTGGAGAAGAAGTTGGATGGGGATTTCAGCTTCAATCACCGGTTTTCATTTTTTCCATGATGCTTATACTCTTCGTACTAAGCCTGAATCTTTTTGGGTTATTTGAATTCGTTACCCCTGGTGGCTCAAAACTGGGCAACGCCAAAACTGAAGATGGTATCGTTGGCGATTTTTTTGGCGGAGTTCTCACAACTGTTCTCTCGACACCGTGTTCGGCACCATTTTTAGGAACAGCTCTGACTTTTGCCTTCACCACTAACACCTCCACCATTTTCCTTGTATTCTTTTTTATCGGTCTAGGGCTGGCCTTCCCATTCTTATTGACTGCGATTATTCCAAAAAGCCTTCATCTTTTTCCCAAGCCAGGCGCGTGGATGGAGAAACTTAAATATTTTCTAGGCCTCTCGCTCCTCGCAACAGTGATTTGGCTCTATGACGTTTTTGTAGGACTGGTGAATTTTGATGTCCTCAGTTGGAGAATCAATCTGATTTTCGCCATGTGGTTCTTCGCTTTTTTCTTTATGAAGAAGATCTCAAAGAATAAAATTATTCTTGCCGCCGTTTTTCTTGTCCCACTAACTCAAACTGTTTTCTTCTTAACGAATATTGAACTAAAACCAGAGACAGCAACCGTCACTCCTAAAGAAGGTCCTTGGAAAAAGTGGTCAGAAGCGAGACTTGCAGATGAAAAAGGCAAACTCGTTTTCATGGATTTTACTGCAGAATGGTGTCTTACTTGCAAAGTGAATAAAAAATTAGTTTTAGAAACTGATGCCTTTGAGGATCTGGCCAAGAAACACAGCGTGACTTTACTCAGGGCCGACTGGACCAAACGCGACGATAATATCACTCAATACCTAAAACGTTATGGGGCCGTAGGTGTTCCGGCTTACTTTGTTCAAAAAATGAACGGAGAGGTGGTCTTTCTGGGTGAAACCATTAGCGTAGGTGAAATTAAAAAGTTCCTGGAGTAAAGACTTAGTCGTCTTCGAACTTCGGAGGAAGCATCATTAGTGCCTGAATGACTTCCTTAGGATCATGCCCTTCATAGAGGACATTATAAATTCCAGTAAAAATCCTGGCACTGATGTGTTTTCTGTCAGCTAACAGGTGAGCGGCTTTAGCTGTTTTATAGCCTTCTACGACAGACTTTGAAGCTCGAATGATGTCTTCGGGTTTTCTGCCCTTGGCAATCTCAATCCCAAAAGATTTGTTTCTTGAAAGTTCACCAGTTGTGGTGAGAATCAAGTCCCCCATTCCAGATGGACCATAAAATGTTCCCGGTCTTGCACCAAAAAAACTTCCAAAGCGCAACATCTCAACAATGCCTCGAGTGATAAGAGCGGCTCGAGTGTTGTGATTATAACCCAGGCCTTCCATGATTCCGCCCGCAATAGCGATCACGTTTTTAAGTGAGCCACCAAGAAGAACACCTTTCACATCGGTGGTGGGGAGTGCTTTAAAAAAAGGAGTCCCTAACATGTCACAAGCATTGAGGAGGTATTCTTTGTCCTCACCCCCGAGGGAGACGATTGTAATTTGTTTATCCAGAATTTCTTTGGCAAATGAGGGTCCTGATAAATACATCAGCTGTTTTCTATATTCTTCAAAGTAGGTTTTGTATATTTCATCTGGAAGCTTAAGTGTTTCGTGGTCAATCCCTTTGGCCAGACTGACCATGGGAATTCCCTGACCTAATATTTTTTTTAATTCTAAAAGATTTGTTTGGCAGAAATCGTCAATCGCCGACATCGGAAGCCCAGAAACCATCAGCTCGATATCCCCTTCCTTCAGTTTTTCTACTTCATCCCAAGTCATGGCGGCTTTAAGTGAAGAAGGAAGCTTCTGGCCTGGAAGATAAGTGGTATTCTCTCCACGGTTGATTTCATCACAAATCTCTTGAGATCTAACTTTGATGATAACTTTCTGGAAATTTTGAGTCAGAACAAATCCGATTGAGGTCCCGAAGGCCCCACCGGCCAATACCAGAGCTGTCTTGTACTTCATTTGATACCCTTAGAGACTGATAATACCTTTAGTAGTACTCATCAGTTCGTAAACATCTAAAACTTCTTGAGAGGTTTTAATCAACTTACGCGCATTAATTGAAATATAATTGCCTTTTTTAGACGGTGTCTCTGTGATGGTAAAGCCGTGGAGCTTATCCAGCGCCTCCAACCTCACGTCCAGGCTGACGATGAATTTGAATTCATAGTAATCAGGCCACTGATAGCTTTGGTCCAGTAAATCGATAAATTTTTGAAGCTGCTGATTATCCATACTTTTTCAATTTTCCATAATTTTCTCTCCCTGAATAACTCCCTGTAATAAGAGCCATCAGAAGAGATATCAAAGAGTTAAGCCCAAGGGGCGAGATTAAGTTTTCCGAGGAGAGCAGCCGATCCAGTAAAGGCAACCCGCCAATGAAGGCTACGGGAGTCCCTTATGATCCAAGTATGGATGCTTATTCTTAGTGTATTTGTGTTTGAAGCTCAGGCTTCAGACTTCACCTACATCAAATTAAATCCTCAGTTTGAACAATATCTTAATCAGCCCAAATTGAAAAGTGTCCAGCGAGCGAGCAAATCGATGAGTGCTCCCTCAGACTCGAGGAACGACGAATTTACGCAAAAAATCCGAGTGAACCTTTTAGGTGCAAATTCAGGTGCTGGTGATTTTAATAATCCTTTTCCTACTGATGGAGAAGAGTCCCTGCTTTACGAACAGATCCGTGCCCACCTTGAAGCTTCTCACCGTGAAATAGGAGTCAGGGAAGTCACCAATCTTGATTTTCTCAATCGTCAGTTCAACATGGGGACTGAGAATTTTTCGGGATTCAGCTGGCAAAAACCTTACGGTGTTGTGCACGTATGGGCCGACCGTCAAGTGACACCAAATTTATTCGGAAGCAACTGGCTTATTCAGGATACTTTCACTTTTGATATTGAAGCTACGACTTTTCTGGAGCGCTCCAACGCTGCTGGCCTCACAGCTATGACAGATATGGAGATTGGTGCCTTTGCAGGAATCACTTTTAAACGCGTTTATACATATTACCATTACGCTAATTCTTACAACGAAGGTCTGCGTGCAGACTTTTCAAAATTGTTCCTTCCTTTTTTAAAATTTAATACCACCGGCATCGGCGGTATGGGGCATGAAGAAATTATTAAGCGCGAAGATAACTGGACGGCCAGTGCTGGAGGGATGATTTCAAGTCCACCCTATTACGGGTTCTCGGTTGCAGGCGGGGTGCTGGCCCAATTCTCATACCAAAATATGGTCTCCATTCAAAACGCAAATGTTGAGGACGCCACCGCTGAAAAAATTCGCCTTACGGCCAAGGCCAAGAAATCTGCCAGTGTCCAAGTCAACGTGACCTTGCAGGCCGAATTTTTAAAAATTCTGAAACTCACCATCATGAGCTATGACCTTTCATATGAATATGCATCGGCCAAAGAATTTACTCTTGGAATGAGTGCACCCGAGTGGCAGCATGTGGTGCAGGACCCTACCAAAGGCCGCGAACTCAAAAGTATTATTCACGGCTACGGTCAGGTTGGATCTCTTGAGCCTTACGTAGTGGAACTGGATGAAAATGAATCTTCGGCTCTTGCACAAAGAGGAAGCCTCCTCGTCTGGGGGCGTCTCGCTAAAAGTAAGACAGAACAAGTTCGAGTAATTAAAGACAATACGGTGAAGGTGTTCTTTAAAAGCTACGCCCAGAACATGCGAGTGGTGCAAAATATTTTCAGTCGCCTTTTTTCTGCCGTTATCTATAAGATTTTTAAACTTCCTATGGGAACTAAAAATGCGGCACTCTACAACCGTCAGGTGAATATGGAGTATGAGGCCACTCACCCTCAGGCGGCTGACCTCAACATCTCAAGGGTTGAAAGCAGCGAGCAATTTTCTTTTGTGATGAACCAAAGTTATGAAGCTGCCAGAACAGACCGCTGGATTGATAAGAAGTTTAAGAACGACATGATTTGGTTTGTGGATTCTTTTACGACTCTCCCCAAGGATTATAAAACCATCATTCGTCAGGACCAACTAAAAGGCCCGATGTTGGTTGAATCAAATCTTCGTGTCGAAAAAGCTGGATTTGAATATTTACTCAAACTCTCAGACGATACAATTTTTGAAAACATTGCCCGAGTGTGCGGATCAAATCGCATCAATGACTGGAAGAACGTAAGTAAACGCAATAAATTCCTTGAGCGAATGCAGGTAGGCTCAGAATTGTGTGTCAAAAATATTGGCGCCCCTTTTCTGGCATTTAAAATCGATTATTTTCAAAATGCGCTTAAGCCATCGCTGGCAAAATTCAAAAGCTTCCTGACTAAGTATTATAAGCGCTCAGAAAGTCTGTCCGACCTAACGGTACTTTTTGGAGAGGAAAATACTTTCATTCATGGTCAGATCAGGGCGACAACTCCTCAAAATGGTCAGTTCCTAACCAGCTTTTCTTCTGGACAATTCCGAGGTCTGGGGGTTATTGATAACTACAAACGTTCGGTAGGATCAAGACAGCCGGCCAGCATTGTAAGTGAGTAGAATTGAAAACTGTAAACATCAATCAGGCGAGAGAACTCCTTTTAAAGGGTGAAGTGGTAGCGATTCCCACAGAAACAGTCTATGGTCTGGCAGGATGGATCTACTCCGAAGAGGGACTTCGAAAAATTTTCTCAACTAAAGAGCGACCCTTCTTTGACCCACTTATTGTTCACATAGACTCAATTGAGAAGGCCAAAAATCTAACCACCGACTGGACCATTGTTCACAACGTACTTGCCAGTGCCTGTTGGCCTGGCCCTTTGACTCTCATTGCAAAAAAACATGAATCCATTAACTCACTAATAACTGCAGGCCTTGACTCTGTAGGCCTTCGCTGTCCAAGGCATGAGATGACACTCAAACTCCTCGCAAGCATTGATGGAGGCCTGGCAGCACCAAGTGCTAACAAGTTTGGGAAAACATCCCCAAGTCAGGCGGATCACGTCTTTGAAGAGTTTGGCGACGATGTTTCCATTCTTGATGGTGGTGCCTGCGAAGTTGGAATTGAATCAACGGTTGTTGGCATTGAAAAAAATCAGGACCAGTGGAAAGTTCTCATTTATCGGCCAGGTCACTACACTGCCCAGACGCTGCAAAAGATTTTGGACGATAACAACATTAAGGCCTCAGTCGAATACGCAGAAAGCCCCGTGGCGCCTGGGCAACTCAAACACCACTACATGCCGAATATTCCCCTGGTTATTGTGGGAGAAAATTTTAATTGGGATCAATCCCGCTCGCTCATTGAAAACAAATTGAGTCAAACAATTAAGACCCCCATCATGTGGAAAATTTCCACTGATCCGAGAATCGCTAGCCGAGAACTCTACCAGGATCTCAGACGCTTTTCTCAGCATGGCCATGATTTGATACTAATTAAGAGGGTTTCATCCCAAAATACTGATGAATGGCTTGGCATCTGGAACAGACTCAACAAAGCCAAGACTTTTGAAATATCTGACTCGCTTACTTTGTTGGAATAATTTTCCTTTAATAATTCTTAAGACGATCCGGGCTACAATCTTCAAGTGAAAGCGTTGGTATTTTTTCTCCTCTATTCTTTTTCAGCGATCGCAGATATCAATCTGGAAAGTCATGATTTTTCTTTTGAATACGGGTTGGGATTTCACACTTTAAAAGGTGTTCAGAAAGCAAATAATTCAAAAGGAAAATTAACCAGTTCCCAAAATCCCTACTGGCTTGGCGCTTACACTCTGAGATTAGGTTCAAAATTCGCCCTAAAGGCTTTTGGCGGCGTCCATTTTGTTCGCTTTGATGAACCAGCTTATGGAACTCTCACAAACGAAGATCAAGTCCTTAACCAATTTGGACTAGAACTCATAAATAAATTTTCACCAATTGGAAAATTGGGATTTTTTCTCATGCAACAGGATCATCCACTCTACTTTGCAAAAACTTCGACAGAATTCGAAGTCGTGAAGAAAGGTTTCATTCAATCTGGAGCTCATCTCTCCTTCGGTCAAAGAAGAAGAATTGGTCTTTTGTGGGGACTTGGCGCCAAGGCCTACACTATTTTTCCGGCCAAAGGTGGGGATGTTGCGACTGAAGCTGGGGTGGGCGGTGAAGCCTATGCTCGCCTCGGGTGGGTTGGTCCCTTCGGAGCCCTCTACCAAATTAAAGGCATTTATCAGGCAACAACTGCCCCCAATTCCGACGTTGAGTTTACCCACGATTTCCTAGGTTATTGTTTTCTGGTCAGTCACTCATTTTGAATTAAAAATCCTTAAATATTAAGCCGATAGAGAAAGTATTAAGATAAAATTAACGATGAAGCTGTCCTTAAGGTGGGCTAAGTTGTGACGAAGATTTTATTTATTTTTTCAATGCTGCTGATGGTAATCAGCTCTGGTTGTACTAATCCGAGCGGTGGATCTGTCGTTGCCTATAACCATACTCCACTTTTAGACCCCCCTGCAGCTTTTCAGTTCACTCAAGTCAAAGCTTCAAACGGAAATGTTGAAATAGTTTGGCAGGCCTCAACACGTGCCGACAACTATGAATTCTTCATCGGAACTTCAAGCTCTGAAATTACAACTCCGGTGCCTAGTTGCTCTGGAAATCAGGAAAGCTGTCAAATTACGGGTCTTGATCCTGATACAATTTATTACCTCGACATCAAAGCAACAAACGCTGCTGGCTCTAAAAAAGTAACGAGCATTAGATCAGTTTTATCCGTGGGATCCTTTAACATCACTTCATCCAGCGTAGGCGACAAAACTATTACTCTTAGCTGGGACAATTCTAATAATGCAACTTCCTACAACTTGATGTACGGAACGAGTTCGGGCTACTACCCTAGCACCATAAGTAATGTGACTTCTCCCTATGTCCTATCAGGCCTAACCAACGGATTAAGGTATTACGTTAGAATCGTTGCCGTTAACAGCAATAGTGGAAGTGCCACAAGTAACAACGAGATCAATCATCAACCCTTCGGGCCCCTCGCTGCGCCAACTGGTCTTGCCCTCACTGCAGCTCCCGGACAAATCGCTTTAGATTGGAATGATTTAAGTGGAGCAACTTCTTATAAAGTGTTCCGAGGAACAACAGCGGGTTCTCTCACAGAATTGGCGAGTGGAATCACTTCAAGTAACTACACTGACTCAACAACTACTGACGGTACGACTTACTTTTATGCTTTAAAAGCTTTCAATGGCTTTGATTCAATCTTGTCATCAGCACAATCTGCTCGCTCCATTTCCGCTTTTAATCTCACGACGGTAGTCGCTGGACCAGCACCAACCCAAGTGACTCTTAACTGGCCGGCAACTACAGGTGCTACAACTTACGATATTAGTTACGGCACAAATTCTGGTTCTTTGAATCTTACTTCAACGAATGTGTCATCCCCTTTAGTTATGAGCGGCCTCACAGGTGGAGTTCCTTATTACTTTAAAGTCGTCGCAAAAAATGCGATTGGAAATGGGAGCAATCAGTATTCATCCAATCAGCTTTCGGCCACACCCATTGCGGCGATAGCTGCTCCCACTGGATTAATTGCGGCTGCCTCACCATCATCGGTTACTTTAACCTGGAGTGCTGTTGCGGGCGCAACGAACTACAAAGTTTACCGGGGCTTGAGCGCGAGCCCTCTTTCACTCCTTGATGCAAATGTCGCAACCAATAGCTACGTTGATCCAACTGTTTCCAACGGAACAACTTACTTCTATGCCGTGAGAAGCTTCAATGGTCTCGATTCAGCAGATTCTTCGCCAGTTTCTATTCGTCCAATAAGTTCATTCAGCTTAACCGGCGCAACGGTCGCGACATTTAGTTCCGCCAACCTTACTTGGGGAAGTGCCACCGGTGCAACTACCTACGATATTAGATATGGTATCTCTCCAGGAATTTACACAAATACATCTCTTAACAGATCGTCTCCATTTGTACTAACTGGTCTGTCAGCCTCTACGACATACTACATTGCAGTTCGTGCCAACAACACAATTGGAACTGGCACGAGTGTACTCAGTAATGAAATGTCACTCACTACAACCACTCAGTTTCCAACTATATCCATTCTCTCTTACCCTGCGATTGATAGCTCAAACAAAACTGCTTATACCGTAAGTGGGGCCTGTAGCGAGAACACGAGGACCGTAACAGTAAACGTTGGTGGAGTGACTTCTACTCCCACTTGTAGCGCTCTTGCGTGGACTGCGACTCTCAACGTATCGGCAGTAGCAGATAGCGCTACAGTTTCGATTACTGCGACTCATACCAATTCTGGTGGCAATAGCTCGAATGCTTCAAGAACAGTTGTTAAAGATGCCACAAATCCAATCGTGGCGATTACTTCCTCGCCTGCAATTAATAATGCCAACAAAGCGGCTTATGTAGTCAGTGGAACGTGTAACGAAAATACCAGGATTGTTTCAGTTATTGTTGGAGGAATCACCGCTACGCCAACTTGCACTAGCTCCGCCTGGACCGCGACTCTCAACGTCTCCGCACTCTCAGACAGCCTTTCAGTAGCAGTCACGGCCGACCTAAGTGATGCCGCAGGGAACTCTGCCACTCAAGCAACGGCCACTATTGTTAAAGATACCTCCAACCCGAGCGTTGCGATTTCTTCTTCACCGCTGGTAAATAATGCCAATAAAACTGCCTACACTGTCAGCGGTACCTGCTCAGAGACAGGAAGAAATGTCACGGTCAATGTGGGAAGTACTAACACTTCAACTCTTTGTAGTTTGTTAACTTGGTCAGCGACACTAAACGTTTCCGGCAATCCTGATTCGGCAACTTTGCTTGTTACTGCTGATCATACTGATGCAGTTGGAAATACTGCGGTCCAGGCGGGAATAACAGTCCTTAAAGACACAACCAACCCGACAGTAGCCATTACATCCTCGCCGGTGATTAGTAATGCCAACAAAGCTGTTTATCCGGTAAGCGGGACATGCTCAGAAAATACTAGAACTGTTTCAGTAAGCGTTGGCGGCGTAACAGCA
Organism: Halobacteriovorax sp.; assembly: GCA_020048985.1. Taxonomy (GTDB): domain Bacteria; phylum Bdellovibrionota; class Bacteriovoracia; order Bacteriovoracales; family Bacteriovoracaceae; genus Peredibacter. The sequence continues at coordinate 51,314 of JAIFLR010000020.1, read as the reverse complement.
TCTCCAATTTGTACAACTCTTACCTGGTCGGCAACCTTAGACGTGACAGCACTCGCTGATGGGGGGTCCATCCCTATAACCGCCAACCACACTGATGCTGCCGGAAATTCCGCCACTCAAGCGTCAACCACAGTTGTTAAGAGTTCAGCTCTTCCGACAGTGACGATTTCATCTGCTCCTTCGATTAATAACTCAAACAAAGCAGCTTACCCAGTTGCTGGTACTTGTTCTGAAAATACCAGAATAGTTTCTATCAACATAGGGGGCGTAACTGCCACCCCTACATGTAGCGCTCTTGCCTGGTCCGCAACTCTCAATGTCTCTGGTCTTGCCGATGGTGCTTCAGTATCCATTTCTGCTGATCACATCGATGCCATTGGAAACGCGGCAATCCAAGCAACGACTTCAGTAGTAAAAGATATCCTGATTCCAACTGTTTCGATTTTATCTTCCCCATCCATCAATAATTTAAATAAAACAGCTTACCCAGTGAGTGGTGCTTGTTCTGAAAACACCAGGACAGTTTCTGTAAGTGTTGCTGGAGTGACGGCTACGCCTCTGTGCTCAGCGCTTACTTGGTCTGCAACACTAAACGTTTCGGCCCTTGCTGATGGCGCTTCCGTCTCGATAACTGCTAACCACACAGATACAGCTGGGAACTCGGCCACTCAAGCCACTGCCGCAGTTGTTAAAGATACAATCAATCCAGCAGTAGCCATTACATCTGCTCCGGCAATTAATAATAATAACAAAACCGCCTATCCCATCAGCGGAACATGTAATGAAAATACCAGAACGGTATCTGTAAGCGTAGGTGGTGTTACGGCGACTCCAACTTGTACGACCTTAACTTGGTCTGCATCTTTAGATGTTTCAGTTCTGGCCGATAGCGCTTCAATTTCAATTACTGCCAATCATACAGATGCGGCCGGAAACTCTGCAACTCAGGCCTCGACCACAGTGGCTAAAGATACCTCGAATCCAACCGTTTCAATTACTTCATCTCCACTGATTAATAACGCAAATAAAAATGCCTATACCGTCAGCGGTACTTGCTCGGAAACAGGGCAGACTGTCACAATTAATATTGGAAGTGTGAATGCCACCAATACATGTACACTCCTCACATGGTCGGTGACAGTCAATGTTTCGGGAAACCCTGATTCTGCTTCTTTACTTATTACTGCCGATCATACTGACGCTGCCGGAAATACTGTAGTTCAGGCCGGAACCACGGTTCTAAAAGACACGGCCCTTCCGACAGTCGCCATTACCTCATCTGGCATGATTAATGCTGCCAACAAATCAGCCTATACAGTCAGCGGAACTTGTTCTGAAAACACTAGATCAGTATCAGTGAACGTGGGTGGCGTGACCTCAACCCCAACTTGTACGACTCTAGCGTGGTCTGCAACCCTTAACGTAACCGCTGTGGCCGATAGTGCCTCTGTTTCCATCTCGGCCAATCATTCAGATGCCGTTGGCAACTCTGCGATCCAGGCTTCCACCACTGTATTGAAAGATACATCTCTGCCAACTGTTGCCATCACTGCCTCACCGATTATTAATAATAGCAATAAAGCTGCCTACACAGTCAGTGGGACTTGTTCCGAAAATGCGAGATCAGTTTCAGTGAACGTAGGTGGAGTGACCGCAACTCCGACATGTACAACTCTTGCGTGGTCCGCAACACTCGACGTAACAGCTGTGAGCGACAGTGCTTCAGTCACTATCTCAGCAGATCATTCAGATGCCAGCGGAAACACCGCCACCCAAGCAACAACAACTGTATTAAAAGATACCTCTAACCCGACAGTTGCCATTACCTCCTCTCCTCTTATTAATAACGTCAATAAGGCAGCCTATGTAATTAGCGGAACTTGTTCTGAAAATACTAGAACAGTTTCTGTAAGTGTTGGTGGCGTGACCTCAACTCCTGTTTGTACGACTCTCGCATGGTCCGCAACTCTTAACGTGACCGCTGTCGCTGATGGAGCGTCTGTTTCAATTACCGCTAACCATTCAGATGCTGCCGGGAATACAGCGACTCAGGCTTCTGCGACTGTTGTCAAAGACACCTCAAATCCAACTGTGGCCATCACTTCTTCTCCTGTGATTAATAATGCCAATAAAACTTCTTATGTAGTAAGCGGAACATGCTCTGAAAATTCCATGGTGGTATCAATTAATGTGGGCGGTGTAGCGGCGACTCCTACTTGTACGGCCCTTGCTTGGTCAACCACTCTCGACGTAACAATTGTCTCAGATAGTGCTTCAGTCACGATCACGGCCAATCATAGTGATGTTTCCGGCAATAGTGCGACCCAGGCTTCTAACACTGTTCTGAAAGACACTGCACTTCCAACTGTGTCGATCACTTCTTCACCAGTGATTAATAATACCAATAAAGCTGCTTACGTCGTGAGCGGAACATGTTCTGAAAATACCAGAACTGTTTCAATAAATGTTGGTGGAGTTTCGGCCTCTCCCTCTTGTACAACTCTGACATGGTCTGCGACCCTAAATGTCACCGCTGTTGGGGACGGTGCCTCTGTCGCAATAACTGCTGATCACTCAGACGCGGCCGCAAACTCGGCAACACAATCTTCAACAAGTGTTGTGAAAGATACCGTGATCCCAACAATTGCGATCACCTCTTCACCTGGTATTAATAATTCCAATAATACTGCTTATCCAATAAGTGGTACTTGTTCTGAAAATACAAGAACAGTTTCTGTAAGTGTCGGCGGAGTTACCGCAACTCCAACTTGTACAACTCTTGCCTGGTCAGCCACGCTGAATGTTTCCGGAGTCGCTGATGCAGCTTCCATCGCCATCACTGCCAATCACACAGATGCGGCCGCAAACTCTGCCACTCAAGCCTCCACAACCGTAGTTAAAAACACAGGTCTTCCAACTGTTGCAATCACTTCATCTCCGGCCGTCAATAATACCAACAAAGCGGCATACGTGATCAGTGGTACCTGTTCTGAAAATACCAGAATCGTATCAATCAACGTAGGTGGCGTCACCGCAAGTCCGATCTGTACAACGCTTACATGGTCAGCCACTCTGAATGTAACTGCAGTTGCAGATGGGGCATCAATTAGTATCACTGCTGATCATGATAATTCAGTTGGGGGCAATGCCACCCAAGCGGCGACAACAGTTCTAAAAGACACATCAATTCCAACTGTCGCTATTACTTCTTCTCCCCTCATCAACAGTGCTAATAAAGCGGCTTATGTGGTCAGCGGAACTTGCTCTGATAATACGAGGACGATTTCTGTAAACGTGGGTGGTGTAACTTCAACTCCTACCTGTACCACGCTTACCTGGTCAGCAACACTCAACGTAACTGCTGTTGCCGACGGAGCCTCAGTTTCGATTACCGCCAACCATACAGATGCAGCAGGAAACTCGGCGACCCAGGCCACCACCTCTGTAGTCAAAGATGCTGCCCTACCAACTGTTGCCATAACATCATCTCCAACAGTTAATATTGCCAACAAGGCAGCCTATGCAATCAGTGGGACATGTTCTGAAAACACACAAACTGTTCTCATCAATGTCGGGGGAGTAACCTCCACTCCAACTTGTTCAGGTCTTACTTGGTCGGCAACTCTAAACGTCACAGCTGTTGCTGATGGAGCTTCTGTTGCGATCACCGCCAATCATGATGATGCTGCTGGGAATTCAGCAACGATGGCCTCAACCACAGTTCTTAAAGATACAGTTGCTCCTACCGTAGCAATTACTTCATCTCCGGCGATTAACAACACTAATAAAGCGGCTTACCCTGTTGCTGGTACATGTTCTGAGAACACCAGAACGGTCTCAGTGAATGTTGGTGGAGTGACTGCCAATCCTACTTGTACAACACTCACTTGGTCGACATCACTTAACGTCACGGCCGTTTCTGACGGGGCTTCAGTTTCAGTCACTGCCAATCATACTGATGCCGGCGCAAATAATGCCACTCAGGCTTCAAGCACTGTAGTCAAAGACACTGCGCTACCAACAGTCACAATTACGTCATCTTCCGCCATCAATAATGCCAATAAAGCAGCATATACAGTCAGCGGGACTTGTTCTGAAAACACGAGGTCCGTTTCAGTAAGTGTCGGCGGTGTTTCGGCTACTCCAACTTGTACAACTCTTGCATGGACTGCAACTTTGGATGTCACAGCTGTTTCCGACGGGGCCTCCATTGCAATTACAGCAAACCATTCCGATGTTTCCGGAAACTCTGCCACTCAAGCTTCAACCACAGTTCTTAAGGACTCAGTCATTCCGACTGTCGCTGTCACCTCATCTGCGTCGATTAATAACTCCAATAAGTCTGCCTACCCAGTCAGCGGGACTTGTTCTGAAAATACAAGGAGCGTATCTGTCAGTGTTGGTGGTGTAGCGGCGACTGCGACTTGCTCCACCCTTGCATGGTCAACAACTCTTGATGTCAGTGGTGTCGCTGATGGAGCCTCCATCTCAGTTTTGGCGGATCATACAGATGCTGCTGGTAACAATGCCCTTCAAGCAACTTCAACCATTTCTAAAGATACTGCCCTTCCTACTGTCGCAATCACTTCTAGTCCTGTGATTAATAATGCCAACAAGGCCGCATACACAATTAGCGGAACTTGTTCTGAAGAGACCAGATCTGTTTCAATCACTGTAGGAAGCGCCACCGCAACTCCTGTTTGTACCGCGCTCGCTTGGTCAGCCACTTTAAATGTAACCGGTGTGACTGATGGAGCTTCCGTCACAGTTACAGCAAATCATTCAGATGTTTCTGGAAATGCTGCCACACAGGCATCAACGACGGTTCTCAAAGATACCTCTGCTCCAACTGTGGCCATTACCTCTGCCCCACTCATTAACACCGCCAATCAAGCGGCGTATGCAGTCAGCGGGACTTGCTCTGAAAATACGAGAACGGTATCAATCAGTGTTGGTGGAGTCACAGCAACTCCGACTTGTACAACACTTGCATGGTCGACAACTCTTGATGTTGCTTCAGTCGCTGATGGAGCATCAGTCAGTATCACGGCCAACCATAGCGATGCCGCTGGAAACAACGCCACTCAAGCTTCAAACACTGTTCTTAAAGACACCACTGCTCCAACGGTGGCAGTCACATCATCGACCGTAATTAATAATTCCAATAAAGCAGCTTATCCAGTAAGTGGGACATGTTCAGAAAATACCAGAGCAGTATCTGTAAGTGTTGGTGGCGTAACTGCAACTCCTACCTGTACTGCACTCGCTTGGACGACAGCTGTAAATGTGACTGCTGTTGCCGATGGCGCTTCTGTTTCCATTACCGCCAACCACAGTGATTCCGTAGGAAATGCTGCCACTCAATCATCAACCAGTGTGTTAAAAGATACAGTTGTCCCAACAGTGGCCATCACTTCTTCTCCCGCCATCTCTAATGCGAATAAAGCCGCCTACCCTGTCAGCGGGACGTGTTCTGAAAATACCAGAGCAGTATCCGTAAGTGTTGGTGGCGTGAACTCAACTCCTGTTTGTACGACGCTAACTTGGTCTGCAACCCTTAACGTCACCGCTGTTGCTGATGGGGCTTCTGTTTCAATTACCGCCAACCATTCTGATGCGGCCGCAAATGCTGCCACTCAAGCTTCAACCAGTGTTATCAAAGATGCCACTCCTCCAACTGTAGCGATTACATCATCACCATTAATTAATAATGCCAACAAAGCAGCTTATACAATTAGTGGTACCTGCTCTGAGAATTCCAGAATCGTATCAATTGATGTTGGTGGAGTGACAGCAACTCCAACTTGTACAACTCTTGCATGGTCCAGTACTCTGAACCTGACAGCAGTAGCAGATAGTGCTTCCGTTTCTGCCATTGCAAACCACACAGATACTTTTGGAAATGCAGCGACTCAAGCTTCAATAACAATTGTCAAAGATACTGTTATCCCGACAGTCGCTATTACTTCATCACCTGCGATTAATAATGCGAATAAGAATGCCTACCCTGTCAGCGGAACTTGCTCTGAAAACACCAGAACTGTATCTGTGAATGTTGGAGGTGTAGCCGCTACTCCGACCTGTACAGCGCTCGCCTGGTCTGCAACTCTCAACGTCTCAGGCGTTGCCGATGGTGCAGCAATAGCGATCAGTGCCAATCACACAGATGCTGCCGGCAACGCTGCCACTCAAGCCTCAACGACTGTGGTTAAAGATGCATCGAACCCAACGGTTGCAATAACATCTTCGCCCGTTATTAGTAATTCAAATAAAACAGCTTACACCGTAAGTGGGACTTGTTCTGAAACTGGCCAAACGGTTGTGATTAATGTCGGAAGTGTTAATACATCTGATACATGTACACTTCTCACTTGGACTGCAACGGTTGACGTTTCAGGAAATCCAGATTCTTCAACTTTACTTATTACTGCAGACCATAGCGATGTGAACGGAAATACTGCTGTTCAGGCAGGAATCACTGTTACCAAGGATACTGCGGTTCCAACAGTCGCCATTACCTCAGCACCAATTATAAATAATGCAAACAAAGCTGCCTACACAGTCAGTGGGACTTGTTCAGAAAATACCCGTGCCGTTTCAGTCAACGTTGGTGGAATAGCAGCAACTCCGACCTGTTCTTCACTTACTTGGACTACTGGAGCCATCAATGTCACTGCAGCAGCTGATTCTCTTACCCTTGCGATTACCGCAAACCATACAGACTCTGCTGGTAATGCTGCGACTCAGGCATCAACAACAGTAATTAAGGATACATCTAATCCAACAGTGGCCATCACTTCATCTCCTGGAATTAATGACTCAAATAAAACCGCCTACACTGTTAGCGGGACCTGTAGTGAAAACGCGAGAACTGTATCTGTTAACGTTGGAGGGGTAGCTGCCACTCCAACATGTACGTCTCTCACCTGGACAACTGGTGCACTTAATGTCAGTTCAGTGGCTGACTCGGCAACCGTATCCATCACTGCTAACCATACAGATGCAAATGGAAATAGTGCCACTCAAGCCTCTACCACGGTTGCTAAAGACTCTGCCTTTCCAACAGTTGCTCTAAGCTCAGCGGAACCTGCAACAACCAGTGCTGCCTCATGGGTTGTGAGGGCAACCTTCAATGAGGCCGTAACGGGAATGGCAATTACTGATTTTGTCATTGGAAATGGATCGGCTTCGGGTTTCACTGCGGTTTCTACAACATTATACGACATTACTGTGACTCCAGCTGGTGCCGGTTCTGTGACAGTCAATTTAGCATCAAATTCGGCGACTGATGCTGCCGGTAACGGCAACACGGCCGCCACTCAACTGTCTCGAACCCATGTGACTCCTGCAGTCTTAACATACGCAGTGACTTCAACCCATGATTTCGGTTCAGTCAACGTCGGTGGTACGGCCGAGGTAACTATCATCTTAAATAAATCAGGTATGGCCAATGCGACAAGTATTTCGGAAATAGGTCTCGCAGCTCCTTTCACTTTTAAAGGCGGGGCATATCCTGGAACAGGTGGAACATGTACCACAACCATTACTGGTACCTGCTCAATCGTTTTACTCTATACTCCAACGGCGGCTGCTGTTCATAATGATGCTGTTCAAATTCAATACAACAATGGAGCAATCTTACAATCAGTTTCAAGAAATCTGACCGGGACAGGTGTAGTGATTGTTCCTACTCACACCAGTATCTCGGGTCCAACGGGTATCATGATTAATCAATGTATCCCCTACACCATTAATACCGTTACGGCGGCAGGCGTGAATGGAAATGTTTCAGCAAACCAAACAATTAACCTTGTAGTTAACAACGGAACAGGTACCTTTTACTCCAACAACACGTGCGCCACAACCGCCACTAGTACTATCGTTACTGCTGGAACAAGTTCTAAAATTGTCTATTTTAAATCAACGACAACTGCACAAAGCTTAACATTGATCTTCAACCCAACTTCCTTAGTATCATCAACGTTGAACGTGACAACTGCAAGTACTCCAACGGCAATTGCTTTTACGACTCCTGTGGAGATGCAAACCAACGATTGCAATCCAATTGTTGTCAACTTAGTGGATGCCAATGGAACAGCAGTAGGAAAATCGACTGCCGTTCAAGTCAACCTTGCTCAAAATGGTGCGGCGACATTTTATAGTGATTCAAACTGTCTGGGTGTAGCGACATCACTCACCTATGCAGCGTTTGAAGCCACCAAAACCATTTATGTAAAAGATGCTACTCAGCAGACAGTCAATATTAATTTCACCGACAATGCTGCACTTTTGACCGCCAAGAATGCCAACATTAATTTCGTAAATGCGCTGGTATGGTGGAATAATAGTTATTTAAAACGAATTCCTATTATTCTGAACAATAAAGATCAGGCAACTGCCTTTACTGACTTACCCGTCATGATCAAGCTGAATGCTTCAAGAATCAGTTATGCAGACATCCTTGCTGGTGGAGCCGATATTCGTTTCACGCTGGACGATCACACAACTGCTTTAAAATATGAAATTGAATCATGGAATTCGTCTGGGGAAAGTTTTATCTGGGTCAAGGTTCCTTCCATGGCCGCAAGTGTAGATAAAATTATTTACATGTATTACAACAATTCTTCTGCTGTTGATGGGCAAGACGCAACCAATACCTGGACAGGATTTTCAGGTGTATGGAACATGAAAAAATCTGGGGTCAACTACATTGACTCAACAGGTTCAGGTAAAACCGGAGTAGCGCAAGGTACTGTGACAGATCTTACAGGTCCAAGTGCCAATGCCATTTCAGTCAATGGAGCATCCAGCTTAGATGTCAGCTATAACCTCGCACAAATCATCGGAAAAACTTCCACTCTCTCTTTTTGGATGAAAACAGCGCAGTCAGGAAGTAACACGGTTTGGCAGGCGCCAGGAATCACCGGTGTTGAGCAGGCAGGTGGTGGGAATGATATTTTCTTTGGCTGGATTAGCGCTAGTGGAACAATCCGAATCAGTACGGGTAATGGTGCCAATGCTACTTCAAACTTTATTGTGAATGATAATTCATGGAGACATATCACCATGAGTAGGAATGAAACAACCGGCGCGGTGAAATTCTACGTCAACGGAGTTTTAAATGGATCTGGAACCAGTGAGACAGGTGCTAAAACAACTCCTTTCAGTCAATTTGGGGCCATTGGTGACACCGGTGGGGCCCCTCAATACTTCAATGGTTCTATGGATGGTATTCGCTTAAAAGTGGGCATTGAAACAGATGCCAGAATTAAAGCCGAATATAAGTTTGGTACTGAAAGTAATGTAACTTATGGATCTGCCGAAAATTTCTAACCTGCCTGCCCAAAATTTGTGGCACTTTTTCACAAACAAAACACTCAAGTTTTTCTAAAAATTAAGCCTCACTTAACTTCCTCATTATTCCGATAAGTTACCATCGTTCTCTATCATGGTTGATGGAGGATTAATTATTTCAAGGAAGACAATTATGTTTGGCTGATGCGGATAAACACCAACGTGTCTGCTCTTCGCGCACAACGCTCGATGAGTGAACACACAAAACAAATCGAAAATGCTTCAGGAAAAATTTCCTCAGGCAGTCGTGTGCGAAATGCTTCAGATGATGCAGCTTCACTTTCTATTGGTAACAAACAGAAAACAAGTATCAGATCACAATATCAAGCCATCCGAAATGCTAACGATGCTATTGGGCAATTCCAAGTTGCAGAAGGTTCAATGAGCGAAATTAGTAATATGCTCATAAGATTAAAAGAACTCTCAATTCAGGCCGCAAGTGGACATTTACAAGACTCAGATCGCGGCATGCTTAACAGTGAATACATGCAAATCAGAAGAGAAGTTGAACGTGTGGCAAAAGCTTCAAGCTATATGAACACTAATCTTCTTCAGGATAAATCCGGCAATATTCGTGATTTCATGATAGGCATTAATGATGATGAGAACTCGAAGCTTAGTTTTTCTGGCAAAGAACTTTCTGTTAGTGAATTTAACTTAGGTCTGGTTGACTCATCCATCGTGAGCGCAGAAGAAGGTCAGATCAATATTGAGCATCTTGATAAGGCCATTGAGACCCTCTCAGAAAAAAGGGCCAAGGCCGGGTCGTATCAGAATCGTATTCAATCGGCGATTAACAATCTTGAGCAAAAGAATGTGAACGAGAGTGATGCTATGTCCCGCACCATGGATGCTGATATGGCGTATGAAACATCCGAAAAAATTCGCTCGGAAGGAAAACTGGCAGCCGCCTCTTCCGTCCTGATCCAATCTCATCAATTCAGCGCTATGGCCTTGAAACTTCTTAAAGATTAAGCAATCAAAAAATCCCGACCATTTCACTAAGCATTTTCCAAATCTAGGCACTTTTCGCCTGCTTAAGAGATTAGAAGCAAGGGTGATAACATTAAATTGAGGTGTTTATTGATATGAAATTTGTCATCCTGACCCTAATCATCGCTTCTTGCGCCCAAATGCCATTGGACAGGGACCTTCGTGTCTCCCGCGCCCATCATTTTTACAATTCTCAAGACTACGAACAAACTCTAAGCGAAGTTTCTCATTTAAAAAAATCTAACAACTACACATCAGATTTATCAATTTTGGCAGCAAATAGTTATTATAAACTCGACCAAATTGAAGCTGGTAATAAAGAACTTGAGTCATTTCGGAAACTCAATCCACTTTCAGCTCCTATTAATCTTGTCCTTGCCCAATCCTATTGTGATCAAACGAAGTACGAAGAGTCGCGAGTGATTCTTTTTGAAATTATACAAAATCAATCAGCAGATCTAAAATCGGCCTGGACGCTTGTCGCACGTTCCTACTTTTACGAATCAAACTGGGAGCAACTAGTTAAACTCAATCGATTAACGATTGAAAAAACACCAGAAATTCAATTTCTCCTTGGCCAAGCTTTCTACAAGAAGAGAGATTACCAAGCAGCAAGAGAAAATTTCTTGGCCAGTTTTGAAAAAAACTTTGAAAAAGAAAGATCCGCAGAGTATCTCACTTTTCTCAATTATTCATTAAACGATTTTGAGGCATCAAAGAAGTCGCTCTCCTCTCTTCTCGAGATCAACAAACAAAACAATGTTGCAGAGAAGATGTTTTACCGTTTAATTCTGAAAGAGAGCTCTTTCGATAAACTATCCGTTCTCTATCTTTACGATCGTACCTTTTCAGATACCTGGGTCAAAAACGAAATAGTGGCAACACTGAATGAGAGAGGTCAAGGCAAAGAAGCAATTGAGTATATTGCGAATCAAAAACAGATTCAAAATCCGGGTCCATGGTTGAACCAAGTATACTCAGCGGCATTGACTAAAGGGCAGACCCCACCAGTAACCACAGAACGTAGTCCCGCCTCTAAGGCCCATCTTGTTCAAAAGGGAGACACTCTACGTTTGATATCCCTCAATTACTTTGGAACAAAGAATCGGTGGGAAGAAATTTATCGTTTGAATAAAAGTGAAATTTCTAATTCTAATGTTCTGCCTGTCGGCCTAGAACTCAAGTTGCCAGAATAATATGAAAAAATACTCCTTTTTCATTCTGTCCTTATTTTCAACAATGCCTTCGGCCCAAGCTCAGGTTGTTAGAGATGAACTAGAGGAATTAGAACCGAAGACTAATATTTCGGTCAAAAAATCCGTCTCTACCAACGCTCTATTTAAAAAAGAACATACCTTTTCATCTTTTTACGTACCAGCGACCATTTCATTTGAGCAAGAAGGTGAGGGACAGAACTACTCTACCGAAAATTCAAGCAGTAATGGAGTCCTTCTTGGTTTTACAAATGAAATTCGTGAGTTTCAGAACCAACTTGATTTTCGATTCATGTTTCAGCAGTCACAATTCAAAGAACCGACCAATATAGGTGGGGCAACAATTCAAACTTCCAGACTGTTCTTCAACACCAGCTACAACTGGATTTATTCTGCTGGAAATCATCTTTTTTACGTCGGTCCTGGCGCCACCATACAAAATGAAAACTCTGACAGCTTTTCAAACGATAATAAACTTTTGACCAAGAATCTATCAATCGGTCCATCTTTAATGACCAAATGGGTCTATCAGATCGTTAGAAATTTTTCAGTCACTGCCCATGCACTTTTAACGGTGCCACTTTATATGCAGGAATATGGTAAGGAAACGGGTTACTACAAAAATGGTCTGCACTTTCTGTCTGGGCTTTTTTTGAATTACTCAATTTCTCAATCGCTGACGGCAAGTGTTGGTCTAATGTCGGAAAATCAGAAACGAAGTTTTAAGGGTGATGGAGAAAGAGGCGTAAAAGATGCAACCAATTCCTTTGCCAGCGTTAGCATCCCTATGGGAGTTGTTTATGAATTTTAAATTTCGACCATTTCTCCTTTTATTATCTTTGGCAACATTGGCGGGATGTAACAATGCCGGCACTTCAAGTGGAATTGCTCAAGAGCCGAATGTAACCACAGAACCATCTCAAGACGGAGCCATCTGCTCTGATTCCGTGATCGATGCGGGAATTAAGGGGTCTGCCAGTATCAGAGGCACAATATCTGACGTAGCCGTCAACCCTATTTCTGATTACCCAGTTACGGCCTATTTTGACAACTCTGCTCTTTCGATAAAATTGAGTTACTGGAATGGACAAAATTACATACATGAGACAATAGCTGGTGCACCGGCCGTTAATAACATCTCTATTAAAATTCTTCCGACTGGAATTCCAGTTTTGGCCTGGACCAATGGCGGAGTAAACGTTTTTCTCGCTTCACGCTCAAGCGCACTTTCAGTGTCATCAGCGACATGGAATACCAGAACTCTAGTGAACAATGCAGTTGCCTCTAGAGCGATTAGAATTGATACAACACCAACGGGAATCGTGGGTGGAGCTTATCTCACTGATACCGCTGTCACTGGTAAACCTCGCCTGATCCTTTGCCAGACTAACTGTCACGATCTCAGTAATTATCAAACGATGTCGATTACCAACAACGTTGGGAATGAATCAACGAATATACTCGCCGCTCAAACCAGATTGGGGTTTGCCTGGTGTGCCGCTGATACAGCAGGTGATTCAGCTGTTGATGCCTATTATCCCGTAGTCACTTATGCCAGAACGTCTTCGGCCCGAGTCACCTCTTGCCCCAACGCAACCTTATCAAACTGTTTAACTGGGGCCAACTGGACGGCGAATGCCCAATACGTAAACCAGAGCATTCTCAATTCTTCAGTTCAGATAGATTCGGCCACTGCCAATGACTCCATTAAAATTGCGGGTCTCAGACCGACCGCACCCATAGGCATTAAAACTTATGTCTCAGGAAATTATGCTACACCGATTGGCTGCCAGGCATTTGCAACCGCTACCACTTTTGATGAATCAACACAAACTGTTGGATCTGCCACAACGGGTGATATCTGGTTTAATTTCTTAAGAGACTCAACCGGAAAATTCCATCTCACAACAAATTCAGCTGCCACAGCAGTGAATTATTATAATTCTGCCAGCACTCTTCTTTCGGCCATGGATGGAGCTGCTTCTTGGAACGCCGTTCATACGATGAACACCTCAGCAGGCACGGCGCTTGCTCGCCAAGGGGGGGCGGCCCTTACAAGTACCAACGACCTTTACTCAACACATTTTTTGAATATCGCTGCCACTAAATTCAATCTGGTTATGAATTTAGTTGCCGATACTTCTCTCAGTTCCGCAGTTACATCGAGTCAAAATAGTTTTGTAAATAATGAAGGCCACATTGAACTAATAGCATCAAACACCGCCAATATTTCTCTGGCAGAAGCCTCTTCTGGCACTGTTGCCGTGGCTTACGTTGATTTTTCGGCCGGTGCAAGAGCCACAGGGGTTTTGAAGTATTCTTATCGAAATGGTAATGAGCTAAACTCTACTTGGGAAGTGGTAACGATCAATGGAACTGCGGGTGCCATGTCCCCTTCTCTAAAGTTTGATCATCTAGACCGTCCATGGATTTCTTTTTATGATGACGTCTCTGCCAAATTTTATCTCGCTACCAACACCCAAACCAATGGATCAGCAGTTTGGCAATTTTTTGTATTCCCTGCAACTCCCACTGGCGCAGCAGTACTTCCCTCCACTCCGGATACGAGCTTAATGATGTATGAAGATAATGGAACAAAGATGCCAGTCATGGTTGTTCTGGATAACGTAAACGCTGCCAGTAAAGGTGTGAAAGCGGCGTTTTTCAACTCATCAACTTCTTCATGGTCAAATCTTCAAACCATCGACAACCTCGGTGCAGGAACTGCTTCCGGACTGAGTTCGGCCTTTAATGAATCTGGTGATTTAATCGTCGCTTATTTGGACCGCACTGCTGGCGCCACTAACTTTGTTAAATATACCAGCTCAACCAACGGTGCTGTCTCGTGGGGAACACCATCGATTGTTGGAACAGTGGCAGGTGCTGGCCAGGGTATCCGTGTTAGCCTTAACCCCGTAACCTCTTCACCGATGATTTTGTACCATGATAGGGCCACGAACCGACTCTACCAAAGCATTTGCTCAGACACTGCAGCGGGATGCCAAACGACAGGTTGGGCGACTGGAGTTCTCGATTTTGCAACAGGCCTTTCGAACTTAACTAATTCGACATCAGCAACAGAGGGACTCATGGCAACGGCCATAATCTATAAAAATGATGGCTCATATGAGATTTTTTATCCAAAAGGCCCTGGCAATTCAGGGAATTTAGAAAGAATGAAATTTGATGACCAGGGATCTGTCCTGTCTACTGCCGCTTTTTACAACTCTCTTTCCTCAGGCCTCAGTACCACCGCTGCTCACAATATGGCCGTAGCAGGGTATGGCGTTTCCGCCATCCTTAATTCAACGGATCAGTTGATTTCGGTTTTTGTTGGTCCAGGAAATAAATTATTTCAAAAAAGCTGTGACACCTTAAGAGAATAAACTACTGGAAGACCCCAAGTCTTTTGAGCACAAAAACAAATACCGTGAATCCAATCACCATCATCAAAAACTTTTTGTAATTTGAGATAAGACGAACGTAATCATCCTGAGCGAGATCACCTTGGATATTATGCTGGTCTAAAATAGCAATGACTCTCTCCACTGTGTTGTCAGCAATGACAAAAATATCTCCACTTATTGAATGAATAGAAATGGCTTTTTTCGGATGAAGAAGTTTGTATGTCTTAATCTCAGTATAAAGGACGGCTTTGTTAAAGAAAGGAATCCCTCTGTTGTAGACAAATCCTTTCTCGTAAAAGCGCACTCCCCTAATAATACCGTAATAGATAGCAGGAGTTAAAATGAGACAAAAGAACGTGATAAATTCGTGGGGATAACGGTAGTGATAGTCGATGACATCAAGAATCTTGAAACGGCCGTCGGCCTGGAATTTTTCATACGTAAATGTTTCAAGATAAAAGTCATTAAAGAAAAATATCAAAATGGCAAAGATTCCCAGTTTGAAAATATTAAGCATTGAAGTTTTGTAGAGTTTCTTACCAAGCATTAGAAATCCTCGCTAACGGGTTCAATACCTTGAGCGTATCTAACCAAATCGATAACCTCGCGAGCACATCCCTGTCCGCTTTCCTTGATCGTGACATAATCAACAATCTCTTTAACTTCATCAGAGCAATTTGGAACTGTGGCGGAAAAGCCGGCCTTTCTTAAAAGAGGCATGTCAAACAGTTCATCTCCCATATAAAGTACTTCTTCGGCTGCAACGTCGTATTTTTTTAAAAGATCCAAAAATGCAGAACGCTTATCCTCATTGCCGGCATAACAAAAATCAAGCCCCAGCTGATCAGTACGTTTTTTAACCGAAACACTGTTTCCGCCTGTAATGACTCCTACTTTAAGGCCAGCTTTCATGAGTAACTTCATTCCATAACCATCATAAATGCAGAAGGTTCGATTAAATCCCACTTCCTCACTCGCCCACCAGACGTGGGAATTAGTTAAAATCCCATCCAGGTCAAAGCAGACCACTTTTATTTTCTTTAGTTTTTCTTCGAAACGTTTTGCCGTAGCTCTTAAACTCATTCTTCCACCGCTCTTCTAATTTTTAACAATTTCTCAACAATTGATTTCACTTGATTCAGAGGAAGTGCTGTAGCCGCATCTGAAAGTGCCTTGTCTGGATTCGGGTGACACTCCATAAATATTCCATCCGCACCCGCCGCAACTGCTGCTTTGGCCAGAACCAAAATCTGCTCGCGTTTTCCGCCAGTTGCAGTTCCTAGTCCACCAGGACGCTGAACACAGTGAGTGGCATCGTGAATCGCTCTCACTCCAAACGACTTCATTATTTGAAAAGAGGCCATATCAACAACGAGGTTATTATAACCAAATGATGATCCACGCTCAGTCAAAAGTATTTTGTCTTTAGGCAAAAAGTGCGAAGCCTTATCGACAATATTTTTAGTCTCCTCTGGAGATAAAAATTGTCCTTTTTTAATTTTCAATTCACGGTTGTATTTCTTACAAGCCTCTGCGCCTGAAAAGATCATATCTGTTTGTCTGCAAAGAAAGGCCGGCACCTGAAGCACACTCACGTCTTTTGCAACAATTTCTGCCTGCTCAGGAGTATGAAAATCGGTCAACGTTGGAAGACCATAATTCTTATTAATCATGGATAAAATTTTAAGGCCTTCATCAATTCCTGGACCTCGATAAGACGTGAAAGAAGATCGGTTGGCCTTATCAAAACTACCCTTGAAATGAAGATTGATTTCACTCTTAAACGGCTCAAGATCCTTTAAGAGTGTTTCAGCAATTTGCACTGCTAGGTCAGCGCTTTCAATAACGCAAGGACCGATATAAAAATCCATTTTTTTCATTTGTTTCCTTTAAAGTTTTCCACTGGCCTTCACGAATGAGGCAAAGAGTGGATGAGGGTGAAATGGTTTCGACTTAAATTCCGGGTGATACTGGCAAGCAATGAAGAAAGGGTGATCCTTCATCTCTATCACTTCTACCAGGTTCAACTTTGGATTTAGCCCAGAAATAGTTAAGCCTTTTTCTGTTAATTGAGGGAGGTATTCATTATTTACTTCAAGGCGGTGACGATGTCTCTCGGAGATGGTTGATGTTCCATAAATTTGGTGAGCAAGTGTTCCCTCCTTGAGTTCGCAGTCATAGGCCCCAAGTCTCATGCTGCCACCTTTGGCGCCATCTTTTGTTTGACCGGCCATATAATGAATAAGCAGATCACCTTTGTCAGCGAACTCCATCGAGGTAGCATTCTTTATTCCCACCACGTTGCGGGCAAATTCAATAATTGCTAACTGTAGCCCAAGACAAATCCCAAAGAAGGTTTTTTTATTTTCGCGCGCGTATTGAATCGCCTTAATCTTGCCTTCTGTTCCACGAGAGCCAAATCCGCCAGGAACAAGTATTCCTTCCACTGACTTTAAGAGATCAAGGTTGGCCCCTTTCTCCAAATCTTCAGCATCGATGTAAGTCAGATTTAACTTCACCTGATTCTGAATCGCCGCGTGCCTAAGAGCTTCGTCCAAAGACTTATAAGATTCTATCAGCTCAGTATATTTACCTACCACTCCGATATTAACCACTTTGAGTGGATTCTCAGCGTTGTAAATGACTTTATTAATTTCATCCATGCGCGGTTCAGTCGCCCACATCCCCAAGAGTTCAGTGATTCGTTTATCCAGACCTTGGTCATGGAAAGAGCGAGGCACTTTATAGATGAGATCCAGATCAATCGACTGAAAAACGTTTTGTTTGGGGACATTACAAAAAAGAGAAATTTTATCGATGATTGAATTATCAATCTCTCTGTCTGCTCGGCAGATAATGACCTGCGGGAACAAACCAATACTTCTTAATTCTTTAACTGAGTGTTGAGCAGGTTTAGATTTTAACTCTCCGGCCGCGGCGATATACGGAACTAAAACCAAATGCACAAACAAAACGTTCTCTGTTCCTACATCACCAGCAAATTGACGGATGGCCTCCATAAAAGGAAGGGACTCAATATCACCAACTGTTCCACCAATCTCACCGATCAGAAGATCACATTTCTCAGCTGCGACATGAATTCGTCGTTTGATTTCATCTGTAATATGAGGAACAACCTGAACGGTTTTCCCCAGATATTTTCCTTCACGCTCATTTTCAATGACCTGAAGGTAAACTTTCCCAGTAGTAAAATTATTTGAACGAGAAAGAGTTAGTGTCGTGAATCTCTCATAATGACCTAAATCAAGATCAGTCTCTGCACCGTCATCAGTAACGAACACTTCTCCGTGCTGAGTCGGACTCATAGTGCCTGGATCAACGTTAATATATGGATCCATTTTCAGCATGTTGATTTTAATTCCACGCTTCTCAAGTAAGCAGCCGATACTTGCAGCGGCAAGACCTTTACCAAGTGAACTCGTCACGCCACCGGTAATAAATATATATTTCTTCTTACTCACCTAGGGCTCCTTCAACTTTAATAATATCTTCTGGCACATCAACTCCTATCAATTTCTGAGTCGTGAGAACTGCTCCCAAGGAGTAACCATTCTCAAGTGCTCGCAGCTGCTCTAATTTCTCAAGATCTTCAAGCTTGGACATCGGTAACTTCACAAATGACAGAAGTGCCTCTGGACGATAGCTATAAACACCAATGTGCTGATACCAGCTATAATCCTTTCCTCCATCACGGTCGTAAGGAAGCGACTGGCGCGAAAAGTATAAACACTGCTTGGTTTTCTCGGCCCATATTGCTTTAACAACGTTGGGATTTTTGAAATCCTCTTCACCGGACTTTCGTTCACGTAAAAGTGTGGCAATGGCGTAAGAGCTTTTTAAATGAAAAGCCGCGAGTTCTTTCAAAACGTCACCCTTAAGCAAGGGCTCATCGCCTTGAACGTTGATCACAAGATCAGCTTTCGCGTCTTGAAAAAATCTTTGGTAGGCCAGAGCAATTCTTTCTGAGCCTGAAGGCACATCATCATCAACCCGAAGAACAACTCCAGCGAAAGATTTTACATGGGCCTCAATTTCATCGTTATCTGTGACGACGGCAGTTTTAAAACCAGCCGCCTTGCAATTTGTATAAACCCGCTCGATCATGGAGCGACCAGCGATTTTAGCGAGTGGTTTACCTGGGAATCTTGAAGATCCAAAACGTGCCGGAATAAGGACAACGACTGATGCCATAGATATTTAGCCTGAAGAATTTAAATGACCCCTCAAATTACACAAAAACTCCAGCTACGACAACCATTTGAGTGTATTTCAACTTTGCGTTAACCGGGCCTCATGCTAAACTTTCTAAATGAAACTTATTATAACTGTCATTCTTTTGGCGCTAGTAAATGTAAGTCATGCTCAGGATGAGTATCTGATGCAAGATGCCATCACAAAACCGTCTCTTAGCTTACGTTGCAAGGAAATGCTTAGAGAAAGATCAGATAAAGTTAAAATACAGCAACGACTGAACGCCCTTCTCCAGCGAAATCGTGACCTCATCAAGAAAAGCCCTAAGGCGCAAATGAGTGTCCATAATCGACTGCTTTCCAATCAGGTAAAGGTCAAAAACGAACTTCATCTGACGAATTTAAACATAGAAACCACCGAAGAAAATATTGTCCGCTCGGGCTGCCCAGGCATTTCTCTCTAATAACTGATTTTACTTCTCAGTTTTAATAATGTTACACTTTTTCCCGCACACACATAATTTTGCGGGAGATGAGCTTTGCTTAAAGCCGTTTTAATCTCATTTATATTGGCCACTGGGGCCTATGCCCAAGATGAGGATTTAAATTTTCTAGAATCATCCATAAGTACTGATGCAAGTTCGAGCACTGAGTCTTCAACCACTGTTAAAAAGTCCCGTTGGAGTGTTTCACGTCCCCAGGCCGGTAATGACAAAGATCAAGATAAGCAGGGCCGTGTCCTGGACCTGAGATCTGTGATTGAAGAAGGCTTCAGAAGAAACCCCTTAGAACAAATCAGAGCGCAACAACGTGAACAATTAGACCTATCAAAAACTGATATCTTTCAGAAGTTCTGGTTTCCTACAGTTGGTTTGGAGCTGCAAACTTCTAATCACCGAATCGATCGCTTTCATGAGTCTTCTCAGGACTTTCCAGGAATGGGCGCACAAAAAGCACCCACCGGAAGTTTGGGAGTGGTTTTTGATGAGTACACACTTTTTAACTGGGGCCGAGACTATCTTCAATATTTAAATGATAAACAAGTGCTTAATCGCGGTACTCAGCAATTAACTGAGTCCCACAGACGTTTAAAGTTTTCACTTATTAACCAATATTTTAATCTTATTCGTTTTAAAGAAATTCTTCGTATCAAACAAGAGCAGCTTCGCCAAACCTCTTTCATCCACCGTTTGGCCAGAGAGAAGCTCCAACTTAGAAAAATTAAGACCCAAGAATATTACCAAACTCGCTCAGAATACCTTCGCTCTCAAACTGAATACCAACAGGCGCAATTTGAAGTTGGTCTCGAAGAAGAGAAAATTGCAAACCTCCTGGGAGATGAGTACCAGACTTCATATAGATCCTACGAACAACTTAAATATGTAACGATTAGCACATCCATGGATGAAGCTCTTAAGTCTGCTCAGGAATCCAGTCAACCCTTCAGAGATGCGAAAGTGGCTTATGACGTCGCCTCAAGAACCTACGAAAAGACCCTCAAAGATAACCTTCCCCTTCCTAAGTTTGCTTTTAATCTCGGAACCTATCAGACAGGTTTTGATCCTGCGGGGACAACCTGGAATTTTGAAACGACAGATGGTAACCGTAACGTTGAGTTAGTTGCCTCAATCAATATGCGTTGGACTCTTATTGGTGAGGGCGGTTTTTTCAACACGCGCGTAAATCAACAGAGCTATCTTTCAAAAAGAATCACCGAGATTAATTTCTTTAATACGCGCCGTGAACTGGAAGTGAAAGTTCGAACTATTTATAAAACTGCTCGCTATCAGGAACAAAAAGTTGAAATTGCTCAATTTCAGAGCAAAAACGCCCAGAGTAACTATGATTCGGCACTAGACAACTATATCGCTGGTAGAACGACCTACGCCGATATAAAGCTTGCAATCGATAACCTCGTTAATTCTCAGGTTAATTCCGAGAACGTAAAATTTGATCATTTAGTGAAAAAACTAGAGTTAGCTGACTTTATGGGATTGGAAGATTTGCCTGGCGAAAACTTCGAATCATTGGCGACAAGGTAATTTATGAAATACTTATTACTTATACTTTTGTTCTCACAAAATGTTTTCGCACTTCATCCACTGGAGCTAAGCGAGGAAGAGAAGAATCCTGAGACTCAAGAAGTTCTAATAAAAAAGCCTGAAAAATATCTACGTGACGAGAGTATGATCTATGATTTTAATAGCGATCTCGGCATTAAAGATCAAAGAAAATACACAGGAACAGACAGCGACAGGTTTGCACTTGCGGGCCACGTTTCTTCAGACTACGAACATTTCAATGATATCTTAGGCGTTGAATTTAATTACATGCACCGGTCCACCAAATACAACCGCATCTGGTACGGGGCCCAGTTCTTCCAGCACAGAACTTTCTTTGATTCAATCACACAGAATCAGACTCCGGAAGCTGGTGATAACGCCAACGATGAGTCTCAAACTCAACGACCAAACAACGTAAAAACCAATATTCTCGCGGGAGGAATTGGTGTTGGCTACCGTTTTAAGTTATTGATGGATTTCTATCCCACTGAAGATGTCTTTGAGAGCGTGGACGTGTTTGCCAATTATCTCACGATGGATGAGACTTATACAAAACAGAAGTACATGGGTTACGGGCTTACGACAAACTACGGCATCCATAAACGAAATGGCTCTAAATACTTTTACGGTGGTAAACTTTCCTACAATCTTGCAACCGTGACTCGCGATGCAGTTGGAACTGAAAGCAAGGGTGATAGATCGTTTGCGATTGGCTGGCTTTCACTGGCGTTTGAGATGGGCGTATTCTTTTAAATTATTTCAGCTCTGTGATGACGTAGTCTTGACCTGAAAATAAACTTTGCTCATTTTTGATATACGCTTTAGCTTCCTCTACTGTTCCAAATAGTCCTAGACTTACCCGGTACCAGTTTCCTTTGCCTTCAAGCTTTGTTTCATTAATGATCGGGCTATAACCTCTCACTGTAAAACCTTCAGCAAACTGCTTGGCCTCTTCCACAGTTGGGTAAGAACCTAACTGGATAGTGTATTTACCACTCATAGCACTCGTAGTCTGTGGAGCAACACTCTGGTTGGCCTCAGTCTTATCTTCTGTCGAAAATTTCTCAAGCTCATTAGACAAACGAGTCTTTGATTCATCCATCAACGTTTTTAATTTTTCTTCATCAGTAAGTTTAGAATCTTCCTCGACTGTTTTTTCAACATCTTCTTCCAAGCCAGACTTTAGCTCCACTGTTTTTTGATCAACATCTTTAATCCCGGCTTCATCAAGCGTGAGCTTTTTCCCTAAACGAATCCCCAGCGTGAAACTTGTGATGATCAGAACAACCACAAAGATAAGAATGAGGATAATTTCTTTTTTTTCAAAAACGATGACTTTATTATTTTCTTCCATGTCATTATTTTAGGGTCTTACGTCATTTTGAGCAAAACATTTCAATCCTGAACAAATCACTCGGCTACTCTCCCTTTTTAGTGAAAATTCCTCTTCCCAAGCCTAAAACCCTGATCAGCCACAAGGAGGCACAAATGAAAAAGCTAGTCAGGAACCAAAAAGGCCAGGGAATCATGGAGTACGTCATCATCTCGAGCCTCATCGGCATATGTTGCTTAACGGTGGTTAATCAATTTGGTGGGGTTATCAAAGAACGTATTTCAGAAATGAAACAAAGAGTGACCGAAGAAATCAAAGTTACTTCCAGCAAACGGTGAACTTTATTGCCTGGGTCATGGCCCTCACTTTAATGGTGACCGTAATGATCGAAGCAGTGGCCTTTCATCAGGCCACTGTTTGCCGCCAAAAGGCCTGGCTCAAAGGAGTGGAGCTGCAGACTGGCGCTCTACTCCACCACCCAAAGGAGCACTCACTTGGAGTGGACGCTGGGTGCAAATTATACGTGGTTCGCAAACACAAAAGAATTAGCTGGAAACGACTACCGAATTTAAAGACACATAAATTTGTTCTCCCACTCCAAGGCAAATTATGAACAATCAAAGAGGTGAAGCGATTTTGTTCTGCGTTTTGATCCTGGTTGTATTGAGCGGTCTCTTAACCCTTTCTGGGCTGGAACTTCAGCGAAACTTTTTATCTATGAAAAAACGCACCAATCTCTTTTTGTGCGTAAAAGAGAGCAAGGGCGAGTTAAACAACTATATGAAGCTCATGGGCCGTACCAATTGGGCCCTTAAAAATATCTCTAAAGCACAGGTCGTAGCAGCTTTCATCCCTGGTCTTCAAGGAGCCGCTTTAGAGGCCGATAAATTAAAAAGAGCACTGAAAACCATTCAGCAAGTAAGTCTAATGACCTACATGACAAAAATATTTGAGCTTAGAAAGAAGGCATGCCCCCTGGATCCCCAGATGGCCCTAACACCCTTTGAGCTCAAAGGAGCCCAATACAAAAGAGGCATCGATGACGTTGCCCTCTTAAGGAAAAGCACATGGACTTATTTCTACTTGGAAAAACCCTACTTATTAACTCTCAAGGTAGATGCCTCACAATTCGAAAGGATTTCACCCAAGATAATTTTCCAGGCAGAGGAGAAAGGGGCGACGTTATCCTCCCATTTATCATCACGCTGATGGCCGCAAGCTCACTATTTTTCGGACTTTTTTTACTAAATAAACTTTACGACCACAAAACTAAGGACCACTTAAATGATTTCCAAAATCGCTGGCACTATCTTGAAAAAAGATACCAAGACTAAGCTCTGGTGGATGAAACTTGGCGTTGCCATTGTCCTTTCAAATATCTTCTTTTTTGTCCTTTTTTCCGGAAGTGAAATAAAGGAAGGGACAACCTCCTCCGTACCTGAAGGATGGGTCGAAATACAGGTACGTGCAGAATTACTCACTCCATTTCAATCTGGAAAAAAGGTTCTACTTTTGCACCGAGATGGAAGAAAGCGGGTTGAGGCAATGTTAGAAACATCTCCACAAGAACCTGAGGGGCGCTTTACGGTTTTAGTTAAAGAGACTGAAGCTGAGGCCCTCTTAAAATATGAGACTTGGGAAATTGTACCGTTTCTAAAAACGCTCACATTTGCCCCATTCTCCAGAGGAGTAGAACATGAAATTCGTTATTAACTTTATAGCACTCGCTTGCTGGACATCTGCGGCGATGGCCGCACCCATTCAGGTCTATTATGAGGAGGAGCCTTCACGAGCTCAAATAGTAAAAGACATCTTCATCGAGAGTTATCAAATACCTGAGGACCTTATTGATTTAAAGCGGATTACGAATTGTGATGAGTTAAAGGAAAAAGGAAAATTAGATCTGTGCTTAAACAACAACGGAGACCTTTTAATAGTCTCCGTTGATCGTGTATTTATTTCTGAATCACTAAAAATATTTCAGGCCCCATAGGAGCGATTATGAATTACTTAGTGGCTTTAGCTTTAGTCGTTTTAGGGGCAGCAGTTTTTGCAACCTTAGGAGCTTTAACAGCTTTAGGTGCAGCAGCAGCTTTTGCTTTAGGAGCTCCATCTTCATGGATAGCAAACTTAGGAGTTGTTCCCTTGTTACGGTTAGCAGCTTTTCTTTTTGCTCCCATAGCTCTGTGGTGTGCTTTACGACGGTTTTCAGTTACTGCGGTTCTAGAAGCCATAAATATCTCCTCAAGGAATAATCTTAATATTTCAAATTTGAAGCTCCTCAATCTAACCAGATGCTTCTTTATTGTCAAAGTGTTCTTCCTACTGCCTGGCGCGTCATTTGCACAAGTCTCCCCTTCTGACGTGATTTTGGCCAAAGGGGAACAGAAAGAACTCAGTTTTTCGTCCCTGAAGAACTTCTCGGTGGGTAATCCCGAGGTGATTTCCTATAAATTCATTCCAAAAACCGGAAAACTACTTCTTAAAGGCAAAAAAGTTGGCTTCACAGATCTAGTCGTGTGGACCAAGACCGGTAAAGAAGTGGTGAGCATCTACGTTCTGTCGAAACAAAAATTTCTTAAAACCTTCCAGCTCGCCGACGCCCTAAAGAATTTAAATCTCACGATTGATATTAAAGGCCCGATCATGACGGCCTCTGGTGTGTTAGCTGATTTTTCGGATTATCTCTATCTACAAAAAATAAAAGGACAATTCCAAGACCAGGTATTTTTTAAAATTACACTCGACCCCAAGCTAAGAAATCACATCATTGGGCAGGTCTATAAAAAACTTTATGCCAACGGGTTTTCATCGGTCACATGTCAGGCAGATTGGTTAGATATTCTGTGTTTTTACGAAGGCACAACCAATGCGGACTTTCTCAAGCATATTGCAACCTTTTACAGAGTTTCATTTATTCAGCAAGACTCCAGACTCCGTCACAAAAACTACCGCTTAAAGTTAAAGCTAGTGCAACTTGAAAGGATGGACGGAAGAGAGATTCATTTGGGATTAGACAAACTTCAAGCGACGGTATCGGATCTCTTTACGGATGGAATCAGAAGTCTAATAGACAAAAATGCGGTTTTCCTTCAAAAATCTCAAATGGACCTATCATCACTTGCAGAACCTGAGTTGGTGGTAAATCTTAATACACCACAACTGATTGAGATCGGCTCACAAATCCCCTACCAGAATATTGGTGTCCAGGGAGCAACGGTCATCGCCCCGATTGACTGGAGATTTGCCGGACTAAAAATTAAAACCAAGCTAACCGAATCATACGGTAAGATGCTACTCGACTATGAAACAGAGTTTTCCCGCCCTGTTGACCAAGCGATCAGCGGCAGCAAAGAAATATCATCGGCACTTTTAGAAATTGGTGTCCCGATGAAAATCTTTCAAATTGGTTTTCAAACTACTGGCAAGAACCGGTTAGGTATTCCACTTCTCTCAGAGATACCAATTCTGAAGCACTTATTTGAATCGAAGTCAGATACAAAAACTTATAAACAAATTTATGGCTACGTAGTTCTAGAGGCGGTGGAATGATGCTGAGTTTATTTAAAGATGCAGAAAGTCCGCTGGAGCACGACCAAGCCCTGGCCCACGCGAGAAGACTTCTTGTCTCCTCACTGAACAAAGGTATGATTCCTTCTTGGGATCAATTCTTTCAGGAACTACCCGTATTAAATACTGCGGAAGTTTTAGAGGCGATTAAAGACAATTTCATACGCTTAACTGATTGGCCATTTCTTGAAGAAATCCTAAGTCTTGAAGCAACCGAGTTTTTCTTTCACTCTGTTGATAAGTCTCAGCTGCTTAGCTACTCAGGAGAAAAAAGACCTCTGGTGGTACCTCTTCGTCAGGAGGACTGGCAACTTTGGCTTGAAATTATTTCCATTAAATACAAACAAAACTGGAATGTAGAGAATCCATTCTGCAGTTTTTTTGGCGAGTTATATGGGAAGAACTATCGCTTCAGTATGATTCATGGGTCAACATCTCCGAACGGGGTTTCAAAAATAATCCTCCGCAGTTTATCTAAACGTCCACACCCCATTGCTTCGTTTGGTGAAAGTGAATTGCTGATTGATCTCATTAAAAACAAAAAGAACATTCTTATTGCAGGGTCTACCGGATCAGGAAAAACCTCCCTATTGACCAGCCTTCTCGATTACTCGGCACCTGATGAGCACCTGGTAGTCCTCGAAGATACGTATGAAATCATCACGGACCACCCACACCAAACACGTTTTCTCTCCGGAGAGACTACCCAGACTTCGCTAAGATCCTATCTGGCATACAGTCTACGTTTGAGTCCAGATAGAATTGTTCTGGGTGAAATGCGCTCCCATGAAGTGGTACCGTTTCTCATGGCCATGAACACTGGTCACAAAGGCTTGATGGGTACTCTACATGCATCAAGTGCAGCAGATGCACTTAATCGTGTGGCCCTTCTCTTTACGCTTTATGCAGGAGAAGCGAATCTCGCCTTTGAAAAGGTGATGGAATTAATCTGCCGCAACTTAGAATACGTAGTATTTATGGAAAACAAGAAGGTAAAGGAAGTGATTAAAATTCTGGGGTCAGATAAAGGAGTCCCCTTTTATGAGGACGTTGTTAAGTATAAAGGAACGGATAGTTTATTTTGATATATCATTTCCTTACAGACCTTGTAATACGTTCATTCCTTTGATAATTAAACTGAGTGAAAAACCTATATCAAAAATCTCTGCATCAATTCTCCATCTGCTGGCGCTAAGCCCGATTCATTTACTGTTTCCTAAAATTTCGATCTCATATTTCTCATAAGGCTTTGTTATGACTACTTTATGCATTAAGGACACTATCGTTCTAAATAAGTCCCTGCCAATTCCCTCATACGGTATAATTTGTGCCCACCCGGCAATAGCAAAAAAGATAATGGAAATCTTTTTGAAAAATGCCATTACACATACCGATTACCTTGGATATCAAATTTACATTGGTGAATATAACGGCAAGAGAATCTTTGTAGCAAACACGGGGATCGGTGCACCATCAGCAGCGTTTCTGCTTGAAGAGCTTGTGGCCTCTGGGGCAAAAAGGATAATTCGAGTTGGTTCAAATGATTCTTCTTTTACGAAGTACAGTATAAACCTTGTACAGGAAACAACTATCCCTTTAGGTTTAAAAAAAGAATATCAGGTAGATAATATAGGACACATTAAAGTCGATGACTATCTCCGTTTTTCACTCTCTCTCAAAGCACACAAACTTGGGATTAAACTTAGCTTGGTTTCAAATGAACATGCAGATGCTTGCCAAGGAATTCAAGGTACCTCTGATATGGAAACAGGTGCCTTATACCTTCTGGGGAAATATTATCAACTTAACTATGCCTCCATTTTAATGAGCTACCCTAAACATGATCAAGAGGGCGAATATGGAACTAAGAACGAAGCAATAAAACTTGAAAATGATGCAATAAAATTGGCGTTAATGAGTCTGATTGCTTGATTATTTTAAAAAAATACGGAGCCAGAAAGAGAAATCTCTCTCAAAAGAAAAAAATTATAATTTACGCCAAAAATGAAATGCCTACCAAATGAATACTGGACCCCGCCGAAGTATTCATCCTGGCTTTTCTCGTCACTTAGTTCGCCATCAATTATCTTGTTGGCCGAATTAACTTCATTACGAATGGCAAAATTAAAGAGGAATCGATCATAGTAGAAAGCGGCGGAGTACAAACGCACGAGGTAAACCTCATCTGTGAATTCGTACTTGGAGCTTATGTAGCCAAAGTCTAAGGCCAAGTTTTTAATCTTTGTGCCGGCGGTATATGATTGGACAATAAATTTTTCAGAAATAACATCTGATCCCAAAAATACTGAATAAGGTACACCTGTTGCGGGATCATTATGCCCTTGCAAATCAATATAAAAATCGTCCTGATAAACGGAGGCACCGAAATGTAATGGGCCTAAACGACCCGACAGGCCAGCACCAGGGTTTATCCGTTTGACTGAATTATGACGTTTGAATAAAAATCCCACATCAAGCGCCGCATGTTTCTTTCGAAACAACTTTCCGCCCAAAGCGAGACTCAGCTTTTGTGATTGATATTGTTTGCGTTCTTTATATCTTTTCAAAATAACGTCATCGAGTTCAAGCACTCGGTTACCAAAAAAACTATTCTCTAAACTTTGGCTGATGAGGGCACCGCCAAGCCTGCCCGTTCCGGTGGCAAGATTTAAATTAAGCGAATTATGGTCCTGATAAATGGCCTCAATACCGAAGCCTTTATCGTAGCTAACGTTGGCCGGATTCAAATTCGCTGCACTTGCGGGAGACGGAAGCGAAGCGGAACTAGATCTTCGGATTTGTTTGGTCACGCCTGAGCAGGTATTCAAATCAATGATGTCACATAAAGTCGTTTGTCCCCAAGCTAAAATGGGGAAAAAGCCAAGGAGAAAAAAGGAGATGAAAAGTAATCGGTCTGGTCTGTATTCCAATAAGGACCAGACCGATTTAAATTTAATCGCGTTTAAGTTTTTTATAAGTCAGGCGCTGAGGAACATCAGCTTTGTCACCAAGGCGGCGGCGAAGATCTTCGTGGTAATCCTGGAAATTTCCTTCGAACCAAACCACTTTTGAATCCCCTTCAAAAGCCAGCATATGTGTACAAATTCTATCCAGGAAGTAACGATCATGGGAAATAACCACAGCACAACCGGCAAAGTCTAAAAGAGCTCGCTCAAGAGCTTGCAGAGTATTCACATCCAAATCATTGGTAGGTTCATCTAACAGGAGAACGTTTCCTTCTTCCTTAAGCATTTTTGCTAAGTGAACACGGTTTTTCTCACCACCAGATAATTCTTTAATGCGTTTTGATTGATCATCACCTGTAAGATTGAATCTCGAAATATAAGCGCGAGCATTCGTCTCCTTTCCACCAAGTTTGAGAAGCTCAAGCCCTCCAGAAATTTCTTGAAGTACAGTTGTCTCAGGGTCCATCTCACGAGATTGATCAATATAAGAAAGCTTAACTGTTTCCCCAACTTTAAAAGATCCGGCATCTGGCTCAAGCTGTTTTGTGATCATTTTAAAGAGAGTTGTTTTACCTGCACCGTTGGGCCCGATGATTCCCACGATTCCCCCCGGAGGAAGTTTGAACGTGAGGTTTTCATAGAGGAGTTTATCACCGAAAGCTTTCGAAATTCCGTTAGCATCGATTACAATGTCACCAAGTCTAGGTCCTGGTGGAATAAAGAGTTCATTGGTTTCATTACGTGCTTCAGAAGCAGAGTCGTTTTGCATTTGCTCGTAATTAGAAATACGTGCTTTAGATTTGGCCTGACGAGCTTTTGGCGACATGCGAATCCACTCAAGCTCTTCTTTCATTTTCTTTTGACGTTTAGATTCAGTTTTTTCTTCCTGTGCTAGGCGGTTTGATTTCTGTTCAAGCCATGAAGAGTAATTTCCTTCCCATGGAATTCCGTGACCACGGTCAAGTTCAAGAATCCAGCCAGCAACGTTATCTAAGAAATATCTATCATGGGTAATCGCAATGACTGTGCCTTTATATGCATGAAGGTGACGCTCAAGCCAGAATACAGTTTCAGCATCCAAATGGTTGGTAGGCTCATCCAAAAGAAGAACATCTGGTTCAGAAAGAAGAAGACGACATAAAGCTACACGGCGTTTTTCACCACCTGAGAGAATTCCACAAAGCTGATCAGAAGGTGGACAACGAAGAGCTTCCATAGCGAGTTCTAAGCGCGAATCAAGATCCCATAAATTCTGGTGATCCATTTTATCTTGGAGTTCAGCTTGCTTTGCAACGAGCTTATCCATTTCAGCATCAGACATCTCTTCGCCGAATTTGTTATTCACTTCTTCGTATTCTTTAACAACATTAACTTGCTCTTGAAGACCTTCTTCAACCACCTGACGAACTGTTTTATCGTCAGCTAGTTTTGGATCCTGCTCAAGGTAACCAAAGGTAATACCTTTATTTGAATTCACAGTCCCAAGAAAATCTTTATCAACTCCAGCAATAATTTTCAGGAGCGATGATTTACCCGAACCGTTTAAACCGAGAACACCAATCTTGGCACCGAGGTAAAATGAAAGGGAGATATTTTTAAGAACTTCTCTCTTAGGTGGATAAATCTTTCCAACTTTATGCATACCAAAAATAACTTTTTTGTCATCGACGGCCATGGGAGCTTTCCTTTGAATTTTAAGAAGCCCCATTAAACCAGAACGGATTCAATCTGTAAAAGATTGTTGCTCTACATTAGAGTCAAAAGGTCCCCTAAAAGCAAAAACATGAAGGCCAAATATGAAGGGAGAAAGAAAATCGACATTAATCCTAGTTTTATCACCATGAGTCGCTTCTCAAATAACTCAAAATGCCACTTCTCCTGGAATCTAAGCTCACTCATAAGGGTTATCACCTCCTCCTCATAACTGCCTCCCATTTGTAGAGCTTTCTGGCAGGTTTCTTTTAATTTATCAACAATATGAATCAGGGATTTCTGCTGGATCGTTTTTATCTCTGAGACACCTGCAATCGTGAGAATTTCTGTCCTGGACAATGGTACTTTTATCAGCGCCCTAAGAACGTAGAGCATTTTCCAAAGTTTTCCGATATCCGCAAAAAATCTCTTCCTGAAAAATGAAATGACAAAAGGTAAAAGGGATAAACCAATGCACTGCCAGCAGGCAATCAGGATCAATTTGAGGACACTGACTTTTACCTCTACTAAAAAAAGCGCACCAAAAATAAAGCCCCAAGTAAGCACCACCATCATCGCCATTTGAAGCCAGGTTCCGAGGATAATTTCTTTTAATTTTTTTTCAAATTGCCGGTCTGACTGCAGCCCTTCTCTTAAAAATAAAATTGAATCCTGATAACTTCCTCCCATTTTTCGAGCCAGGGCCAGGAGAATTTCAACGACTTCGCTATAGAACTTATATAGCGGCAACCGGCCCGTGGACTGAAGTTCCTGACGATTACCCCAATTAAATTTCTTGAGCCAATCCTCTAATTCTTCCGCCGCATTTTTCTTAAGAATCAAGGGGTTATTAAGGAGAACTGTTTGGGTCTCTACCCAGTAAACAAGACCAAAGATGAGCAGTGAGTAAATTATGATCGAAAGCATGGTTATTCCTTAGAAAAGTACTGCAGATCTTGCCCCTTTAATTGACAGCATGCAACTCCTTGTCATAATTTCAAACGCATGAATTCACTTCTGAAAAACACTCCAGCTGCGGCCACGGAAACTCCTGAAAATTTCGTCTTGGAATTTGAAAAAAATCTTATGGCCAAGGGTCTCATCGAAGCTGAACTGACCATGACTAAACTCAAGTATCTCGGATTAAATTTTGATCCCTTCCACAACGAAGTGACTTCTGAGTGCCAGCAGATCATGGAGAATCTTGGGCTTACTGAGCATTTAAAGAATCCTTACCTTGCGACCAATATCCTTTTGCGCCTTTTAGATAAAACAGAAGAACGAGTTAATAACTTAAAGCAGTAAAATGAATAAAATTCCTGAATGCCTTATCCATCCGATTTCAATTAAGTTGATTCGGTCCGGCCATCCGTGGATTACAGCGGATAATTTCTCTAATAGGTTCCCAAGACAAAGCGAGTTCATCATCGCCACTGATGATCGCAAGCGGCCCATGGCACTTCTTCTCCATGATCCAAACCATAAAAACGTTAAGGCCAGAGTTTGGAGTACAAAGTTTCCCTTTGAGCGCGAAGCCCAGCACTTTACGGCGAGTATCCAGGCAAGATTAGACCTCGCGATGGAAAAAAGACTGCAAGAGGCTGCCCTTAAAGAGCGTGAAAATTATTATTTAGTTTTTGGTGAAGCCGATCAACTACCAGGATTATTCGTTCTAAGACTAAAAGACCGCATCCTGATTCAATTTTTCACAGGTTTTTGGAATCGTTATAAATCCATCATTCAAACGACCATTCAGGAAATCTTCCCTGAGATAAAAGACGACAATATATGGTTTCAAACCAGAGGCGAAACGCGCGAACTGCAAAAGCTTCCCGTAAATGCGAGTGAATCTGGAAGAAGAGACGAATTCCATATTCAGGAATTTGGACTTCAATATTTAATTCGTCTTGGCAGCTCCTACGATCATGGACTCTATACTGATATGAGCTCCGTCAGACATGCCCTGAAGAAATACATCACGGCTGAAACTGCAGTTCTTAATCTTTATTGCTATACAGGTGCCTTCTCTCTTTGGGCGATGAAACTCGGTGCCAAACAAGTCACATCCGTGGATCTATCACCTAAATATATTGAATGGCTTCAGCAGAACTTGGGACTTAATCCGGAACTAAATTCGGCCCAACACGAAGCCCTTACCATGAGTGCCGAAGAAGCGTTAGTGAAGCTGCGCCAAGAAGAAAGAAAATTTGATTTCATTATTTGTGACCCACCTTCATCTTCGTCAGATGGAGAAAAAAGAACCTCGGCGATAAAAAGCTATAAAGATTTGATTTCAAAAATAGACAAGGTACTCAATCCAAAAGGCCACATGGTCATTTTCTTGAATACCCACCAGGTGACCAATCAAAAGTTTGAAAAAACAATTCAAGAGATCCTTGGTGAACTTAAACTCAATTACAAATTGGGCATGCGTTTATCCCTGGGTCAAGACTGTCCAACGATTAAGGGCTTCCCAGAAGGAAACTATCTTAAAGGTTTAGTCTTGGAGAAATTATGATCCAGGTTAAAGATCTAAAGAAAAACTTCACCTCCCATGTTAAAGAACCAGGTCTTAAAGGTTCCATCAAGTCTCTCTTCTCCCGTGAAACTCGCACTAAAGAAGCTCTCAAATCAGTGAATCTTGAAATTCAGCAAGGTGAAATTATCGGCTTAATTGGGGCCAATGGGGCCGGTAAAACAACGCTGATTAAAATACTTGCCGGCATTGTTCATCCAACCTCCGGTGAGGCCAGTGTGATGGGGTTTGTTCCTTGGGAGCGCTCCAATGAGTACAGGCGCCAGATGGCACTCATTATGGGACAAAAAAACCAGGTGTGGTGGGACTTGCCAGCTCTTGATAGCTTCATCCTTTTAAAAGAAATCTATCAGATTCCGGATGCCCAATATAAATACAATGTCGAGTTTTTGGCCGAAACATTAATGGTTAAAGATCAGTTAAAAACGCAGGTGAGAAAACTCTCTCTCGGCGAAAGAATGAAAATCGAATTAATGGCCGCTCTTCTTCATAACCCAAAAGTTATCTTTTTAGATGAACCAACTATTGGTCTCGATATTTCGGCCCAGAAAGCCGTACGAGTGTTTTTACGTCAGTACCAAAAAGAATTTAAACCAATCACGATTTTGACTTCCCATTACATGGAAGACATTAAAGAATTATGTCCGCGCATTGTGATCATCAAAGAAGGTGAGTTCGTTTATGACGGCTCACTTAAGAATGTTCAGCGCATGATGGGGGACGAGAAAGTACTGAGTGTAACGACTCAAGAAAAAACTTTCAAAGTGAATGTGCCAAGAATGGAACTCGCCAAAAAGACTCATCAGATATTTGAAGAAAATGAAGTACTGGATTTAAACATTCACGATCCCTCCATTGAAGATATTATTGAATCGATCATGCGAAGTGGAGTCACACCAACATGAAATGGTGGAAACACGTCGCTGCCTTAGAGCTACGTAAAATCCTGGCCTATCGATCTGACTTCTGGGTTACTTTCCTGGGACAAATCCTGATTCAAATTCTGGTAGCACGGGCATTTTGGCAAATGATCTACGACTCGCAAGGTGTCACCACCATGAAAGGCTACACTCTTGAGATGATGAATCTGAACTACCTTATTATCCCCATCGGAACGAGGATTCTGACAGGCGAGAATATTGGTTTTTTGGCTCGTGAAGTTTATGACGGAACCTTCACCAGATATCTCCTGTATCCTCTCTCCGTTTTTCAGTACAAGACCATTACTTATCTGACCTACAGTATGTTTTATGTTTTCCAACTCATTCTGATTTACTGCCTGTTCAGAACGTTTATTTCAAGTTCTCCATTTATGCTTGCCGACGTTGGGAACTTAATTTCTGGAGTATTGTTCTTTTTCGTGGCTGCAGCGGTGTATGGGATGATGGCGATTTTAATTGAAATGATTTCACTTTGGGCCGACAATATTTGGTCACTCGCTGTGATGCTCAGATTCTTTGTTTCATTTTTTGGTGGAGGATTTATCCCCCTCACTTTCCTGCCGGCCTGGGCCCAGGAAACTCTCCTTTGGACGCCATTCCCCTATTTAATTAGTTTACCAGTCCGTACCATTATGGGTCTTTCGAACTTTGCTGAAGTATCAAAGGGTGTCCTTATCCTTTTCATCTGGATTTTATTCTTTTGGGGAGTCGTGAAAATGATGTTGAAAAAGGGCAGCATAGATATACGGGTGTTGGAATATGAAACGCTACCTAAAACTCTATGTTTATTTCCTGCGTTTTTCGTTCTCTAAGGCGATGGAATTTCGTGTCGATTTCACTTTTAAGATTGTGATGGATATTCTCTACTACACGGTCAATATTCTGTTTTTTAAAGTCCTCTTCCTTCATACGCCTTTGCTTGCTGGATGGACTGAAGAACAAATGATGATTTTTGTTTCTAGTTATATTTTAGTCGATGCCATCAGCATGACAGTTCTTTCCAGCAATTTGTGGTGGCTTCCTTTTCACATAAATCGAGGGGATCTGGATTATCATTTAATCAGGCCTGTTTCTCCTTTGTTCTTTTTGTCATTGCGGGAATTCTCCGCAAGCTCATTTATGAATCTTCTGATTGCGATAGGGATTTTTGCCTATAGTCTTTTGTCCTACTCTCAGGACATATCTGCCTGGAATGTATTGCTGCTTATTTTGTTATTAATTAACGGCACACTTATCTATTATTGCTGCCAGATGCTCATGATCCTGCCGGTTTTCTGGACTCAAAGTACTAAGGGCTTTATGGATCTATTTTACAGCATGGGTATTGCCATGGAGAGACCCGACAAAATTTTTAAGGGATGGCTGAGGATTGTTTTTACAATTTTCTTACCGTTTGCACTGATAGCGTCTTTTCCAGTTCGTCTTTTTATAGAAGCCTTTCACTGGCCGACATTTTTCCACCTCACAGCAGTGAGTGTTAGTCTTTGGATAATCATGCTTTATTTCTGGAGAAGAGGTTTGAGAACTTATTCGAGTGCGAGTTCTTAGAAGGCCCTGACTCTACCGGCAAGGATATCCCAGAACATTCTGAAATCACCTAGAAGGCTGTAATACGGGTGCTTAAAAGTGGCCGGTCGATTTTTTTCAAAGACAAAATGAAGAAGGGCAATAACACCACAAGTGCCCAGAAAATGGAGCTTTCTGCACATAATATTCGAGTGCTCTCGAAGGTAAAATTGGTAGAAATCAGAAAAGTTTTTGAATTCCATTGCTTCCTCTTACTCTTACTCTTATCTTACAACGCAAGTCCACGATATCTCAAGAATTTTTAATTAGGGAGAAAATGGGCTTATTAAGTTTTACCCGACCATTCCGATAAGGAATAAAAAGGGTCAACTGTGAAGAGACTATTACCGCTCCTAATACTTCTACATTCCACTGCTTTCGCAGAGGATTCGGGTTTTGTCAGCATCCCCGACATGAGTCAACTGCTCTATGAAGGTGAAGCTCTGAAAGCAGAGTTGCCAGAAGATGATCTGATCGACGTTCAGGAAGTCAGTTATCTTAGGAACAAGAAAGCTTCATTTTGTATGCGTCCAACAGAAATGGTGGATACAATCGTGATTCACCACTCAGAAACACCTGCCACCTATACGCCTGAAGACATCAACGCTTATCACTTGAACCGTGGCAGCTCAAGTGATCCCTGGTATATGATCGCCTATAGCTTTGTGATTAATTCCCCCTATGAAGGAATGGCATTGCCCCTTCCTAAAGCATCGGTGGGAAGGCCGTTTGAAATTGTTGGCGCCCACGCTGGAAGCAATATTTTTGTTCCAATGGATGCCGTTCAATCAAAATTATGGGCCGCTAAAAAAATCCTGTGCGGCAAAGAAAATCAAGTCCCTAAATTTGACTCTACCCTAGTGAAAAATAAAAAGATTAAGGCCAATGTGACAACCATTGGTGTTGTAATCAATGGCAACTATGCTGCTTATAATGGGAGCATTAATCCCGGCGGATATGATCCCACGGTTGAGACGAGAAATCCCACTGCCGATACCATTGATATGGTGGCGCGACTTTCTTGTCAGCTACAAAAAAAGTATCCACGTATTAAATCACTGGCCTATCACAATCAATATCACAGAACCACTTGTCCCGGAAATTTCACTAACTACATGGACACCATTCAGCAGAAAGCTAAGGAGTACGGATGCGATTTCAAATTATTATCAAAACGTTATTAATATGCTTTCTCTCAGTAAGTGCATTTGCCAGAAGTGATAAGGAAATGCAGGAGCTATTTGAAAAATATGATGAGGTTACCAAATACCACAATGTAGAATTAGTTGAGGACGTTTTCACTGAAAACTTCCTTGCTCAAAATGGTGGGAAAGAAAAATTTATCTCGAAAGTAAAATCAGTCCCCAAAGAGAAAAAGAAAAAGGGACTGGGTCTATTATTGAATAAATGGAAAAAAAGCAAAATGGGAGAATTCTTCTCGGCAAAGAGAGATGGTGATGGTGAAGACGAACACTCCTCTCGTACAGAATTCATCATTAAAGAAGAAGCTGGAAAACTAAAAATCGATGGAACAATCAGTGATGGTTAATAAACTTTTAATCATTGTTTTATTCATTGTTTCAGGATGTGGAAAAGACGTCAGTATTTCCACCAGAGAACTTGAGAGCAAATCAAGTCTCTCAGATGGAAATTCGACTGCCACAAACCAGGAAGGAATCCTCAAAAGAGGCACTCCCGATTTTGTCATCGTCAGCGGAGTGGCCTCCAAAGTAAGTATCTATAGCTCTTATGCTTCTCTCGAATTTATTGCTGTTCGACCACTTAACAGTCAAACCCCCATTAAATTCAGGGGTAAGATGAAAAAGAATGAGATGGTCATGGAATATATTGTCGCAAAATAACCCCCCCCCCCTTTTTTCGAAGAGAATATTGTCAACAAGCTAAGCAACTGGAATATTGAATTCCGCCAATTATTTAGAAAAATTAAGTCTAGCAATCTTTTAATTCAACCGAAACTACAGAATATCTAATTTTTACCGTGAATTGTTTTCTGGAGTTTTTGCGTGAGATTTCTTCATTTGGCATTATTTAGCGTGATTATTTTCCAACCAAATCTGGTGCAGGCAAAAGAGAAACTGATAGCGACCCCCATAAATTCACCCGTCAAAGAGGCATATGTAAAAGTTAAGCTGGAAGGCTTTGCATTTATATCTGAAGCCTTCTTTAAGCCAAAGAATGGCGCATCTGAATTTAAAGGTGAGGTCTACAAGGAAGGGAATCATACAATCGGAAAATTTAAAGGCAGCGCACTTAAACCAGGTAATTACGAGTATAGAGTCAAAGTCCAAACAACCTCAGGAAATTCTTCAAAGGATGAGACTGCTTTGGTAGCTTTCATCACTTTCACCATTGATAATTCTTTGGAGGTTGCTGACCCTGGTGATGAAGGTAAGAAAACTCTGGCCGGGATCGACTCTGATAACAGTGGTGTACGGGATGATGTCCAAAGATGGATAAATGAAAGATATCCAATCGCCAACACTCCGAGCACGAACAAAGCATTAAAGCAAAGTACCAAAAAAATGCAACTAATGATTTTAAACTCAAACAATAAAAGTGCTGCTATTCACGCCTCTGATAAAGATCTTGAAGCGATAACATGCCTTTGGTGGATTAAAGGACAAGATTCAATAGAAATTAACAAATTAAACAGAGCGCATTTCTACAATACACCCGAAAGAATTAAAGAAAACTTGAAAGTCCAAGGACATTTAAGGGGAACTTCACGTCCTACTTCAATAACCTCTATTGATTATGATGATAGATATAAACTATGTGAATTCCCGGCAACAAAAGAATAAAGCCGAGGCTAGACGAATTTAAATACTACCCAGAATTTTTAGACAGTGGTTTTATTTGCGCAATTGATAATCAGAAGAATATTATTTATGGTTCTTTTTCTCCGAGAAATCTTTCGTCACCAATTTTTAGTGCCTTCCACAGTAAGACAGGCGAGCTCATATACTCCGTCCCGAGAGCTAATTTAAACTACTTGATCCCTTCGGGCTTAATATCAAGCAAGGGTCATATGGTAGGGGTTCATGGCAGCTGTTATCCTGGCGAGGCTTGCTCATACTCACTATATAGACTTTTACGGACTGATGACTTAACAGCTCCTCAATAATAAAAAAAAGGCCCCATAAAGGGGCCTTCGCTTTTTAATTTCTTTTAAGCTTTAACAATACGATCTCTCCAGGCCGTAATATCCGGCGCCAAATAATCATATTTCATCTGATCAATTGTGTAGGCCGAGAATTCATAATCATGAGAGTGAGTCAGACACTCAGTAGGACACACTGTCGTGCAAAGCCCGCAGTAACAGCAAAGTGCTGTATCAATTGTAAATTGAGTGAGCTTCAGACGTATCGCTTGCCCATTGCTGGTTTTTTTAATCTCTGATCCTTCAGGAAGTTTCTCTGAAGCGATGTAGATGCAATCTACCGGACATGCCATAGCACATTGAGTACAGCTGATGCAGTTAAGAGAATCGTTAAAGAGACGCATACGAGCGCGCTCAGGAAGGACTTCTCGAACTTCAGGGTATTCAATTGAAACTGGCTTAACGGCCCAAACGTAGCGGAACGTAATCCACATACCTTTAAGACTCGACGTGATACCGTCCCATAGACCACCGAAATATTCTTTAACAGAAGATGGATGGTGAACTTGTGTACTCATCTGTCTATTTCTCCTAATACGATATCAATTGATCCTACAGTGGCCACAAAGTCAGCAATCATCTGACCAGGTGCTACTCTTGGAAGCATAGATGTGTGTGCAAAACAGGGAGACTTAACTTTTAAACGATAAGGCATTTTCTCATCGGCTTTAGTTACCAAATGGAAAGCAAGCTCTCCACGAGGGCACTCAGCACGAACATAGACCTCACCTTCAGGAAGCTTCATGACCTTAGGCACTTTGCCCATGATTGAGCCTGGCTCAAGTTTCTCAATTACCTGACGGATTATTTTGATCGACTCAACAACTTCTTTCATACGAACGATATAACGGTTCCAGCAGTCACCTGCTTGACCAACACCATCAACCCCACCAACTGGGACATCAAAATCAAATTCATTATAAAGTGAGTAAGGAGCATTCTTACGAAGATCCCACTTCATCCCTGCTCCACGAAGGATAGGGCCCGTAGCACCAAAATCGAGACAGTCTTGAACACTCATCACACCAACATTAGCGGTACGAGCGATGAAGATTTTGTTCATTGAAAGAAGCTCGTGATATTTCTTCGTTTCTTCTTCCATGTCATTACAGAAAGCTGAAACTCTTGCGATTTGATCATCATTCCAGTCATTCCATAAACCACCAATCCAAATGTAGTTGTAAAGAAGACGAGCACCAGAAACTTCTTCGAAGAAACGAAGAATTTTTTCACGGTAATCAAAAGCATATAAGAAAGGAGAGAAAGCTCCTAAATCGATGGCGTATGTTCCGAAGGCCATTAAGTGAGAGGCAATACGCTGAAGCTCGCAAGTCATAATACGAAGAAGCTCAGCACGACGAGGAACTTCTGTTCCTAACATCTTTTCAATCGTCATGGCATAGGTCCATTCCATGTTCATTGAAGCCAGGTAATCCAAGCGATCAACAAAAGGAATCACACCACGAAAGTCGATATTTTCTGAATGTTTTTCCATGCAGCGGTGAAGGTAACCAATGTGCGGAATAGCGTGGGCCACAATTTCAGAATCAGTCCAGATTTCAATTCTCAAAACTCCGTGGGTGGCAGGATGCTGCGGGCCCATATTCAGAGTCAGAAGTTCTGATTTAAGCTGTTCTGTTTCAGTATTTAGAGTCGGCTTTATTGGTTCGCCAACATCCCAACGGGTTTGCATATTTTACCTCTTATTGAGCTTTCGCAGCTTGCGCTTTTTTAATCATATCCTGACGAACGATGAACTCACGGTCTTCCATATTCATCTTATTGTCTGGATAGACAGTCATGCCGTTATAATCTTTCTGAGCTACGTAATCTTTACGAAGCGGGAATCCTTGCCAATCATCAGGACAAAGAATTCTTCTCAGATCCGGATGGTTATTAAATTTAATTCCAAACATGTCGAAAACTTCGCGCTCCAAAAAGTTAGCAGCAGCAAATACGTTAACAATTGAATCAACTGCAGGACTTACACGGTCAGTGACTTTAACTTTCACTGTCACGTCTCTCACAGCTGTTGGGTCATAGTTAGTCAGCATGTAACAAACTTCCATATGATCCATATAATCAACACCGCTGATGCAGTGAAGAGAGTTGAATGATGTTTCTTTATTTGATTTAAGAAACTCGATAACTTTTAGGATATGACTAGCATCAACCGTAATACTTGAATCAAACTTCTTTGAATCAGCAGTTAAGTAGGCCACAGCGTTTGCACCTGAGACATTTCTGTTAATCAGGTCTGATAATTCCTTATGCATGTTTTACCCACTTATTACGAAGAAGACGCTCGTTTGCAATTTTCTTCTGAAGAGTCATTACACCTTCGATAAGAGCTTCAGGACGAGGAGGACAGCCTGGAACATACACGTCAACAGGAACCACTTCATCAACGCCTTTAAGAACGTGATAACCGTACTGCCAGTATGGTCCACCCTTGTTCGCACAAGAGCCCATTGAGATTACGTATTTTGGCTCGGCCATTTGCTCGTAGAGAACTTTCACACGAGTTGCCATTTTCAAAGTTACTGTGCCTGCAACAATCATGAGATCAGATCGACGAGGAGTGGCCATGAAGGCTCCACAACCAAATCTTTCTAAATCGTATTTAGATGCACCTGTTGCCATCATTTCGATCGCACAACAAGCAAGACCAAAGGTCATTGGCCATAAAGAATTTTTTCGACCCCAGTTCAAAAAATCATCAAGGGTCGTAAGAACAACACCATCTTGCATGGATTAACTCCGGTTCAACTAAAAATTAACTAGCCTTAGTTTTACCTTTTAGGGCCAGAAATTTCAATCATTTCCGAAGGAATTCAAGAGTTGTCGAAATTATTTTTGCGGGCAGCGCTCGGAGTAGGTTTCTTGGAATTTTTCTTTACCGACTAGAGTAGATGCAGGACCACGTTGAGGACCTTGCTGCATGTAGGCAAGACGCTTTTTATCGTTTTCACAAACCTTGTTTAGGACTAAATCGTACTCCATAAGCGCAGCAATCGGATAGGGCACGCCGTAAGCGGAAGAAATAAAATTTATTTTTTCACCTTTTAGGTCTGAAAATGAGCTAGCGATGGATCTGCCTTCAAGCTGTTTATTGAAACTCGGATAATAATCACCTACATGATAAAATAGCTCAACTGCTTTACTAAAAGACAACTCACCTCGATCACCTTCAATTTTCTGGCAATGAGAGCGGGACTGAACTTTAGTCGAAAACAATTCTTTCAAAACACGGCATTCGGTCAAGAAGGCTTGAACTTCTCCCCCGTGGCCTTCGATGGTGCTCTTAATAAAGTCTTTGGCATTAAAACTATCTGAATAGGGATTAAAACTTTCTCGGTAAACAAAATGGGTCAGCTCATGGGCCAGATCAAGCAGAGCGTCATCCCAACCTAAATGTCGACTAATAAAAACCATCGATCGTGACTCGTAGATAACGTGCTCTGGCGAATGGGGAGAAAACTTTCGAACCAGAGTCGTATCAGTTAACGAAGACTCCCCGGCCTTCACCACATCATGGAGGGTTTGACCCGAACGACTGGCCTTGTACTGGGCTTCCTTGATCAGCTTCTCACCAGTGCGAGAGTGACCAAGAAGTTCAAAAAGTTTTTTAAGATTAAGCTCGGGAGAAGAAGTGAAGTCCATCCAGCTGCCGCGAGACAATTGGCCTTCCACATGAATCGTTTTTTCCTCAACCGCGTGGAGTTGATGGTGAGCTGAAAATAGAAGGATAAGCAGTACAAAATACTTCATTAATCTGCTCTTCGGCAGACTTAATGGATTCTAGAGCAAAAATTGAATCAGAGTGCGTTAAATTTGAAGGTGTGGATGGCCTTACCTGACTCAGACACTTTGATATTGCCAACGATCTTCTTACTAACCTCTTCGCTCCCCGAGGCCAGCGGCGCGATCGCTACTTGGTAATTTCCGGGGGCCAAATTGAGCTCCACCATCCTGAAGGCTTGAGGGAGCGTCGTCCAATGTCTGGTATCAGCTTTCTCCAGGGCCGCAATCCCTTTTGAAGCACCTACATATGTCGCCATGGCAGCGGCCCCAGCTATGAAGGCACCATTCTTTTTCAAATTGTTATGAACCTGCATGGCGGCCACAATCGCCAGAATATGTTTAACTGCGACTCGAGAACCTGTTTTTACATAACGACTGACGACGTCTTCCTCTAAAACGAGTTTTGCGATCTCACCATTTTCGGAAATAATCGCTAAAGGCTCCTGCTTAAGCACTTTTCCTGCTTCATCCAAAATAAGAATTTGAAAATCTTTTAGTTTGGGTGATTTTTCAATCATGGGTAGCTCAAACGAAATAGCTGCCTCATTAACTCCCAAGCGAGTTGCATCGTAAGCAAAAACAAAACTTCCAGGCCCCTCTAGAGCTGATGGCCGCATACCAAGTGTATTCATAGCAAAACCAGTAAGGACGGCCCCACCGACAGTGGCAATAAAGGCTTTGGCCGCTGGACTCTCAACGGAATCAATGGCGCCTTTCAAACCAAAATTAAAAGGTTTTCCAACTTTTTGCGGAATCAATCCTTCTTCAAGCACAATCACAACGTTGCCTTTAGGCTCACTGATTTTCTTCAATACTTCTGCTGCTGGCTTGAGTGCCTTTAACTGCAGACTATAATCGGTGTTGCGAATCTCGCGAGTCAAAGCAAGGATTTTGTAATGAATAAAATTCTTCAGGTGTTGTTGAGCGGGAGTTGCAATATAAGACTTGGTCGAAGGATTCTTCCCCTGACCTAAGGCAGTTTCATATTCCTTGATGTAGTCGACGCTTTTTGAATTGTAGACCTCAAAAGCTCCGCCCATGACATCAAGAATGTTCAAAGCATCTTTATAAAGTTGCAAGGCAATTTGTTTGTCTGTGCGAATTTCGCTCACTTCATGCACTTGGGCACCAAATACCTTCAGCATCAAATCTGTTTGGTAGATGGTTTTAGGCTCAGCACTTCTCTGGAGTTGGGCAAAATAAGAATCCCACGCTAGGATCGTTCCCCTTGCTCCCTGAAGGTCTAACTTTTTTTGAGTTTTCAGATAACGGGAATAATAAGCCTTGGAGAGAAAATAATGCGCATAAGATCGCTCGTAACTAGCGCCATAAAAAACATCAGAGGCATCATTAATTAAAAAAGAAGCAGCTTTCGCAGAAAGTTTTTTGGTATAGAGCTGATCAATTAGATCGATAGCATTCTGAAAAAACTTAATGGCGCCATCTTCATTTCCCTGGGCCAGAGCAAGAGTGCCCTCTTCCAGGTTGGCCAACAATGCACTTTTAGGATCTTTCTTAAGTTCACTCGTTTTTAAAATTTCAGCTGCTTTATCTAATTCCCCTGCACCGTAGGCTTCGCGAAAGGCACGCATCTGATCTTTTGACTTAGAGGCACAGGCCCCTAAGATCAAAAGACAAGATAAGAATAAAAGATGAAAGGAGGATTTTACCATCCAGAAGCGTTCT
Organism: Halobacteriovorax sp.; assembly: GCA_020048985.1. GTDB lineage: Bacteria > Bdellovibrionota > Bacteriovoracia > Bacteriovoracales > Bacteriovoracaceae > Peredibacter. Next base: position 6,797 of record JAIFLR010000020.1, on the reverse strand, counting down.
TCTCAGAGTACTTAAAGACTTTTGTACGTGTACGAAGAAGCTCAGTGGCTTTCTCAATATCTGTCATACGCATGTTGACTGAGTATTCTTTGATCGTTTTGCCTTCGCGCTTCTCTGGCTTCATATAAACATTTCCAAAAATCATGACGTCAGCACCAGTCTGTTTACCAATTTTCTTAACAGTTGCTGGATCTACCATCCCATCGTTTTGGTAAGTGATCTCGCCAAGAATTTTTTCACGAGCGGCTTGATCTACCAACTCAAATTCTCCAGAAAGAGAAAGCTCATTTAAGAGTTCATCATTGAGGTCGCCAATTGGGAAATAGGCTTCAGAAGTTTGGTTCTGAACTTCAGCGATAAAGACTTTTGGTGTCTGGTGACGAGCTTTCATTTTATTAAAGCCAGGGTGGGCCTTCATTTGTTTAACAATATCAGTCACGGCCTGAGTCGTATCTGCACTCATCCAGTTATCAGTGATCCCTAGACCTTTTTCATCTGATTCATTTGCATCAACTCTTTTTGCCTTAAAACTTCCACAAGAAGTTGCAAGGATAGAGATTGAAAGGACAGCAATTAAAAATTTCATAGATACTCCTTATACTTCACCTTTACGGGCCTTAACGAAGTCTTCATCAACTTGATCAAGAGCTTTTTTTACATTTTCTTTTGTTTCAGCATCATCAGCTTTATTCACTATGTCTTCAGATGCTTTTTCAATAGCAGCTTTAAGACGAGCGCTGTCCATTCTTACAAGAGTGGCGCAAGTGAAACCGATATAATCTTTTTTAGCACCCATTTTTTGAAGATAGCTGCGTTTTTCCCAGTATGTCTTGATCACAGCTGCACCGTGGATCATCGACTGAACTCTTTCAGCAAGAGTGTTAGAAACAAATTCTCTCATTGGCTGAGTCTTAGGATTGTTAGGATCAATCGCCGGTGAACCTTCTTCAGAAGCTGCTAAAGATTTCTGAATAAAAGTCGTAATTTCAGAAGCGATGTCTGCACGAACATTTGCCTTGGCAAGATTACAAGCTATTTCGCGGTTTACCTTTGGCTCCGTTTCGAAAGAAAAATAGCGGTATTTAGCCACATCCATATTTTCCTGCTCAACCCAAACTGAAGCATCTTCAATCCAACCTGGACGAGTTGTTGATGAACCATCCTTCACTTCATAGTCACGAGAGATTGTTTCAGAATTATCCACATCCTTAACAGTCTTTTTGCTGGAACAAGCAGCACCCAATAATGAGAGTGCAATCAACAGAGGCATTAGCTTCATATAAGCTCCTTTATTTTAATCTAAACGCAAATCAGATAAATGGTTTTCTATGTAGTCATTAAAGTAGTTTTTTACTTTTAAAAGAGCGTCGCCTTGAGTTCGGCCAGTAACTGTTTCCGAAGCAGAAATGGTTCTTTTTTTGTCACCATTTACAATGCTCGTCATGCTGAGAGTGAAAGTATGTTTTTCAAAACCTTCTACATTCATAAATTCTTTAATTGAGTCCACCTGAACAATAACTATTTTCCCAGCGTCTCCCTTAACCAATTTAAAACCTGCCTCAGTCAGAAGCTCGGCTATTTTCTCCCGCATCCAATCTGGTGCCTGGCCAATTTTAAGGTGAAGAGGCTCTGTTTTAGGTTTAGACTCTCTCCACTGAACAATGTTCTGCCAAGTTACTTTAGAAGGTCGAGCAGAACCCGAGACAATCGAGTAACGCTCATTGAGTCTTTCACGTTCGAGGTAGAGCTTCACGATCCGGCGAAGATTAGTTCGTTGATGATTTGACCACAACGTCTCCAGCTCTCCGTCAACTTTAGTGAGTCGGCCTCCAATAAGTTCGCTCGCTTTCTGTCTATCAAGAGAAGCAAGGGAATGGGTAAGGCCATCTTTTTTGAAATGGTTCTTTATTTGAACAGTTTCTAGAATCTGTTCAACAGATTCTTTAATTGATTTTTGGACTTCTTCTTTAACGTCTGCTTGCCAAGGAAAGGTTTGAGAACCACTTGTTGTGACATTCAATTCTGACTGAACTTTAATTTCAAAAATGCTACCTAAATTGGCCCGTGCCTCAGCATCTGCCTGGGACAGGGTTTTCCCCTCCCCGGTGGCACACAATTCCAAGGCCTCTGAACAGCCATCATAGGGAGAATAAAGCCAGGCAGGGACTTCAGGAACACTCTCGGTTAAAGATGGTTCTTTTTTAAAGTGCGAACAGCTGCTTAATAGCACTAATAAGAGGAGGTAATTCATTTGCAAAAATTTTGAACCGAGGGGGCTTTAAAGTCAAATAATCACGACAATTAACGCCAGGCACCGTTTTTCTGATCCTCTTAACAGAAACTTAACCTTTATCAATGCTACTTATCTGGTATAAAAGGCCCATGAAAAACGCCACTATTTTAGTTATTGAAGACGAGCACGACATTCGTGACTTAATCTCTTTTCAACTTAAATCAGAAGGGCACACGGTGTTGGCGGTGGAGAGCGCAGACAAGGCAGTATCCATCATAGAGCGTGGTGAAAAAATCGACCTATTTATCATCGACTGGATGCTACCAGGCTCAATGAATGGTCTGGATTTCACGAAAAAACTCAAATCCCACAAAAATTATAAAGACCTTCCAGTGATTATGATTACGGCACTCACTCAGGCCGAAAATATCGTTTCCGGCCTTGACGCGGGGGCAGATGATTACATTACCAAGCCCTTTGATCTTAATGTTCTCCAGGCCAGAGTCAGAGTTCAGCTGAGAGGGGCAACGGACGCCAAATCTGTAGCGAAAGACATGCTGGATTTTGGCTTATTAAAAATTGAAACGAATAAGTGCCGAGTGTTCATTCAGAATGAAGAAATTACACTGACATCGACTGAATTCAAAATTCTTCTCCTTTTGGCCCAAAAACCTGGTCACGTTTATACGCGGGAGCAGTTTATAAACAATATTCAGGGCGAGAACATCTTCGTAACTGGTCGAACTATCGACACCCATATAGCGGGACTCAGAAAAAAGCTGGGCGAGGCTTCCAATATGATTGAAACAATCCGGGGCATCGGCTATAGATTCAAAGATGTCATCTGAAATTACTTATCCTTGGTTTTTCTTTTACCGAATAGCTCGCCTATCGTTTCTGGTTTTTTTACCCACAATTTTCATGATTCTGTTTTTTTATAGATCTTCCTACAAGGAAGGTTTGATTTCACAAATGACTATTCAGGTTGAAGAGAGTCTAAGGACCACACAGGAGACGCTTCAAAAAGCGAACATTACTCTGACCGAGTGGTGCCAAAATCTGCACCCTCGGGAAGCCAGGTATTCCATCATCAACAAAGAAGGAAAAATTCTTTGTGATACCGATACAGATAAAGTGGGCAAAAAGATCAATGACATGTCCGAGGTCGAAGGCAGTTTTGAGAACGGTTTTTTCTCGCAGGTCAGACACAGTGATTTTTTTAAGACTCAGTCATTGTTTGCCAGCCTGAAATTTTCTGACGATGCCATCATTCGAAAAATTATCCCAATTAGCTCATTGAAAGATGATATGAACCGCTTTGACCGTGTTATCTTCCTTCGCATCGTTCCCTTTGCCTTTTTAAGTTACATTGTCTTTCTTATTTTATTTTACCAAGCGACGAAACCTCTTGGCGGAATACTCAATAAAGTAGAACAATTTAAAATCGACATACCCTTCAATAAGAACCTTCAGCTGCTCTATAAAAAAGACGAGTGGTCACGCATCAATGAAGCGCTCAATGAAGCCGATCACCAGCTTAAGACTCAAATTACCAATGTCAGAAATGAAAACGAAAAGATCGCCGCAATTCTTGAATCCATCTACGATGATATTATTGCCATCGACCCCTACGAGACCGTTCTTTTTTATAATTCAAACTTTAAACGCAATTTTATGCGGGAAAAAAGCTACAAAGATATAATGCCCAAACTTTGGCATACTCTTAGCGATGAGCCAGTCCTTGAAGCTTTTAGATCAGTGCTAAAAAATGGCGAGACTGTTTCTCTCAAAGGACTCAAGTTTCTTTCTTCTCAAAATCCTGAACGCTACTTTGATTTAACGATTACTTCCCTTAAAAATGCCGAGGGCAAGATAAGCGGTGCTCTGGGTGTATTCTATGATGTTACTGAGTTCAAACTTACCGAGCAAATGCGAGTTGATTTTGTGGCCAATGTCTCCCATGAAATCAGAACTCCCTTAACTTCCATCAAAGGATACAGCCAGCTACTTGAGGCGCAGAAATCAAAAGTCGATCCGGAGCTGCACGTATTTCTTCAGAAAATCATCACAAACACTGAAAGAATGATTGCCCTTTTTAATGATCTGCTCAATCTTTCAGTCATTGAATCTAAGAACATCATGAAGTTTGAGGAACTTGACCTAAAAGAACTCATACACACAATTGCTAGCAACATAAGAACTAATTACCCTAGCAAGAAAGTAAATATTTCCAAAGATATCCAACTTACGACCATCAAAGGTGATGCTCGCCTGATGGAACAAGTATTATCCAACTTGATTGATAATGCCTGCAAATACTCTGGTGAACATATCGCTATCAAGATTGAGACTTTCGCAAAAAATGATAAGGGCTACATCGCCGTTGAAGATGATGGACCGGGAATTCCTAAAGAGCATATTCAAAGAATTTTTGAGCGTTTTTACCGAGTCGATTCATCGCGCGAGACTTCGCGTGGAACGGGCCTGGGACTTTCTATCGTTAAACACATCATCTCCAAACACGGTGGCAGAATCTGGGCCGAGAGTGTAGAAAACGGCGGCACAAAATTTATTATTGAATTGCCACTGACCTAGAAGACGTATTCTAATTCAAAGCTGTAGACATATTTTTTGTAAGCAAAGTTCTCTTCATCATCAGACTTATAATCCTGATAATCGAACTTCAAACTTCCGCGCCAATTCTTTTTGAAGTTTTTAGCAAGCCTTGCACTGGGATTAAAAAGATATTCAACTCCCCGATCATCATTATTCAGAGGTTTGGTTCGAGTGATTCCCAATCCAAAGCTGGGAGAAAACCAATCTTTATAGCGGCCCATGATCACGTCTCCTCTGAGTGTAAATGAATTTGTATCATATACATCAGACTCCACCCGACTCATATCGTAACTGGCATAGACCAAGACCGTGTGGGTAGTAAAGTTTCGGACCTGTTCATACACAAGACTCGTTGTATTTGAGTCTGAAGTATCAACATAACTATCAAAGATTCTTCTTCTAAGTCTTACTATGGACTCTCCCCAAGTGAAGAAATTGAACCGCTCTCCCAGCATTAGCGTGTGAGAACGAAACGAAAACTCGAGTTTTTCTTCGGCATTCACATCTCTTTTCCCATCACCGTAATCGTAATCAAACAACACAGAAGCAGGTTTGTCCCACAGATGGTGCTCGTAGGCGGTGCGAAGGGCGGGAGCGATGAGATAGTTATCGTTTCGGTAAATTTCAGGGACTCGGTTAAGGTAGCGAGTGTAGTTAAATCTGAGTTCAGGAGAAATACTCAAATAATCTCTGTGATAAAAAGTATAACGGCCCATGAGATCGGTCTTGGCAAAGCCAGACCTTTTCTTTGATTCAGAAACTGACTGTTCAGTGGGAGAAAATACGACGTTTGAATCCTGGCCATACTCCAGGGCGATTCGCGCGAAATAGGGAGGAGTTAAAGTTGGCCGCCCGTTTCTAAGTTTAAACAGGACGAGATCATATTTTCTTTGAAGGGAGACGATTTTTCCCTGAATTTCTGGAGCGAGACCAGAACTTTTATCAAGATCATAGGCCAGTTGGTATTGCGGAATCACATAACTTTCCACGGCCCTGAATGCGTCGGGGTGTTTTTCGACTTGCTCGAGGTAAATATCACCAATTTGCATCTCTGCAGCTTGCCTCACTTCCATGGCTTCAGCGGCATCAAGTTTTTCAATCGCTTTATAAAAAGTTACAGCTTTTTTCTTCTCGCCTAATTCCTTTGAGATGAAAGCAATATAATAAAGCGAGACTGCGCGTTTAAATTTTTTCTTGAGGGATTCTCTAAACTGGATTCTGGCCTCAGATAGTTTTTCTGCAGCAAAGAGCGCCTGCCCATATTCGTAGTTAATGTCCTGGGCGGTAAAATCCAACCCCAGGGCCTGATCGAAACTTGCAATGGCCTCAGGGAATTCCTGAAGTCGATTATAACAAATCCCTTTCCAATAAATGGTGAGTCCTAGCAGGGAACGGTTTGGTTTTTGCGTTGCTTTGAATTTTTGCTCGATGGCACTTAGTTCTGTAATTGTTGATTGATATTTACCACCAGCAAATGCTTCAGAAGCGCCTTTAAATAAAGCATTTTTAGAGGCATCGCCTATTTCTGAACTGGGTTCCTCTCCAAACGCCGAGAGGCAAATGGAAAACAACAGTATCCACATCAACAACTTCATTCTCATCCTTAAGAACTATATTTAACAAATCTTTAAGTTTACCTACGAATACAAAAAACTATGGGCAAGTTGACCCGGTACAAATATTAATGGTTCTCTCTTTGGGACCATTATTGAGCTGTTGATTAGCATCAAAAATATTATTCACTCCACCAGAGATGTTCTTATTGGCCGGATCGTTAGGTGATAAGAATGCCCCATCTTTTGGCGGCAAGAGCCCAACGGTTCCACCCACTGGTGGAAGTGCACCAATTTCCAGCTTCACTGGAGAAGGTACTGGAACTTCCACAACCTTTCTGTCTCCACTCTCACCCACAACCACCATCATGATTTTTCCGTCAGCAGTGATCTCT
>JAIFLR010000083.1 GCA_020048985.1 Halobacteriovorax sp. | reverse complement strand
GTAAGAAGCTTAAGATTTTTTCTGCCTTGTCTTCCGCGAGATTGAAAAACTTTGCAAAATCTTGTACTGATTTTAAATGAGGCAGGGAACTGGCCATGCGAATAGAGCTATAATAGCGATCTGAATAAAACTGGAATTTATCTTCGTCTTTTAGTTCTTCAGTATTGGAGTAGCTGCTTTTAACTTTTTTAGATTCTTTTTGAAGGTGTTTGAGTTCTTCTAAAAAGAAATTTTTAAGTTCATGATGACTGGATTTTTTGTATTCGACCAATTTTAGGAAATACTTTGTTTCAAGAGGATTAAGTTTTAAAAATTTTGTAGTTTTAAATGCATTTTCAGAGGTAAATTCGCGATCTCCTTTCAGTGTTTGAGAAACAATCACAGTGCTTATAGATAAATACTCTGAAAGCTTTTTGTACTGCCCACGTCCATTTTTGGGCAAAGAATCGAAATATTGGTTGATAAATTCCTTGTAACATAATGTCATAAAAATCATAGTCTTAAACCATCATTGTTAGCATAATTGATAACAATAAAGCCCTCGTTTTAATAATTTAGACCTATAAATACACGGAGAAAAGAGTTTAATTAGCCTAGTTGTAAACAAAGCAAGCTTATGTTGTTTGCCATATTTATTTAATGACCCTAGCCTTATCTCAAACGGAGTTGATAATGAAAAAGTGTCTGTTGTTTTATGTAACGGTTTTAATACTTTCTAGTTCGGTCTTTGCTCAGGCAGGTCTAGGCGGAGGAACAGATGGTGGCGGAGGACGTGGCGTTGTTTGTTACGTAGATGCAAATCAAAAAGTAATCGAGTCAGTCGAACTTTTGGATTTTTTTGAAGGCCGTCTTTTAGAGGGATATAATCTTCCAGAACAACACGGTGACTTTAAAGAGATCTATAAAGAAACAATTAAAAAAGCTGCATCTAAAAGTATTCTTAGAATGATGGAATATGGTGACATGGTTTTAAAGGGATTTAAATTTCTTCCTACTGGAGTGAGATTAAATCCAGTTGATGATTCTAGTGAAATCTTTATTCCAGCAAACTGTAAAATTGAACAAGTGGTAAATTTTCAGGGAATGAGCCGGATTTTTGTTGTTAAAGATTTTTGGGACCGCCTTACTGAAACCTCTAGGGCGGGTCTACTTATGCATGAACTTATTTGGTTTTATGAAAGAAATGCTGGTGCTGAAAAATCATCTCGTGCTCGAAGAACGGTCGCAAGATTTTTCGCTGACAACTATGATTTTGGAAAAATTAATCTAAATCCAAAAGTGGGAGATTATTCTTGTTCGGCTTCAAATCCAAATCACACAACGAATAATATAACTACCGGGAATTCATTCTACCTGTCAAAAATCCCTAATAGTGAAAGCTGTGAGCTTAATTTTACGATGCTAAATGGCACTATGGTTTATACTGAGCAAAAAGCTGTTTTGGATTATTGTGACGATATAAATTTTGACTTGGAAACAACTACATCTGAAGACGAATCAGAATTTACAACAACTCTTGAAGTCATAAGTACTAACGATAGAATATTGTCGCATCATATGACTTTAGTCGTGGATATAGAACCTGGTGCGAATGGCACACTATTAAAACGGTTATTAATACAGGTTACGAATAGAGAATTTCCTGGTTATGATGAAAAATTGAATCAGCTTTATTGTCATAAGCTGACCGAACAAGACATTAATGATCGATGGTGGGATAAGTAATAACACTAAAGCCCTCTTGCGAGGGCTTTAGTGTTATTACTTTGCTTTAAGAGATTTTGCGAGATAATGACCAGTATAAGACCCATTAACTTTTGCAACTGTCTCGGGCGTACCTTCAGCCACAATCTCCCCGCCGTATTTCCCCCCATCAGGTCCAAGATCAATAATCCAGTCAGCCGTTTTAATGACGTCGAGATTATGCTCGATTACCAAGAGGGAGTGACCGTTATCAACAAGCTTATTTAAAGCAATTAACAAAATATTAATGTCCTCAAAATGCAAACCCGTCGTAGGTTCATCCAGGACATAGAGAGTTGAGCCCTTGGTTGATTTAGAGAGCTCACGCGAAAGTTTAAGTCTTTGAGCTTCGCCACCAGAGAGTGTGGTGGCCGGTTGACCTAATTTAATATACCCAAGACCAACATCATTCATCACTTTTAGGGCGCGATTTACTTTAGGGTGATTTTCAAAAAAAGGAGCTGCCTCTTCAATACTCATCGCCAAGACATCTGCGATATTTTTCCCACGATAAAGGATAGAAAGAGTTTCATTATTATAACGAGAGCCCCCACATTCTGAACAAGTCACATAAACATCAGGTAAAAAATGCATTTCAATTTTTAATAGACCATTACCTTCGCAGCTTTCACATCTTCCACCCTTCACGTTAAAAGAAAAACGTCCTGGTTTATAGCCCCGAATTTTTGATTCATTGGTCATAGAAAAAATATTGCGTATGTCATCAAAGAGACCGGTATAGGTTGCAGGATTAGAATGAGGTGTTCTTCCAATTGGGGACTGGTCCAATTCAATAATCCCTTGAATTTTATCCACGCCCGTAACGGATTGGTAATTAGCGGAGCTGCCTCTTTTGCCGCGTGAGAGATAATTTTTTATAGCGGGAATTAAAACCTTATGCACGAGAGTTGATTTACCAGAGCCAGAGACACCTGTGACACAAGTCATTCCAAAAAGCGGAAGCTTAAAGGTGACGTCTTTTAAATTATTCTCACGTGCCTTATTTAAAATAATATACTGATCAAGTTTTCTGCGTTTTTCAGGGACAGATATCTTTTTAATCCCTGAAAGATACTTCCCAGTGATGGACTTGTTGTTTTTCATCACTTCGGCTGGAGTTCCGGCCGCTACCACTTCACCACCGTGAAGCCCAGCATATGGACCCATATCGATAAGATAGTCGGATGCTAACATGGTTTCTTCGTCGTGCTCAACCACAAGGACAGTGTTTCCAATATCTCTAAGATTGATTAACGTTTGAATAAGTTTTTCATTATCACGCTGATGAAGACCAATGCTTGGCTCATCCAATACGTAGAGCACACCTGATAATGCTGATCCGATCTGAGTCGCCAGTCGTATTCTTTGAGATTCGCCTCCAGAAAGAGTCATGGCGTCTCGATTAAGAGTCAGATAATTTAAACCCACATTTAATAAGAATTTCAAGCGGTCATTAATCTCTTTTAAGACTTTGTGAGCAATGATTGCCTGGTTGCCAGTGAATTTGAGGTTTTTGAAAAATTCAGATGCCTCATTGATCGGAAGATCACATACATCAATAATAGATTTATCCTGAATCGTAGCCGCGAGTGCAAATGGATTAAGTTTTTTCCCCTTACAACCTGGGCACTTCTTAATAATCATGTACTCTTCTAGATCTTGGCGAGTCTTTTCCGATTCTGATTCGTTGTGCTTTTTCTCAAGCCAGGCAATAATTCCTGGAAACTCTTTTTTGAAGTTCCATGATGAGTTTTCTGATTCAAACTTATAGTTATAAACTTTATCGCCGTTACCATTATACAAAATGTTAAGAAATTTTTCTGAAAGTTTATTAAATGGTTTCTCTATGTCAATTTTCTCTGCAGCTGCAACGGACTTAATCATTTGCATGAGAAAAGAATTCTTTTTAAGAATCGGCATTGCCCCTTCGGTTAAGCTCATGGATTCATCTAAAACTAAACTATCAATATCAAAGGTTTTAGAAATTCCTAATCCGTTACATACCGGACAAGCCCCTAAAGGAGAATTAAAGGAAAATAATCTGGGTTCAAGATCAGGATAACTTTTCCCCGATTTGAATGAATAATTTTGCTCACTATAAAAAAAATCTTTATCATCGGCTAGCACCAATAAATAACCGTCAGATAATTTAAGCGCGTGCTCCACTGAATCTGTGAGCCTTGGGGAGATCCCTTCTTTCATCACGAGTCGGTCGACAACGATGTCGATGTTATTAAATTTAGTTTTAGTGACACTAACTTGGTCGTCTAGATTAAGTATTTCTCCATTGAGTCTAATCCTGGAAAATCCCATACTGAGGTACTTGGCGAGTTCTTCCTTGTTTTCACCTTTCTTGTTTCTTATGACGGGAGAAAGTAGCTGGAGCTTAGTGCCATTTTTAAATTTTGAAATCTGGTCAACGATTTGCTGGGGAGATTGTTTAGCTACTTTTTCACCGGTCTCTGGGCAATGGGCTTCACCAAGGCGGGCATAGAGAAGTCTAAGGTAGTCGTAGATTTCAGTGATCGTTCCAACGGTAGATCTTGGATTTTTAGTAGTGGATTTTTGATCAATGGCAATTGCAGGAGACAGTCCCGTTATACTTTCAACTTCCGGGGCTTCAATTTGGCCTATGAATTGACGAGCGTAACTTGAGAGGGATTCCATGTATCGTCGCTGACCCTCGGCATAGATCGTATCAAATGCAAGCGAGGACTTCCCAGAGCCAGAGGGACCGGTAATGACAGTAAGAGAATGTCTGGGAATTTCAACGTCGATATTTTTTAGATTATGTACTTTGGCTTTTGTGACTATTATTTTGTCCATTTATCAACCTCGTGAGCTGTGAGAGCGCCTGATTCAAAGAAAACTGGCAGCCTCTATAGTCAGCTACATTTTTCCCATAAAGATTAAAGGAGGTTCCATGGTCAGGACTAAAACGCGGATAAGGTAATCCTAACGTAATATTTGTACCCACAAACCCTTGAAGCCCTTTGAAGAGAGCAAGACCTTGGTCGTGATAGAGGTAAACTAAAACGTCTTCAGGGCTTCTTTTCTCATTTAGCATTGTATCACCCGGAAAAGGCCCCGTAATATCAATTTTGAATTTGTCTTGGATCTGTTTAACTACTGCTGTGATTCGTTGATCTTCTGATCCAATCAGTCCACCCTCTCCGGCGTGGGGGTTTAAACCAGAAACTAAAATTTTTTTAGTCGGCCAATCCCACGCTTTTAGAGTCGTGAATGCGTTGACAATGCATTCATAGATTCTCTTTTCACTCAGGACCTCAGAGAGATGATTTATTGCTACGTGATCCGTTACCAAGAGCATTTGCATACCACTAGCCGAAAAAAACATTCCTAGCTCAGGTCTGCGATAAAAATGGCGAAAGTACTCTGTGTGTCCCGCGAAGCCAGGGAATTGGTCTTTGGAGGTGGGCAAGGTGTAAAGGACTCCCCCACTTTCAGCTAACTTCATACCCAGTTCAAGAGAGGAAAAACTTTGTGAATGATTTACAGTATCTAGCCATGTGACTGGGATACTAGCGTGGGCCAATTGGATATGGTCATCGAAGATCTCAAAGGGCAGCCTGAGTGTAATCAGGCTTTCAGTGACAGCATTTTTATAACTTAAAAGATTGAGTGACCAAAGTTGCTCGGGATTTAGAAATAAGCAGGTCTTGAAGAAGACCTCTAAACCGATACCTTCCTCATGCCCCTGAGTGACATAAACTTTCATTTTTTTATAAGAGGTTCTTGATGTAGTAATTAGAATATTCACGGTCAAACCAGTTGTTCGTTACTGATTTACCCTTACTCATGAAGATGTCATTTTGAATTTGCTCTTTAAATTTTACAAAATCTTGAGATTCGACCAGATCTTTCTTTTGCACGTAAAAAATGTGCAGATATCCTGCAATAGACGAAGCTTTAGAAAATGAGCCCTCTGAAGTTGCTTTCAGGATGGTCCCTAGCTCTTTAGAAAGGGCGTCTTCGTTGAGATTGTCTAAATTATTTGTTTCAAGGTCACGGTACTCTTCAGGAAGTTTACCTGTTAATTGGTAATCCTTAAGGACTACCAGGAATCGATCTGTGTTTTTATCTACAAGGCTAGATTCTTTAATATAAAAATCTACCAGATTGTATTTAAACGAAAGTGCATTATTTGAACTATTGCGGCGGTAATATTCATTTTTAATTTCTTGTTCAGTAACAGAAATTAATGGAGCTATAATTTTGGAAGCAAATACGTTGTACTCCATCGTTTCACGGATGATTTCAAAATACTCTTCATAGGTAAGATTTTTAGTTTTAAGAAAATTTAGAAGATCCGCTCTTTTAAGACCTAAGCGCTCTTCAGTCATTTTAATACGAGACTCCACAGCGTCATCGTTGATGACGTATCCCTGAGCATTAATCTTGTCGCGAATAATATAAGATTTGATGATGATATCAAGGAGCTGTTTTTTATCGTACTTGCTTTCATTATAAACCATTGGAGAAACTTCTTTCCTTGCGGGAAGAGTGTCTTCCATACGTACAATTTCTGAAAGAGAGACGATCCTGGTGTTTACAACAGCGACTAATTTATCGAGGAGTTTGTCCTCGGCATAAACCCCGCTCGTTAGAGCGAAGTTTATACCAAGAAAGAATAACAGAAATGATTTTTTCACTAAGCTTCAATTTTAAAGGTTCGTCTTAATTGCCGCACCTTTAGCGAGATTCTTAAAATAGTTCTCGATAAGTGCGTCTCTTTTTTTATCGTAAATGATTTTCTTGTACAAGTTTTTGTCGATTTGATCGTAACTTTTAACACCAAGCACCTTAATAATGTGGTAACCCATCTGGCTTCTTACTGGTTTAGTGATGTAACCAACTTTTTGACCTTTGATAGCTTCATAATATTCAGGGGCCAGACGTGTCGGTGGTTGGAATCCCAGATCTCCACCAACTGGTGCCGCTGAAGTTTGAGAGAATTTGTTCGCCATTTTAGCAAAATCCTCTGGGCTCTTTTGTAGCTGAGCATAAAGCGCAGTACTTTGAGCAAAAGCAGCTTTTACTTCATCAGGAGTTGGCTCAGCTCTTAAACGATAGAGAATATGTGCTGAACGGTACTCCTTACTATCTTCGTAATATTTTTTCACTTCTTCATCTGAAACAACAATTTTTTTGAATTCATTTTCTAGATCTTTAGACGTTTGAGCGTGGAATAGAATATCTTCCTGCTTATTAATCACTTCTGGATCTTTGTCTAATCCAGTCTTCTTAGCTTTCTGAATTCCTAATTCACGATTTATTAGATCTTGAAGTGAAACTTCCTTGGTGATTTTTCTCTGACCAACAAATTTCAAATTTTGAAGATGATAATCTTCGAATTGTTTTTTGGTAATATTGCGCCCGTTAACAGTTGCTACCACGTCTTTTTGCGCAAAAACTGGAAGGGCCATCATGGCCGCGAAAACTACAATTGAGAGTTTCTTCATACACATCCCTGGTTTGATAATCGAATCTAATAAAAACGTTAACATACGCCCATTTCTGCTGCAATATGTTTCGCAAATTCCAGCAGCATAAGATGGCCAACAGGCTCTTTAAAGAAGCATGTGACGGATGAATCAGGGTTTAGCTTATAAAATTTGGGCTTATTCATGAAAAAGCCCAGCATTTTGTCTCTTAGTTGAGTGTTGTGGTTGAGTACTTCAAGATCAAAAAACAGGGAAATCTGTGCCGCAGAAACTCTGATCTGCCTGAGACCAAGGGCCTGAAAATAAATTCGTGCGCGAAGAATTGAGTAGAGTGCTTCGAGTTCACGCGGCGTTAATCCGAAAGCATCAGTGATCTCCACTATAATATCTTCCAAACGGTTCATGTCATTGCAGTTTGATAGGCGCTTATAATATTTCAACCGTAGTGCATGATCGGGAATATAAGAATTGGGTATATATGCAGAGAAAGGTGCCTGAATTTCAATATTTTTGGCGGAAACTTTTTGCTCTCCGCGAATTTCCTGAATTGCCTCCTGCAGAAGATCCATATAAAACTCAAGGCCAATGCCTTCAATATGGCCCGACTGTTCAGCGCCAAGAATGTCCCCAGCTCCCCTAATTTCCATATCAGAAGAAGCGAGGGAAAATCCACCGCCCATTTCAGCATAGGTCTGCAAGGCTTGAAGGCGGCGCTGAGAATTTTCACTCAAAATTCGATTTTCTGGAACCATGAAATAAGCATAGGCTTTGCGGTCCGATCTTCCGATTCTCCCACGTAATTGATGAAGTTGTGCAAGACCATAGGTATCAGCGCGGTCAATAATCATAGTATTAGCATTAGGAATATCAATGCCTGATTCGATAATGGTAGTGGCCAGTAAAATGTCAGATTTATGATCATAAAAATCATTAATACGTTTCTCTAATTCACGCTCATTCATTTGCCCATGTGTGACACTAATGCGAGCTTTCGGAACAAGTTTTTTAAGATAGATTTCATGCTCTTCAATATCGTGCACTCGATTGTGAACGTAATAAACTTGGCCGCCACGGGAAAGCTCTTTTTCAATGGCGGACTTGAGAGTGAGGTCATCTTGTTTGATCACATATGTTTTTATCGCTTGTCGTCTAGGAGGTGCAGTTTGAATCAAAGATAAATCTCTGATTCCTAAAAAAGATAATTGAAGCGTTCTGGGGATAGGGGTTGCTGTCATAGTTAGGACATCAATGCCCGTCTTTAAAACTTTTAATTTTTCTTTATGGGCAACACCAAAGCGGTGTTCTTCATCAATGACTAAAAGTCCCAAATCGTGGAACTCTAATTTATCGGAAAGAACTGCATGGGTACCAATGAGAATATCAACTTTTCCCTCTGTAACATTCCTAAGGGTTTGAGTTTTTTCCTTGGGTGTTTTAAACCTTGAAACAAAATCTACATTTACAGGAAAATTTTCGAAACGTTTTTTAAAAGAATGAAAATGCTGGAGTGCCAAAACAGTAGTGGGAACAAGAATAACAACTTGCTTTTTATCTAAAACAGCGATCATTGCTGCTCGCATGGCGACTTCTGTTTTACCGAATCCGACATCTCCACAAACGAGTCGATCCATGGGAAATTGCTGTTGCATGTCTTCAATTACATCGTTGATGGCCTTAGACTGATCAGGGGTCTCTTCAAAGGCAAATGAGAGTTCGAATTCTTTAAATAGATGATCGGGTGGTGAATAAGAAAATCCTCCCCCAAGTTTTCTCTCGGCTTGTAGACGTAACAGATCAAAGGCGAGTTTTTTAACAGAATTACGCGCTTTTGCTTTGAGTTCATTAAACTTTTTGGATTTAAGGGACGCAACTTTTAATCCAGAAGAGGAGTCTGCGTGTTTTTGAACTAGATTTAACTTATAAACTGGTACATAAACTTTATCGTTATCTTCATACAAAATAACTAGATAATCATTTTGTTGGTCCATTGCCTGAATCGTTTCTAAGCCTTTATAAACCCCTACTCCATAGTCTCTGTGAATGACATAATCATTAATTTTTAAAGTCGCTAGTTGTTCCGCAAACAGATCTTTATTAGTTGAAGCTAACTGTTTAGTTTTTTTCTTTTTTATGGCGAAAAAGTCGCTCTCTGATAGAACAAAAATATTTTCAGCTTTGTAGTAAAATCCTTCGTCCAATTTCCCGAAAACATAATGGAGCCTGTCCCCAAGCGCTGTTAAACCATTTTCTTCCATTAAATATGTTAGTTCTTGACGAGCATTTTCTGATTTATAGGTAACGATTAGGTGGCCATAACTCTTGAGTTCATTCTTCAACACTTTAAGGCTGCCCTTGATGAATTCAAATTTATTAGCAGGAGCTTCGCCGGCGATTTGCATCTTTGTTTGCAAATGGGATTTTAATTTCTCAAGGTTAAGGTGGAGTTGACGGTCAAGGGACTGATCAAGATCCAAAGTGATATCAAGCTGCTCAACTTGTAGTGTTTTAAATTTGTCTGTATTAAAGTCTTTTTGATAAAAAGCATCTGGCCCAGGGATAATAGACGAGCTCTCTACATCATCTATAAGTGCCTGATGATCATCATTTTGTTGTGCCAGAAAAAGGTCAAAGTTTTTTTGACCATTATCCGAATTAAAGAAAGTGAATTTGGAGTCTTTGGGTAAAAAATCTACCAAAGTCTTGGGAGTCTCAAAGAAAAGTGGTATGAATAAAGGATAATTATCAAAAAGCTGACTCTCTCCCATTTTTTGAAACAACAGTTTTCTTGTTTCATACTTATTTTTAAAGCGCGGTTGTGGTTGAGGCAGTTTTGACCTGAGATTGGTTGCATACGGGTCATGAGTTAAAAAACCTGGTCCAGGAACCAAACAAACTTCCTGAAATGTCTTATCACGTTCTGTTTTCTGAGTTTCCAGATCCACGCTAAAAATTTCTTCAATCAAATCGTCAAAATAATGAAGTCTAACAGGTGAGTGTGCCACAGGATAAATATCAAAAATTTCACCGCGCTTTGAGAAAGTGCCTGGTTCTTCTACAGTTGAGGCAGGAAAATAACCTAAGCTTGTTAATCTTTGGGCGAGATCAAATGGGGAAATAATGTCGTCTTTTTTAATAGTAAAAGATTTTTCTCTGAAAAACTGAGGATCGGGGCCCAGCATTAAAGCTGCTTCCCATGTGGTTATAATGATTATTTTCTCACCACTAACTAGTCTTTGAAGTACGGACCAGCGTGAAAGAAGTGAGCTTTCTGAAGTTAATATACTGCTATAAAGGGAATGATTGTGCCCCGGGTAAAAAAAGACATTTCTTAAATGCTTCAACGCTTCATAAACATCTTCGGCTTCATCCTGATCTGAGCAGATCAGAACATGTGGTGTCGAAAACACCTGATCGTGAAAATAACTTCCTGCCAATAAAGACCATTGATTAGGGGAAATACCCTTTAACTGCAAGAGTTGCTGATGATCTTTCCAGTGTTGGAGCTTGGTTTGTAGGCCACTAAATAACATATCGTTAAAGTCCGATTAAAAAAGTTCGTTTTTATAGCTTTTGTTCCATGAGTTTACACCCAAGCAAATGAAATAACATCTTCCCTATTTTCAACATCTTTTGTATCTTAAAACTACTTTTTCTTAAGATCTTAATGCAGTGGAGACTTCCATGATACCAGCCGAGTTCGATGGCTTAATGCCTGTTGTTATCTTTATGGGACTAGCAGTTTTGCTATTTTTTGGCGGCCATTTTCTTTCTGTAGCCTTGGCCCCTAAGAAACCTTCGCATCTCAAATCTACTCCATACGAGTGTGGTGAGCTACCAGTTGGTTCGGCTTGGTCTATGTTCAACGTTCGTTTCTATGTTGTTGGATTAATTTTTATTATTTTCGATGTTGAATCAGTTCTAATGTTTCCTGTCGCTTCAATTTTTAGAGAATTAAATGACATGGGTCAGGGCGGATATGCTTTGATTATATTTTTGAGTTTCATTTCAGTATTGATTGAAGGTATCGCTTACTGTTGGAGAAAAGGTGACCTTGATTGGGTTAAGTCTTTCCAGCACTCTCTTAAAAAAGAAACTAAATAAGGTCCATTATTTATGAATCAAACCGTTGTTAGCTACCTTTCAAAGTATGAATTCTATGACTACCTGTTAGCACTTTTTGGAAACAATCAGGGTGTTTTAGCATTTACAATTTATTTTCTACTTGCACTTATCATCATTGGTATGTGCGCCACTATCGGTGGCCTTGGAACTTATGCAGAAAGAAAGATTTCTGCAGATTTACAGGCGCGTTTAGGACCTAACCGTGTTGGACCATACGGGCTTCTTCAGATGCTGGCAGATGGTGTGAAAATGATGACTAAAGAAGACATCATGCCCTTTACAGCTGATAAAGCCCTCTTCTATCTAGCTCCTCTACTTTGTTTAGTGGGTGTGTTTGCCACTCTTGCAGTTTTACCTTTCGCTGGTGGATTCATCATGGCCGACCTAAACGTCGGTATTTTTTATCTCGTTGCGATCTCATCTTTTGTTGGGCTTGGAGTTTTCCTTGGCGGATATGCCTCTAACTCAAAGTGGTCTATGTTGGGTGGTATGAGAGGAGCATCTCAAATCATTTCATATGAAATTCCTGTAACCATATCGATCTTGGCTATTGTTCTTTTGGCCGGTGGAATGGGCTTTGGCACAATTGTTGGGCAGCAAGGCGGACTTCCGCACCAGTGGTTTTTGTTTCATAACCCATTCGCATTCATCGCTTTCTTTGTTTATGGAGTTGGTGCACTAGCTGAGACCAACAGGGCCCCATTCGATTTACCTGAGGCAGAATCTGAACTCGTTTCCGGCTACCATACTGAGTACACAGGCATGAGATTTGGGTTTTTTGCACTTGCTGAATATATTGAAGTCTTTGTTGTTTGTGGTGTAGCAGCTTCGCTATTTCTTGGTGGCTATAACGTTCCTGGAATAACCATCGATATTCTTCCAGTTCAGGCCGCTCAATTTGTTATTTTCATGACTAAAACGTTAATTCTATATTACGTCGTTATCTGGATTCGCTGGACACTCCCCCGTCTAAGAGTGGATCAGTTGATGTCTGTATGCTGGAAATACCTAACACCAATTGCGATTTTTAATTTAATTGGTTGCGCTATATGGATGGTTGTTTTTAATGGTAAGTCGATTGCTGAGCTTGTTCTCGGTAGTCATTAACTAAGGGCTTTTCATGTTTTTAGAGTTTCTATTTATTAGCTCTGCTGTACTAACGGTCTCGTGTGCACTGGGTGTGTTAGTGGTTAAAAATATCATGCACTCATGTGTGTTCCTCTTGGGGTCACTGATGGGAGTCGCTGGACTCTACGCGACCTTGGGCGCAGATTTTGTGGCAGTAACTCAGATTATGGTTTACGTCGGTGGCGTCGTTATTCTTATGCTCTTCGCTGTGATGTTGACGGGTGGAACTGACTTTATATCACGTGCTCAGAACCTACTTGGATTGGCTCCTTCGATGGGGAACAAGTGGACTTATGGAATGGGTCTTTTTGTTGGTGTTGTTTTTCTCCTCACTAATATCAAACTACTTATGGGTCTAACTCAAACACTTCCTACTAAAACAATTAACAACGAATTTCCTTCAACGGTGACGGAAATCGGTCACCTGTTAGTTAAGGATCACGTTTTGGCGTTCGAAATTTCGTCTGTACTTTTATTAGGTGCCTTAGTTGGGGCTGCAATAATTGCACGCCCACGTAAGCAAAATTAAGCGAGAAAACTTATGATGAGCCTGGCCTCTTATTTAATTATTTCTTTGATCCTCTTTGTTGTGGGATTAATGGTCATGATTTCGCGAAAAAACATTGTGGCAATTTTGCTAGGGATTGAATTAATTCTCAACGCAGCTGCCTTAAACTTTGTCGCTTATTCACGTTATGTGACCAACAATTTGGATGGTCACATTTTTAGTCTATTTATTATTGTGATAGCCGCTGCTGAAGCTGCTGTTGGTTTAGCTATTGTGATTCGTTTCTTCCAGATAAAAGAAACAATTCACGTCGATGAAGCCACTCAGCTAAGAAATTAAGGGTTCTATATGGAATATACCGTTGGAAGTATTGCGCCGATTTTCCTCTCCCCAGTAATCGCATTTGTCATAAATGCTTTTTTTGGAAGAAAGCTCCCCCGCCAGGGAGATTGGTTAGCAACTTTAAGTATTTTTGTCTCTTTTATCTTTTCTGCCAGAATCTTCGGGGACTTTGTTTTTGGTCAATTTGCAACTGACTACTACATCCATAAAGTATTCACTTGGTTTGATCTCTCTTATGGAACACAAATCTATAAAATAGACATGGGTATATATATAGATAACATGGCAGCCATTATGCTGGTTATGGTTTCTGGAGTTGCTACCCTTATTCACCTCTTTTCAACCTGGTATATGGATCATGATGAAAAGCATGGAAGATTCTTTGTCTTCTTGCCACTTTTTACTTCGGCCATGTTGGGTCTAGTTCTATCAGATAACCTATTCTCACTATTCATTTTCTGGGAAATCATGGGCTTTTGCTCATATTCACTCATCGGTATATATAATAAAAAAGAAAAAGCCGGAGACGCCTCACTTAAAGCGTTCATGACTACTCGAGTTGGGGACGTATTCCTTCTTCTTGGTATCGTGGCTTTGTGGACAACTCTTGGTTCTGTTAATTACGTTGATATTTACGCGGCGATAGCTGAAGGTAAATTCCTTGGTCAAACAGTTCTGGGGATTTCTTTTGCTACTTTTACAGCTCTTTGTATTTTCTTGGGAGCCATGGGGAAATCAGCGCAGTTTCCACTTCAAGTGTGGTTGCCTGATGCGATGATGGGACCAACTCCCGGTTCCGCGCTTATTCACGCGGCTACGATGGTAACGGCCGGAGTTTGGGTTTCACTTCGTATGTACCCATTAATGGTTCTTGGAGACATCACTTGGTTTATTGCTGTAATAGGTGCCATTACCGCTTTTGGTGCTGCAACTATTGCTGTTGTGCAAACTGATATTAAAGCAGTTCTCGCTTACTCTACACTTTCTCAACTTGGTTATATGATCATGGGAGTTGGTGTTGGTTCATATAATGCTGCTTTTATGCACGTTATTACTCACGCTATGTTCAAAGCATGTCTCTTCTTGTCTGCTGGCTCAATTATTCACTCCGTTCATGAACAGGAAATGCCAAAACTTGGCGGCCTTCGTAAGTTTCTTCCATATACGCATTTTGCGATGATGTGCTGTACGCTTGCGATTGCTGGTATTCCGTTCTTCTCTGGATTTGTATCAAAAGACAGAATACTAGGCGATGCTCTTTATTATGGTTTCATGGCAGGCCAGAACCCACTTCTTGCAATCGTTCCAATCTTAGGTTTCGCTGGTGCTGGCCTCACGGCATTTTATATGTTCCGTATGATGTTCATGACTTTTTACGGAGAAAACAGAACTCACCACGATGATCACGGTCATGGCCATGGTCACCACGATGCTAAGGGGCATGAGGCTCATGGTCACGATATTCATCATGAGCACCTGGATGTTCGTCAGAACGTTCCTCTTCTCATCTTATCAGTTTTCACTCTTGGTTTCTGGTTCTGCGGTACTTTAACTGGTCAAAGTTTTGGTAAAGTTTTTGGTGCAAAAACAGAATGGTTTAAAGTTCTAGTTGAAGCCCCAAGAGTTGAACGCTTTGTTAATCATCCACGTCAAGAGTTCAGCAAGGTTGATACAAAAGAGGCTGCTCACCTAGAGCATGCTCATTATCATCACCAAACCGGCTACGCTGGTCCAAATCCAGACGAGCATAAACTACACTCTGCTCATACAATTGGAGCAATTGCTTCAATCATTATAGCTTTCGCTGGCGTATTCCTTGCTTTCCTTATGTACATCAAAGGATCTGTTAAACCATGGGCTTCTAAGTTCCCTGGGCTGACAAAAGTTCTTCAGAACAAGTACTACTTTGATGACTTCTACATAGAAGTCCTTATTAAAAAAGGTCTTCTCGGTTTAAACCGTGGTCTGGCCTGGTTTGACATGGGAATTTATGACCGCTTTGCTGTTGATGGATGGGCTGCTGTAAACCGCGTCCTTTTCAAATCTGCTAAGTGGTTTGATAACGTGGTGGTTGATGCTATCGGTGTTGATGGAACCGGTGTTGCTGTAAATCTTTTCAACCTGGTACTCAGAATAGTGCAATCAGGAAAGATCCAGTTTTACTTCATCATGCTGATTATGGTTCTTGCTAGTTATATTTGGACAGTAAACATTTAGTTAGTTTTTTTATAGAGAGGTTCTTTGTGAACGGAATACTTAATTGGATTTTATGGTTACCTATCATTGGAGCAATTGCAGTTCTTGCAACTCCTAAGGCCAAGGACAATGCGGTTCGCTTGGTTACCTTAATCACAACTTCAATCACATTGATTTTGTCGATTGTTCTTTATTTGAAGTTTGATACTTCGACAGCTGCGATGCAGTTTGTTGTGAAGATTCCTTGGATTGAGCAATTCCATATTAATTATCATTTAGGAATCGACGGCATCACGATGCTGATGACTTTCCTTAATGCCCTCCTTTTCTTTATTTGTACTCTGTCCTCTTGGACAGTTGAGAAGAATGTTAAGGCTTACTTTGCACTACTTCTAATGCTTCAATCATCCGTGTTTGGAGTCTTTTTCTCTCTCGATTTTTTCCTTTTCTACGTTTATTGGGAAGTTATGCTTCTTCCGATGTTCTTTCTTATTGGAATTTGGGGAGGAGAAAATAGAGAGTACGCAGCGATCAAATTCTTCCTCTATACTTTCTTTGGTTCAATTTTCATGTTGGTTGGTATCATTGCTCTTTACTACGCTTCTGGAAAAGGTGTTGATTCATTCAGTATCCTTGCTCACCAAGGCGGGAAATATGTTAATGAAACGGTTAGCATTTTTGGACATACGTTCTCTTTCGAACATCTCTTTTTCTGGTTCATGTTCCTTGGTTTTGCTATCAAGGTTCCTGTTTTCCCTTTCCATACTTGGTTGCCTCACGCACACGTTCAGGCGCCAACAGCTGTTTCAGTTATTCTCGCAGGTGTTCTACTTAAGATGGGAACGTACGGGTTTTTAAGAATTGCATTCCCTATCTTTCCACAGGCAGCTGTTGAGTCTTCAACCATCATTGCTTGGTTGGGTCTGATCTCTGTTATTTATGGCGCTTTCTGTGCGATGGCACAGGATGATGTAAAAAAACTTGTGGCCTACTCTTCAGTATCGCATATGGGATTTGTCATGCTTGGCCTATCGGCTATGACAACTCAGGGTATGAATGGTGCCGTTCTCCAGATGTTTAACCATGGAACCTCAACTGCGATGATGTTCTTACTTATTGGTATTCTTTACGAGCGCTCACACCACCGTTGGATTGTAAAACCTGATGGTTCAAAAGGGTACGGCGGTCTTTCTACAAAACTTCCTAAGTACACTGTTGTATTTATCATTGGTATGTTTGCTTCTCTTGGTCTTCCTGGACTATCTGGCTTCATCTCTGAA
Source organism: Halobacteriovorax sp. (assembly GCA_020048985.1). Taxonomy (GTDB): domain Bacteria; phylum Bdellovibrionota; class Bacteriovoracia; order Bacteriovoracales; family Bacteriovoracaceae; genus Peredibacter. The sequence continues at coordinate 5,363 of JAIFLR010000083.1, read as the reverse complement.
GCGCTTATTTTCCTCGGGATTTACCAGAAGTTCACAACAATTACTGTTATTGCAGTAGTCGGTCTCCTAATTGGTGCTGCTTATCTTCTTTGGATGTTCAAACGTATGTTCTTCGGGGAAGTTAATCCTGAAACTGAAGATTACGAAGATATGAATGCACGTGAAATTTTTTACATGCTTCCACTTTGTATTTGCGTAGTTGTGTTTGGTATTTTTCCAAGCCCGCTTCTAAACGTAATGAAAGCATCTGTGGGTCAACTTGTTGACCTGATGGCGAAATTCTAAGCGAGGTTTTTTGTGATACAGCAGCTCTTTGGATTCTTAAGCTATTATATACCAGAGATCATTTGCGTTGTGCTAATGACCACTTTGTTAGTAGCTGAATCCGCCGTAAAAGACGAACACGCTTCAAGAGGCAAAATTATCGGTTATGCTCTTGGCATGCTTGCCTTATGTTTATTTTTCTTAATTCAAAATATGAGCGAAGCTCCTATTTATATTTTCCACAACGCCATCACGATTGATCCATTCAGTACCTTGATCAAAATTATTATGGTCCTCGGAACAATGGGTACAATATTCCTTAGTTATTCATCCAAGGATATTTACTCAAACCTTAAGTCTGAATTTGCCATCATGGCGGTTGGTGTTTTAACTGGAGGAATGCTTCTAGCTTCGGCCAATAACATGCTCACTCTCTATTTAGGTATTGAGACGCTTTCAATCCTCTCTTATGTGATGAGTTCATTTAAGCGAGATGAATCCACTTCAACTGAAGCTGGTTTAAAGTATGTACTCTATGGTGGTCTTTCGGCAGGTGTAGCACTTTACGGAATCAGCCACTTGTATGGAATTCTAGGATCTATCCAGTTTGTTGAGATGGTGGCGAAACTTCCTGGCCTCGAGGGTACTAACCTCGTGCTAGTTATGATCTCATTCATCCTGTTTTTCGTTGGTCTGGGCTATAAAATATCTGTCTTCCCATTTCACATGTGGACTCCAGATGTTTACCAGGGTGCACCTATTCCAGTAACAGCGTTCTTTGCCATTATTCCTAAAATGGCTGGCTTAGCTGCCCTAGTTCGCGTTTCATTTATCTTTTTTACTAGCAATGCTGCCTTAAATGTTTCTTGGGTTGGATTGATGTTGGTTATATCTGCCATGACTATGACGGTCGGTAACGTCACGGCCATCGGGCAAACATCAGTTAAGCGTCTACTGGCATTTTCATCAATTGGTCACGTGGGCTTAATGATTTTGGGTATCGTAACCCTGAATGATGAAGGGGTAAGAGCAATTCTGTTTTACGGAATTGTTTACATGTTCATGACTCTGATTGCTTTCTACATCACTTCACATTTATCAGATATGTACGGGACCGATTCCTATGATGTCTTCAAGGGACTTATTTATAAGCACCCGACAATGGCGATCATTATGGCAGCGGTACTTTTCTCACTGGCAGGCATGCCACCTTTTAGCGGATTTGTTGCTAAATTCAATATTTTTGCCGTCATCATTGAGAAAAAACTCTATGGGATAGCTATTGTTGCAGCGATAAACTCGGTTATTGCTCTCTATTACTATGTGAAGCTGGCCAAAACCATCATCCTTGGTCAAGCCGACGGCGAAGTTAAGGTCGCTGGCTTTACTCCGGCCAATCAAGCAGTCATCATCGCCCTCTTTATCCCGGTTCTTTTTCTCGGAATTTTCTGGGAAAAAGTCATGACCATCTCTGGGAACGCTGTTCTTTTCATCAAGTAATCATCACCAGGGGAGCTCGAGGCTCCCCTTTGTTTTCCCCCCCTAATTTTGCAAAACACCCTATAATAGAAGAATGACGAAATATCGGATCCGGCTTAAAAATGCACGGGTTATAGGTCCATTCATTAAAAGCCAACTTCACGAGTTAAAGGCTAAAGGCCACATCCAAGGTGATGAGGAAGCGCAGATTTTTCCCACCGGAAACTGGTCTCCAATATCTAGTTTTGATTTTTATGCAGAACTAATGGATCAGGATAAAACAGCAGTCACAACGTCATCGCCCAAAGAAGAAACTTTTGTTATCGATCTGACTAAACTTCGCAATCATAAAAAAGAATCAGAAATTGATACAATTGATATTTTGGTTCATGATCCAGTTCAAGAATTAACAGAAACTATTCAGTTGGCAGTGACACCCAAATCGAATCCTTCGACCCATACGAGCTTTGAATTAGAACTTGATAATAAAATAGCAGAAGAAAAACCAGATAAACCTAAACCTGAAGTAGTTATTGAAGATGCCGGTGATAAGACTGCTTTAAATCCAGTAGCTCAGAAAGATCTAGAGCGAATAAGAAAAATGAAAAAGGATGAGGAAGCTCGGCTTAAGCGGGAAGATGAACAAAAAACAATAGAAGCCGAGGAAAAATTAAAGTCCGCTAAAGCCTTGGCGCTGGTTGAGGCAGATGAGTCAACTCAGATGATTCGTATTGATAGAACTAATTCAGAGTTGATGCTTGCTGCAAATGAAGAAGAAGAAAAAATCGAGAAAGAAGCCAAAGCTATACGAAAAAAAGAAAAACAAAAAGAACAAGCTGAACAGAACGAAGAAGATGAAGAAGGTGAAGCCGAAGATGCCGGAAAAAAGAAAAAGATCAAAACAATTGCCGCATTAGCAATAGCGATATTACTTTATGTTGTTATGTTTCCAAGTGATGAGAAACCAAAGAAACCACCATTTAAACATATAGAACCTATTGTTGAATTTCCGGTACCTTTTGATAAAGCCGACTTGAAGAGGTCAAAAATCGAGCAGGAAAAGGCTCGGCAGTTACTCGCTGCGGGTGACTACATCAGTCTGATCAAGGCAGGGGTTTTACTTAAGAGTAGTTACGAAAATAATATTGATAGCGAAGAGGCAATTTCATTATTGGTACGCGACTATGCAGAACAATTAAAATACTCCAGAGAAGACAAACAAGGCAATGCATTGGTCGTGTTTAACATGATTCAGGCGCAGCGGCCTTTTCTTGCAAAAAATCCAGATGGTGTTATTGGCCTTAACCTTTTCTATATGAGCATAAATAAATACGAAGCTGCTGCTGACGTTGTTTCAAAGTATCTAAAACTCTATCCCAAAAATGTAACTCCAGACTTGTTTGCGGTCTATTTGAAGACATTACTTAAAACTGGAAAAATTGACCTCGCCAAACAATTCAAAACACCTCTTGAAAAAACCCCACAAAAAAATCGATATGTCTATGAGGCACTGATTGAGTACTCAATACTCAACCAGGAGGACGATAAGGCCAATGAATATATAGATGATGCGATCAAAAACTATCCAAAGATAGTTGGTTTTTATCTCCTCAAGGCTGACCAATTAATAAAAGAGAAAAAATTCAAAGAAGCTGAACCTCTACTCCTCAAAGCCGAAGACTTAAATTTAGGGCATAACGATATTACCCGGGCAAAGTTTTTAGAACTAAAAGGTCTTTTGCTTGCTCATAAAGGTGATGTTAAAACTGCGACAGCATTTTTTACAAAATCATTAGAAATAGAAGATTCAACAGAATTAAGAATGCGCCTTTCCGATCTTACTAGTAGCGATGATCCGGCCAATGAAACAAATAAACTAATTGCTGAATCAAAAGCTATAAAGTTGCTTGCGCAAGCGAAGGACTTTTTTGATAAGAGAAGTTATGAACTTGCTTTAAGTTCAGCAGCCAAAGCAACTGACATGATGGAAGGACATATTCCATCTGAATTATTTCTCGCTAAAGTACAGCTAAAACTTGGTCTTGCTAAACAAGCGTTGAAGACTCTTGAAGAGCTTGCCAAAAAATACCCTGATGATAAAAAAATCAACTTCGCATTGATTGATGCCTATATTGATACTTACAAATTTAATGATGCCAAAAATAAAATTGGTGTGATGTCAGGAACAGATCTCAAGGGTACCTACGAATTTGCTTCGGCAAATGGAAGACTCTACATTCAGATGGGAGATACCTTACAAGCAATTTCTTGGCTTAAAAATTCAATGAATATGAACCCTCTTAATGACGCTGATATCTTTCTTATGGCCGAGCTCCTTATTAAGAGGGCGAACTTTGATGCTGCAAGATTGCTCTTAAATAAATGTATGGAACTCGACCCGATTAATCCTGATTATAGAATTGCCTACGCTAAAGTAGTTTATGAGCAACAAGACGATCTTTCTGCTATTGGATATCTTTTAGGGCTGTTGGATGAATTTGGAGAGAACCCTAAGGTGCTGTCCGAAATAGCTGTTTTCTATTACCGCGCAGGAAAGATCAAAGACTTTCAGGTTTACAAAGAAAAGTTAGAGAAAATGCCCGTGAGAGATAAGTCACTTTATGAGTTCCTTATCAAAGCAGCCCTTTTAGATGAGCGCTTTACTGAGATTCCTGAGTTAGTGGAAAATTTACTGGCGATCGAGCCGGGCGAGCTTGAAGCGATGATGACTGCTGGTAAAGTTTTGTATGAAAATGGCAAGCTCGTTGAGGCGGCAAAGTGGTTTAAACGTATTCAGGACAAGTTAGAAACTTACCCAAAGGTACAGTACTACATAGCGAAAATAAAATATCTTAGTAAGGACTATGATGGTGCCTTAAAAGACGTTGAGGCTGATCTTAAGGCCAATGGTGACAATGATGCTGATCTAACTCTTATGGCACAAATCTATGTCGAAAAAGGTGAATTAATTCAAGCCGAGAACTTGTTTAAAAAAGCTCAGAAAATTAACCCCAAGGCCTATGAGTCGCTGGTGGGTCTGGCCGATATTAGTTCTAAAAGAAATAACTTTGATTTGGCGCTAGATCTCTACAAAAGGGCCATGGCAGAAAAGGGTGATGAGCCAGTTATTCATAGGAAAATTGGGGATGTTTACCGCCTTCTCGGTCAAGGCGCTCTTGCCGTAGAATCCTATAAATTGTATCTTGAAATGAACCCCGAAGCCGCTGATAAAAATAATATTCAGTCATATATTAATCTTATGCAATAGGTACATCCCATGTTGGACATTAAAAAAATTGAAAGTGATTTTGTTAACATTAAAGCGAGTCTCGCAAATAGAAACTTTGATACATCTGTAATTGATCAGGTCTTAGCGAATAATAAAAAAAGAAAAGAATTAGTAACTAATACTGAAACAAAAAAAGCTGAACTTAATAATTTATCAAAACAAATCGGCGAACTCAAAAAGAATAAACAAGATGCTGATCATCTTGTTAACAACGTTGCGCTTATAAAATTGGCGATGCAAACTGATGAGTTAGAATTAACACAACTCCAGGCGCTTCAAGATAATATTTTACTCAATATTCCTAACCTTCCAGATGCCTCTGTACCTGTTG